>NZ_JBIMRA010000005.1:0-322351 GCF_043945515.1 Citrobacter freundii complex sp. 2024EL-00216 | reverse complement strand
TGAGGCAGCACCTGGCACGGCTGGGACGGAAGTCGCTGTCGTTCTCAAAATCGGTGGAGCTGCATGACAAAGTCATCGGGCATTATCTGAACATAAAACACTATCAATAAGTTGGAGTCATTACCCGCCGATGGAAATCCCCGCCAGCAGTACGCAGCACATCAGCGCACTGACCCAGACGGTATGCCCACCGACTCTCACTGCAAGCAGACCAAAGGCACGACGCATCCTGCGTGGATCACTCATGATTATCTGCGTTCCTAAGTAACAGAGATGCGCTATACCGCGCAGGATATAGCGCAAAACGTAGATTAATGAGCAGCCTGCGGATGAGCTAAGCCATATTCAACCAGGGCATCAGCCAGTTTTTCTAGCCCATCAATAGTTCTGATCCCAGCATTCATTGTCTGTACGTCGATGACCGGCAGATGGTTTTCCTTAACGGCAGGAACCAGCGTGGTGACAGGATCGGACTTGAGGTATTCCATCTTGATCTTCCAGTCATCTGCCGGGAAGCGGCGACGGCTCATCTCGCCGAGCACAATGACAGAAGGATTAGCTTTAGCGATAGTTTCCCAGCCCACTGTTGGCCATTCTTCGGCAGAATCAATCACATTCTTCACACCCAGTGTTTGGGCTATCCATGCTGCTGGGCCAAACTTTCCGGCAACGTAAGGATCGAGCTGTAAATCGGCACTTGAAAACCAGAACACGGCAGAAACATTCTTATCAATACCGGTAATTTTATTTTTCGCTACGGCTTCACGTGCTTTAAGGCTGGCAATCAGCGCTTCGCCTTTATCCTGAACATCGAAGATTTTTGCCAGATCGGCGACTTCCTGATACACCATGGTGATATCAAACATTCCTTTACGGACACCATCACCACCATCTTCGTTATCTTTCGCACAGTCAGCTGGCGCGGTGTAAACAGGAACCTTCAGTTCACTAAACTGTTCATAAGAGGCAACCGTGCCAGCTGGGCCGATTTGCCACTCAAACTGGCTGGCGACCAGATCCGGTTTTTTAGCCAAAATCCCTTCAAAGCTCGGAATATTTTGCGCAATAACGGCAACTTTTTCATTTTCTGTTTTATAGGTGTCCAGTACCGGGCCAAACCACAATGAAGTACCGACGACGCGATCGGCAAGCCCTAATGAATAGAGGATCTCGGTACTGTTCTGACCCACCGTTGCCACGCGCGTTGGTGCCTGATTAAAGGTAATATCGCGGCCGCAGTTTTTAATCGTCAGAGGATATTCAGTTTTTGCCGCGTTAGAAAAACCGGAAGCGAGCAGCAGAGCAGTGGTACCAAAAATAGCCAGAAGCGTTTTTTTAGAGGAGTAAAAGGTAGAATTAGCGTGCATTGTCATCGTCCCGTTGATGCCAGAATCTTAAGGTCTGGTCATGGCTCATTTCATTCCATATATCGGGAGGAGACATGAAGATAGATGACATTGAATCGTGAAATTTAAGAATAAAGATATGCGAAAAATGCAAATAATCCTGACTTAGCCAAAATCTTATTCATAAATACACTACTGCTTGTGTCAAATAATTCATCCCATGGACCATCCCGTCCACTCAATGGTATACATCATTGACAGCAGGTCTCCTGACTCACGGTAATCAGAATATCAGCCTTCCCATAAAGATAAACTTTACAGTGACCAGTGGCTTATTAGCCACACAAGGATATTCTGCATCCGCCTACAGTTGCGGGGGCAGTTATGGAATTGAATTAAATAATTCTCACCATATTCCTATTCATACACAAAATGTAATGAAATGCTGTCGAAAGTGACTCTAACGGCAATTGTTAACAAGGTCAACCACGGAATGTAAGAGGTAAAGAGATAATGCCGTTCTGAAAATGATCAGTAAAAACAATAGGATGTAGATGCATTCCTCTGTGTGTTGCTATAAATGAAAATAACAACAGAAAGCTAAATGAGAATTGATTGATGTTGATCAAACTACGAGTATGATTCAATCTCTGCGTATGAAACATATTGATCACCATCAAAAATGCTGCGGATTGGTGTTTGAATCCTTTTTTTATGAACTCTCCATATGTACCAATTGCCATTCATCCTGCATATCCATAATCACCTTAAAATCATTACGCAACCAGAAGTGATATCCTCCGGGTAAAAAATGATGGGTGTGAAGATACAACGTTTTATATTGATGTTGCTGGCAGAATACATCTGCTAAAGCAAACAATTGGCTACCAATCCCCTGTCTACGATAGCGTTCATCCACGTAGCAACGACAAATTTCTGCCGTTTCACGCAAGTTGTAACGCCCACGCAGTTCAGTAATACGATCATTATATTGACATACCGCCAGTGTGGCGATTAATTCTTGGTTTTCACTCCATGCGCAAAGCAATAAATTTCTTTCCTGTAACAGATACTGTTGTTCGAGATCAAAGAGATCTTCTTCGGCAGAAGGCATGGATCTGCCGGCATTGAAGAATAAATTAAGATGCTCAATAAGGAACGACTGAACAGCAGGAATATCGGCGTGAGTCATCTCACTAAATCTAAATGGGATCATGGCATGCATAACTCAATCTTAGAATGGAAAACGATAATAACAATAAGCCTCCTTTAAAAACAATATTGAGCGGCAAGAGTCAGAAATGCAATTATCTTTGGCGCTATTCTGCATACGGATTATAAATGGGAATCGTAAGTCCCTGCTGCTGGCGTCGGTAGTGACCACGCCGCTGAGGGGATTTGGGGGGCCACAATCGGATGGTGAGGCGCTTGCTTGTGACTGGTTCCCGTCGCAGCCGTCGCCTTCATCTGGCAGTGCGAATTTGCCATGAACAACGTACTGCTTCTTTGCGTCGGGATGCTGACGTTACTCACCGCACGCCAGAAGACCAACACGCTGTGTTCCGTTTTACCACTTACCTGCACCACTAACTCTCAAAAATGAGAGGCCGATCCTCTGAGCAGGACTTTTGTCCTCAATCACCTCACAAACGTCTGGTTACAATCCCTGCATATCTTCAATACCCATAATTCAGGAATTGTTATGACTGCACATATTAATGCCAAGCCAGGTGATTTCGCGCCAACCGTTATTATGCCGGGCGATCCGCTCCGTGCTAAATTTATTGCCGAAAATTATCTAATGGATTACCGCGAAGTCACCAATGTACGTAATATGCTGGGTTATACCGGTTTATATTTTGGGCAACCTGTTTCGGTGATGGGACATGGAATGGGCATTCCTTCAATGACGCTTTATGCCCATGAACTGGTACATGATTTTGGTGTGCAAAGAATTATTCGCGTCGGCAGTTTAGGCGCAACACAACATCATGTCAAAATGCGCGATATTATCCTGGCCATCGCAGCCGGAACGGATTCAGTCACAAATTTAAAACGTAGCGCAGGCTATGCGATGGCAACATCCGCCTATTTCCCATTATTGCAGCAGGCGTGGACGCTGGCACAGAAGGCCGGTATCGATATTAAAGTCGGCAATGTTTTTAGCGGCGATCTTTATTACGATCCTGACGAAAATTTAATACCGGCACTGGAAAAATTCGGTGTGCTGGGTGTAGATATGGAAGTAGCAGGCTTATACGCTTTAGCGCATCAGTTTAATATTGAATCGCTGGCTATTTTAACTGTCTCCGATCATTGCCTGACCGGAGAAGAAACAACCGCAGAAGAACGACAATTGACCTTTAACAACATGATTGAGTTGGCGCTAAATACTGCTGTTACCGCTTAGTTCCTGCTTTTAATTGAACCAATCAGAGATGGCATTATATGAAGAATAAAATAGCACTTACGCTGATTAGTTTTCTGGCAAATTTTATTATGGCAGGGTTTGCCAGTCAGTTCGGTATGCTAATCGAACCGATTGCAGTACGCTACGATGCCGATGTGAACACCGTTGCTTCGATATTTTCGTTGCTCAATGGTGGAGCATTAGCCGGCACCATCGCCGCCTTTTTCCTGATTGAGAAAATCGGTGTGAAGCGTATGACGCTCATTATCTATTCGATAGTGTTCCTTTGCGCTCTGGTAATGCATTTAAGCCCTGGCTTATGGCCTGTGATGGTCGCCATGACCCTGGTGGGTTTTTGCGGTGGGATCGGTCTGTGCGTGGCGGGAACGATTGTGGTATCGGTCTGGCAGGATCGTATTCAAAGTACGATGCTGGTGGTGCAGGACGCCACTTTCAACGTTGCGGGCGTGGTTTTTCCGCTGATCACGACCTTCGCCCTGACGCACAATATGTCGTGGAGTTACAGCTATCTGAGCGTAGGTATGGTGGCCTTACTCACGCTGGGCGTTGTGGCGCTCACCCGCTTTACTGCCTGCGAGACGGCGCCCACGGCAGATCGGACAGACAAGGTAAAATCGGAGTGGAATCCAGGGATTATCAGCGGAGGCATTGGCCTGTTCTTAGGTATGCTGGCGCTGTACACCTTCCTGACCTGGGCACCATTATTTGTGAAGAACAAATTTGGCATTCCCTTTGAAGAAGCAGGGAATATTATTACGCAATACTGGGGCGCTGCGCTGATCGGGGCATTAGTATCAACCGTCATTGTTTCTCGGGTGAAGATACATTATTTCCTGCTAAGCATTATTCTGCTGGCTAGCATTATTACCACAATTATCGTCACGAAGGATAATATCTCCGGGCTTGATTATCTGGCCTACAGTTACGGGTTTGTCTGTGCTGCGCTGTATAACTCATTTATTGCCTATGGTGTTTCTTTCGTGAAGCGTGCGAGCAGTCAGAACGTTTCTTATATTTTAATTAGCGGCAGTGCCGGGGCCATGTTTAGTCCGGCGATCAGCGCGCTCATGGAAAAAACAATGGGATTGCAGAAAATTATGTACGCGATACCGGTGTTGTATTTAATTATTTTTGTCATGTTGATGGTGACATTAAAACTCAAACGTAATTAAAAACACTAATAACACTTACCTCTTTAATTAAATAGCCAGTCGCCTCACCATTTATATGGTGGGGCGATACTCAACCTTACTCAAAGGAATTGAAAAATGCTGAAGAACAATAAGTTAATGATTAAAAAAACAATCCTGGGTGCAGTAGTGGCAATGAGCTGTATGCAAGCATTCGCGGCTGACTATACTGATGGCAACATCCGTAAACATGATTTTAACTGGATGCAGATGAACTTAATGCAAAGTGTGGACGCGAAAGTGCCATATGGTATTCGCAATGACACCTATCTGGAACTGGAGTTTGGTGCACGCTCTGGCATTATCGATCTGTACGGTTATGTGGATTTCTTTGATATTTTGGATCGCGAGCAGGACGATCGTCATGGGGGTGATAACTTCTTTGCCAAGATATCTCCGCGTTTTTCCCTGGACGCCATTTTTAATAAAGATTTATCCGTTGGGCCGTTTAACGAATTCTATATTGCAACGGTAAATAACATTGGCGACCGGGAATTATTTGAACATTACGTTGGCCTGGGTACAGATGTGAAGGTCCCGTGGTTTGGTCTGGTGGGAATGAACATCTATGCGCATTATGTTCGTGAAAACTACGGTGCGGATAACGAAGGAAAGTGGGATGGTTACATGTTCTCGACTAACTGGTCGACGCCATTCTATACCTTTGCCAACGGCAGTTATCTGAACTATCAGGGGTACTTTGACTACCAGTTCGCCGCGAATAAGATTGCTAATCAACCGTTATACAGCAATAACGCGATTGAATGGTATAACGGTATCTACTGGCATTCAGAGCATTATGCAGTCGGTTATGGCCTGAAGTATTTCCGTAACATGGCATTGATGGAAAACCACGGCGGAGCAGGGCGTACCACCGGGCTCGGTCACTATTTCAGCCTCACCTATAAGTTCTGATTGCGCCGAAATGACACACCAATGTTCTGTTAACGAGCGTTGGTGTGTCAGTCAATGATGTCATTGCCGAGAAATTTACGCAGCCCATCCAGATCCTTAATTTCCAGTCCTTGCTTCGTTCGCGTTACCAGCCCGGCATCCGTCAGCGCTTTAACCGCCCGCCGATAGACCCGGTCGGTAGTACCGAATCGCTCAGCTTCCTGGTATTTTTTATGGAAACCATCCATCGGCTGCTTGTTCTGATGCTGGCGATACAGGTCATACGCCACGTTATGTACGATAGGGTAGAGCATCCGGTGCAGGAAGATTTCCAGCATATCCTGATAATCAATCGCTATTGCACTGGCAAAAAATATCGCCAGTCTGGGGTGCTGATTTAGCGCTTCTTCCAGACGGTCACAGCTGCACACCGCTACGGTCAGTGGTTCTTCCGCGACGATATCAAGCTGGCAGCGATACCCGGTAAAAAACTCCATTTCACCAAACAGCTGCTCGTCGCATTCCATGGCGCCCAACTGGAATCGGCGACCATTCTCCGCGCTGTAACGCAGTGAAATTCTTCCGGATTGCACCATGATCAGTCGATCGACAACCTGTCCCTGGCGGTATAGATACTCATCTTCCTGGATAATCTGCGTTTCAGAGAGCAGTTCCTGAAATATCTTCTCAATCAAGGCATCATCCTGCTGCCAGATGTTGTGAAAACGACCTTTCGTGAGGGGTTAAAGCTGCATGACTCAACGTCTTATTGTTTAAGATAATTCTTATCTCAGACTGTATGCCATCTGCTGGGCAATGTCATTAAGAGCGCGGGGCGGATAATAAAAGGACCAGCACCATGCTGGTCCTGACACACTAAGGATGGCTGATAAAGCGAGACAGGCGCTGGCGCAGCAGGCGGTTTTCCTGGCGTAACTGAGCGTTCTCCTCCAGCAACGTCAGCGCAACGGCAATCCCTGGCCAGTCAAGTTCCAGCTCCTGACGCAGACGCACCGCGCGACGCATTACTGTCAGCGCATGATCGTCAAACGTCTCGTCTTCATGGGGTTCTATCACCCCTAAGCCGACAATCTCATGCAGTTCTTCTTCTGACACACCGGTGTACAGACAAAATTCGGTAATGGTAAAAGTGACGGTAACGTTAGCCATTATGCTTTCCCCCACTCTTTGCGCGGATCAAAGGTCTTTTGTGCATCCGCCAGCTGTTGCCACAGGGCGGCACTGGCGTCGTCAGGTTTCGGTGGCATGACTATTTTGATCACCGCATACAAATCGCCGGTATGTTTTTTACTTACCAGACCCTTGCCCTTAATGCGGAGTCGCTGGCCGGCCTGGCTGCCTGCAGGAATGGTCAGCAGGATGCTCTCTTTCAACGTCGGAACGGTTACTTTCGCACCCAGCGCAGCTTCCCACGGCGCGAGGGGAACGACAACTTCCAGATCCTGATTAACAATATCGAACAGCGGATGCGGCGCAATATGAATCACCAGCCACAAATCACCGTTCGGCCCACCGTTTTCGCCGGGGGTGCCCTGGCCTTTCAGACGGATACGCTGACCGTTACCGACGCCAGCCGGAATTTTCACATTCAGCGTTTTAGGAATTTCTCGTTCTACCATGCCAAACGCATTATAGACTGGCAGGTTGTAACTGATAGTGCGGCTATGCTCAGTAAGCGTTTCTTCGAGGAATACGGCAACTTCAATTTCAATGTCGTGCCCGCGGCTGGCAGGGCGCTGGCGTGACTGGTGCGCACGCTGACCAAAAATGGAGGAGAAGATATCGTCGAAATCTTCGGCGCTGTAGCTTTGATTCTCTCCTTGCTGGAATTGACGACTGAACTGTGGGTCGTTGCGGTGCTGCCACAGCTGGTCGTACTCGGCGCGTCGCTGCTCATCACTCAATACTTCCCAGGCTTCTGCAACCTCTTTAAACCGGGCCTCTGCGTCAGTCTCTTTGCTGACATCAGGATGATATTTACGGGCGAGTCGACGATAGGCGGTCTTGATTGTCTTGAGATCGTCTGTCGGTTTCACGCCCATAATGGCGTAATAATCCTTTAATTCCATAGCGTTCTCTCGTGTAAATCAACACTTGCAGAAGGTGAACCCTGACAACAGGTATCACCGCTAAGTTTAGGGTAATCCTGATAACGGCGAATGCCAACCGGGAAGGGAGGATATTGCGATAAACGATACAGGCATTGCACCACCAACAGCGCAGTTGAGGTTACGGCATCTGTTGTGTGGTGCGAAAAATGAGATTAGCTAAAAATCAGGATTTGCTTATCAGGAAGCGGACCGTATCAGCATAGTTTTGCACGAATGCATTAAGGTCATCTGACTTCAGTCCTTTTGGATTGATCATATATTTTCCGTTGATAAAAATGGCGGGCACACCGGTTAGATCAACTGCCTTCGCCATTTCTTGCTGCTTAGCGGTCAGTGATTTCACGGCAAAGCTATTCCATGCCGCATCATAATCACTGGCGCTGACGCCCGCGCTGATAAATACGTTACGAATATCGTCCGCTGTTTTAACGGTTTGTTTTTTCTGAACGGCATCAAAAAGCAACGGCTTAACTTTATCTTGTACGTTCAACAGCATGGCGACGGACCAGGCGTGGGTCATGTCTTGCCCCAGCGGACCTAAAAAGTCGACGTGGTATTCGGTGAGTTTGACATCTGCAGGCAATACTTTTTTCACGTTATCAGTGATTTCAAAAACTTCATCGTACTGATAACAGGAAGGGCAATAGAATGAGAAAAACTTCAGTGCGGCTGGAGCGGAAGCGACAGGTTTTTCCAGTGAGATATACTCTTTGCCGTCGGTAAATGATGCTGCCTGAGCGCTAACTGTAAAAAGTAACCCAATCAGGGGTAATAAATATTTTTTCATTTCCATATACTCTAAATAACATTTAATAAACAAATTATCTGCTAATGAATACGTTATTCATTGCGTCTGAATATAATAAGGAAATTCTCTGGAAATGCGCTGACCCTTACTTTCATTTACGCATCAGTACGTGGTGGGCATTATCTGTGTGCTGTCATGGAAATATCTTTCGGCATTCTTCGTAAATAGTGAATGATAACTTGTGTGATATTTTCATGGGTGTTTTTAGCAATGTTATAGTGTAATAAATAAAGACGGGAATATGATTAATTATCATTTCGTTTTTAAAGCGTAAATTGCAGGTTGTTGCGTTAAGTTCTGCAAATAACTCCGTAGATTTTCTTTTTCTTGTCGTGCGTGAATGAATAGGGTAAGTGTCAGAGATGAGCAACCCAAATGGATATCGCTATGATCGACCACCTGGATCACCTGGTACTAACCACCAATCATGAAGAGGCTTGCGTTCGTTTCTATGTCGAGCTTTTAGGTATGAGGCTGGAAACCTTCGCGCAAGGTCGGAAAGCCTTCGTCTTTGGCAATCAGAAAATCAATCTCCACATTCGGGGAAAAGAGTTTGAACCCAAAGCCTACGCGCCAACGCCGGGGGCGCTGGATTTATGTTTTATCACCACGCGTACGCTGGAAGAGGTGATGGAGACGTTTCAAACCCACGGAGTCGAGATTATTGAAGAGCCCGTTGCACGTACCGGTGCGACAGGACCTATTCGTTCGGTGTATGTCAGGGATCCCGATCTTAATCTGATTGAAATCGCGGTATATCCAGCAGATAGCAGGACATAACTTTACAGCGGAAAGGTTGCCAAAACCTGGCGAGTGGTTAAGATAACTCGCATCAATGAGTGAGGGTATAATGGCGAAACGTCAACGGATGGGATGGTGGTTCCTCTGTCTGGCATGTGTTGTGGTGATGGTTTGCACCGCACAACGCATGGCGGGCCTGCACGCGTTGCAGATGGATACCGCCGTTACAAGCGTTGTCGCCAGCGCACAAGTGCAGACCGATGAGGCCTCACCCGTTACCCCTTGTGAACTGAGTGCGAAATCATTACTGGCTGCGCCACCCGTATTGTTTGAAGGTGCTATTCTGGTGCTGTGCCTGCTGCTGTCATTGCTGGCGCCAGTACGGGCGTTTCGTCTACCTTTTTTCCCACCGCGAGCCATCTCGCCGCCCACTCTCCGGGTGCATCTCCGATTTTGCGTCTTCCGTGAATGACAGAACAGCCGTTGCTGACTGTTAGATAATTATTCACGGAGAAAAACTATGATGACTGTTTTCAGACAGGCGCTGCTCTGTCTGTTATTGCTATGGCTGCCCGTATCCTGGGCGGCTGAACCCGGCTGGCTGCGTTCACCCGATAACGATCACGCCAGCGTGCGGTTACGCGCTGATACGTCCGCAGGCGGAGAAACCCGTCTGTTGCTGGATGTCAAACTGGAGGACGGCTGGAAAACCTACTGGCGTTCTCCGGGCGAGGGAGGCGTTGCACCTGCTATCGCCTGGAAAGGGGAAATGCCCGCGGTCGACTGGTCCTGGCCAACCCCTGCTCGTTTTGAGGTCGCCAATATCACTACTCAGGGGTATCACGATAAGGTGACGTTCCCGATGGTGGTGCGCGGTAGAGCGCCCGCCACGCTCAGCGGCGTTTTGACGCTATCCACCTGTAGCAACGTTTGCCTGTTGACGGATTTTCCTTTTTCCGTGAAGCCCACAGCCCAGGACCCGACTTTTGCACATGACTATGCTCAGGCGATGGGACAGATCCCACTTGCCAGCGGCCTGACCGATGTTCTGAGCGCTGGCGCACGGGCGGGAAAGTTAGTCGTCGAGGCTCGCCGTGCGGGAGGCTGGACTGAACCAGGGCTATATCTGGATGCTGTTGATGATGCGGATTTTGGCATGCCGCAAATTCATGTTGAGGGGGATACATTACGCGCTACGGTACCTGTACATGACGGTTGGGGAGAAGGCGCGCCGGATCTGCGTGGTAAGTCAGTCACGCTGGTGCTGGCAGATAACGGTGTTGCCCAGGAGAGTCGTCTTGCGATTGGCGAAGCCCCGGTTGTTGAGAACGCCTCACTCCCACTGTGGCAAGTGGTGCTCATGGCACTGCTGGGTGGTTTGATCCTCAATCTGATGCCTTGTGTGTTACCGGTTCTGGGCATGAAGCTGGGCTCTATTTTGCTGGTCGAGGAAAAAAGTCGTCGCCAGATCCGTCGTCAGTTCCTCGCATCGGTAGCCGGAATACTGGTCTCGTTTATGGCACTGGCGCTATTGATGACGGTGCTGCGTTTAACCAATCAGGCCCTTGGCTGGGGGATCCAGTTTCAGAATCCGTGGTTCATTGGCGTCATGGTGCTAGTGATGCTGACGTTCAGCGCCAGCCTGTTCGGGTGGTTTGAATTCCGACTCCCTTCTGCTATGACCACCACGCTGGCGACTCACGGCGGCAACGGACTGTCGGGACATTTCTGGCAAGGTGCATTTGCGACACTGCTTGCCACGCCGTGCAGTGCCCCGTTTCTGGGAACGGCGGTGGCGGTAGCATTGACCGCTTCGCTGCCGACGTTGTGGGGATTGTTTATCGCACTTGGGCTGGGGATGAGCTTACCGTGGCTGCTGGTGGCCCTGCGTCCCGGTCTGGCGCTGCGTTTGCCGCGGCCAGGGCGGTGGATGAATATTTTGCGGCGTCTGCTTGGCGTGATGATGCTGGGTTCGGCTATCTGGCTTGCGACGTTGCTGCTCCCACACTTAGGGTTTAGCGGACAAAGTAGCGCTAAAGAAAGCGTGAACTGGCAACCGCTAAGCGAGCAGGCGATTGAGGACGCGCTGGCGCAACATAAGCGCGTGTTCATTGACGTCACAGCCGACTGGTGCATCACCTGTAAGGTAAACAAATACAACGTGTTGCATAAAGAAGACTTACAGGCCGCATTGCAACAGCCGGATGTGGTGGCGCTGCGCGGCGACTGGACACTCCCTTCTGAAGCTATTACCGAATTTCTAAAAAAACGCGGCCAGGTTGCTGTGCCGTATAACCAAATTTATGGCCCCGGTCTGCCGGATGGCCAGGCGTTACCCACGTTGTTAACCCGCGATGCGGTACTGCAAACGTTGAATGATGCCAAAGGAGTAACCCCATGAAAATGATGATTGTTCTGCTGTTGACCCTGTTTTCTGCCGTCAGTATCGCGAAAGAGCCTGCGCCGTTTACCCCGGAACAGGAAAAGCAAATTGAAGCATTAATTCAGGAAGCCTTGTTTAACGATCCTAACAGCCCGCGGATTGGCGCGAAGCAGGCGAAACTGACCCTGATAAACTTCACCGATTACAACTGCCCATACTGCAAGCAGTTGGATCCAATGCTGGAAAAAATTGTGCAGAAATATCCTGACGTGGCGGTAGTAATTAAACCGCTGCCGTTTAAAGGTGAAAGTTCGGAACTGGCGGCGCGGACCGTGCTGACGACATGGCATGAGCATCCGCAACAGTCCCTGGCATTACATGAAAAATTGATGCAGAAGAAGGGCTATCATACCGACGTCAGTATCAAACAGGCGCAGGAAAAAGCGGGAGCCAGTCCGGTGACGCTGGACGCCCAAAGTGCTGAAACGCTGAGCACTAACCTGCAACTGGCGCGACTGGTGGGGGTGCAGGGAACCCCGGCAACGATTATTGGTGATGAACTTATTCCCGGCGCGGTGCCGTGGGAAACCCTTGAGGAAGTAGTAAAAGAAAAACTGGCGGCGGCCAATGCTCAGTAAACTGCGCCGCTGGTTGCGCGAAGGGCTGATCTTACTGGCACTGTTGGCGGGGGCAATGTTGCTGATGGATGTCTGGCGCGCGCCGCAGCTCCCTGCCTCCTTTGACAGCACGCCTTTACAAACACTGGATGGTGAAACCGTCACGCTGGCGGCGCTCAGCAAAGACGAGCCGGTGTTGCTTTATTTCTGGGCGAGCTGGTGCGGCGTATGCCGCTTCACGACGCCGGAAGTCGCCAGGCTGCGTTCGGAAGGGGAAAATGTGATGACCATTGCGTTACGTTCCGGAAATGAAGCTGAGGTATCTCGCTGGCTGTCGCGTAAAGGCGTGGACTTTCCGGTCATCAATGATGCGAACGGGGCCATTTCCCGCAGTTGGGCAATCAGCGTCACGCCAACGCTGGTGGTGATGTCACAAGGTCGGGTAGTATTAACCACCAGCGGCTGGACCAGCTACTGGGGCATGAAACTTCGGTTGTGGTGGGCGAAAACGTTCTGATAAATGTGCCGGGGAAACCCGGCATTTTTTATGGCGTCGCCCTCCCCTGGAAGGCATATTTCGTTGCCTGACGAAGCAAACACAGTGATTAACGTCCAGAATCAGCCATCTTCTCTTTTCCAGGAAAGTGCAACATGACGAGTTCTTTAGCGTTTGGACCCGCTCTGGTGGTGATGATTGCCGCCACATTTGTCCTCGCCGGGATGGTGAAAGGCGTTACGGGTATGGGGTTACCCACCGTGGCTATGGGGATCCTCGGATCGCTTATTTCGCCAGTTGCCGCGGCGGCCATGCTGTTATTGCCTTCGCTGATAAGCAATTTGTTCCAGTTTGGCGGCGGTGGAAATACACGCCAATTACTCAAACGACTGTGGCCAATGCTGCTGACAGTAGTGGTGGCGACACTGCTTGCCAGCGCCTGGATTACCGGTGGTGACACCACCCGAACTCAGTTTGCACTCGGCGTAGCGCTGGTGGCCTACGCTATCTGGACGCTGGCGGGAAAGAAAATTGCGGTGGCCCCGCAGCGTGAAAAACCGTACTCCCTCGTTATTGGATTTGTGACCGGCTTATTGACCGGCGGAACCGGGGTGTTTGTGATGCCCGCCGTGCCCTGGATCCAGTCCCTCGGCTTTGAGAAAGATGAACTGGTGCAGGCGCTCGGGATCTCTTTTACCTTTTCGACCCTGGCATTGGCGCTGGGTCTGTGGTGGCACAACGCGCTGCCCATACAATCGCTAAGTTTGTCGGCTTTGGCCATTTTTCCTGCGCTGATTGGCCAATGGATAGGTACCCGTGTGCGAAGGGTTATTTCTCCGCTCGTGTTTAAACGCTGTTTTCTGTTTTGTCTGGTCGGGTTGGGTACAGAGATGATGCTACGTGCTGTGTGACCGGTGCGGTGACTTTGCGCGACTTTCATGGCATCGTTAATTCAGATATTCAGGGCCAATGAGGTCGTTATGGCATCCGTGATGTTACATGAAGAAGAGGGTGATCTGGAGTCAAAAATGGCACTCACTGCGGCAGTGATGGCCGATAAATCGCGCTCGCGTATGTTGTGCGCCCTAATGGATGGCTGCGCCTGGACTGCAACTGAGCTCAGCGCGGTGGCGGATATATCCGCGTCGACCGCCAGCGCGCATCTGGCGCGTCTGTGCGAACAACGTTTTGTTGTCGCGTTGGCGCAGGGCAGACATCGTTATTTTCGCCTTGCAGGTTCCGATATCGCTGATCTGCTGGAACGCCTGATGGGCGTTGCGTGGGCGACATCAACGCCCCGCAGAATCACTACACCGCCAGGTTTGCGGCATGCCCGCACCTGCTACGACCATCTCGCCGGAGAGGTCGCGGTGAGGTTGTTCGATACGCTGGTTTCCCGTCAGTGGTTAACGCCGGATGGTGAAACGCTGACTCCTCTTGGCCAGGAAAAGCTGGCACAGATGGGGATTGTCCTGGCAGCTGGCTCATCCCGGCGGAAGTTAACCTGTGGTTGTCTGGACTGGAGCGAACGACGTTATCATCCTGGTGGTGTGCTTGGCGCAACGCTGCTGCGCTGGTTCAGTGAACAGCGATGGATTAAAACCGAACAGGGCAGCCGCCATGTCATCTTCACACCTCTTGGCATTCGTAAACTCGAAACCGAGTTTGGTGTTAAAACGACACGCTAGATGGTCTGTTTTGCGAAAGCGTTCCCGGAAATATGTCATATTTCTGTCACACTCTGTTGTGATTGATAACAACAAGAGGTCGTAGGGATGAATAAATCGTTAATCGCCACAGCCGTGGCAGGGGCGGTCTTATTGTCAACCGCCGCGCAGGCGCAGACCGCGCCGGAAGGCTATCAGCTTCAGCAAGTATTGATGATGAGTCGGCATAACTTACGCGCACCTTTAGCCAATAATGGCAGCGTTCTTGAACAGTCCACCCCCAAACAATGGCCAGAATGGGATGTCCCCGGCGGACAACTCACTACCAAGGGCGGTGTGCTGGAAATCTATATGGGCCACTACATGCGAGAGTGGCTGGCAGAGCAGGGGATGGTGAAATCGGGCGAATGCCCGGCACCGAACACGGTCTATACCTATGCTAACAGCCTGCAGCGTACGGTCGCCACGGCGCAGTTCTTTGTTACCGGTGCTTTCCCTGGTTGCGATGTTCCGGTCCATCATCAGGAAAAAATGGGCACCATGGATCCCACCTTTAACCCGGTGATCACCGATGATTCCGCCGCCTTCAGCCAGCAGGCCGTTCAGGCCATGGAGAAAGAGCGCAGCAAAATGCAGCTCAACGATAGCTATCAGTTGCTTGAGCAAATGACCGACTACAAAGACTCTCCGTCCTGCAAAGAAAAACAGCAGTGTTCCCTGACCGATGCCAAAGATACGTTTAGCGCGAAGTACCAGCAGGAGCCAGGCGTTTCGGGGCCGCTGAAGGTGGGAAATTCGCTGGTTGATGCCTTCACGCTGCAATATTACGAAGGCTTCCCGATGGACAAGGTTGCCTGGGGCGAGATTAAATCGGATCAGCAGTGGAAGGTTCTGTCGAAGCTGAAAAACGGCTATCAGGATAGCCTGTTCACCTCCCCGGAAGTGGCGCAGAACGTCGCCAAACCACTGGTGAAATATATTGATAATGCGCTGGTTACTGAACGCGCGAAAGCACCGAAAATAACCGTGCTGGTGGGGCATGATTCAAATATCGCTTCGTTGCTCACCGCGCTGGATTTTAAACCGTACCAGCTTCACGATCAGAACGAGCGTACGCCGATTGGCGGGAAGATTGTCTTCCAGCGCTGGCATGACAGCAATGCAAATCGTGATCTGATGAAAATCGAGTATGTGTATCAGAGCTCGCAGCAGTTGCGTAATGCAGACGTTCTGACGCTGAAATCCCCGGCGCAGCGCGTAACGCTGGAGCTGAAAGGATGTCCGATAGATGCGGATGGTTTTTGCCCGACAGATAAGTTCGATAGCGTGCTGAATGAGGCGGCTAAGTAAAAGAAAACTCCCCCGTGTTCGCGGGGGAGTCAGCGCGCTAGACGTTTTTGCGTTCGATAGTCTGTTCACCCCAAAAGAGCGAATCTTTGTCTGTTTTTTCAAAGGCTTTGATGAGTACCTCATCGCTACCTTCTTCCCAAATTTTTTCCGCCAGTTTCTCGTCATAATGTGCGACTTCAAAAATGGCTTCGGCTATTTCCGGCGATGTATTGCGCAGACTTGCCCATTCGCCGACGCGATGGGCTTTCGCTTCTTGAGTTGGCATTCGAATCCTCCTGTTGAAGATTAGCCGTTGAGTTTTACTGCCAGACCTGCGACATATTCACCCTGATAGCGGGCGATAGATAACTCTTCCTGACTTGGCTGGCGGGAGCCGTCGCCTCCGGCAATGGTGGTTGCACCGTAAGGGGTACCGCCGCGAACTTGAGAGACATCAAACAGCTCTTGCGCCGCGTAACCGATAGGTACAATCACCATCCCATGGTGGGCAAGCGTAGTCCAGGTTGATGTAATGGTTTGTTCCTGACCGCCGCCGGTTCCCGTTGAGCTGAATACGCTGGCGAGTTTGCCGTACAGGCCGCCAGAGGCCCACAGCCCGCCAGTCTGGTCGAGGAAGGTACGCATCTGACCGGACATATTGCCAAAGCGCGTGGGAGTACCAAAAATGATGGCGTCGTAATCAGCCAGTTCTTGTGGGGTTGCGACTGGTGCGTTTTGTGTTTTGCCGCCAGCCTTAAGGAAAATCTCGGGCTGCATGGTCTCTGGTACACGCTTAATAATCACTTCCGCGCCATCTACCTTATTTGCGCCTTCTGCGACTGCGTGGGCCATAGTTTCAATGTGTCCGTACATGGAATAATAAAGCACCAGAACTTTTGCCATTTTACACTACTCCTCGAGTTAACCGTGTCCGTAGCGATTCGCTACCTACCTTTAAAGATATGACGTACTGTCAGGAGTGCAAATTTCACAATCACTTCTTTGATTTATAACAATTTTTATAACAACCTTCTTTGTAGCAAAATGATACATATTTAACCGGGTAGAATTCGGTAGTCATAAGAAAGACTTATTGATTTCTTATGGTGATTATTTCTTTGTCACTCCTGATCCTGTTGCAGGATATTACAGTTAGCGTCTGCACTGGCCACACTTCACTATGCTTATTCCCACGCAGTTATTTTCAGGGCCTCGCCCGTAACGCTGCGTGAGGTATCACTCCTCAGTACCTATGCAATATGATGTCTAATCAATGACGGAGGTCAGTAATGGCAAACCATCGGGGCGGTTCCGGCAACTTTGCGGAAGACCGCGAAAGAGCATCAGAAGCAGGTCGAAAAGGTGGCCAGCACAGCGGGGGCAACTTCAAGAATGACCCGCAACGCGCTTCAGAGGCAGGCAAAAAAGGGGGCAAAAATAGTCACGGCAACAACAAATCGTAATTGTCGGGCTATCTGTCAGATATGTCGTGACGGCTGAGAGTCAGAGACAGACGTTACGTAGCCACCGCCGCCGGGTCTTTCCGGCGGTTTTTTTGTCTGCAAGGTTGAACTGTAACAAAACGCAACGCAGACTAATGACATTCAGTTAATCGGGTGTCTCATGTCATTACTTTCTCGTTATTCCTTCTCTGTTAAACCTCAGGAAGCGATCCTCATTGTGATCACCATGTTCTGGGGTGGCACGTTTTTGGCGGTGCAATATGCCGTTACCCTGAGCGGCCCTTTTTTCTTTGTCGGTGTGCGTTTTGCCACTGCCGCGCTGGCGGTCGCGCTTTTGTCGCTACACACACTGCATAAGCTGACGTGGCTGGAAGTTAAAGCAGGGGTTGCAATCGGTATCGCAATTGCGCTGGGCTATAGTCTGCAAACCTGGGGGTTACAGTTTATTCCCAGCAGTAAATCGGCGTTTATTACCGCGATGTACGTACCGTTGGTGCCGCTTTTACAATGGTTGTGTCTGGGACGCATGCCAGGTCTGATGCCGTGCGTCGGCATTGTGCTGGCCTTTATCGGATTGATTTTTCTGGCCGGACCGGGAGGCAATTTACTGGCTTTAGGCGAAGGCGAGTGGATCACGCTCGCCGGTGCGGTGGCGATTGCGGCAGAAATTATCCTGATTAGCGCGTGGGCGGGAAAAGTGGATGTACGTCGGGTAACGGTAGTGCAACTGGTAACCGCTTCGATAGTGGCGTTTATGGCGATGGGACCGGCCGGAGAGACCGTACCACCAATGTCTACCGGATTGCTGGTGGTGGCGCTGGGGCTGGGGATTTTTAGCGCGATTATTCAGGTCACCATGAACTGGGCGCAGCGCAGCGTTTCGCCGACGCGCGCGACGGTTATTTATACCGGTGAGCCGGTGTGGGCGGGGATCTTTGGCCGTCTGGCGGGTGAACGCTTACCGCTACTTGCATTGCTTGGTGCGGCATTCATTATTGTTGGCGTACTGGTCAGCGAGCTGAAGTTCAAAAAGAAAAAAGCGCTTGGACAAGAGGCGCCGCCGGAATCGCTTTAATTTAACCATTCACCGCGTGATTTGGTATGCTGACGCCCTCACAAGAAGGAGAGGGCGCATGGTCCAACGCGCAGAGAAAAAAACAGGTAAGCGCTCGCAGGCCGTCAGTGCAAAACGCCAGGCCATCTTAACCGCGGCATTAAATATCTTCTCCCAATATGGGATCCACGGCACGCGCCTGGAGCAGGTAGCAGAGCAGGCGGGCGTGTCAAAAACCAATCTACTTTATTACTACCCGTCAAAAGAGGTGCTTTATATCGCCGTTTTACGGCAGATCCTCGACATCTGGCTAGCTCCATTGAAAGCTTTTCGCGAAGACTTTGCGCCGCTGGTGGCCATTAAAGAATACATTCGCCTTAAGCTGGAAGTGTCGCGCGATTACCCTCAGGCCTCACGGTTGTTTTGTATGGAGATGCTGGCCGGAGCGCCTTTATTGATGGCAGAACTGGAGGGGGATCTCAAAACGCTAATTGATGAGAAATCCGCGCTGATTGCCGGTTGGATCAAAAGCGGAAAACTGGCTCCGGTCGATCCGCATCATCTGATTTTTATGATTTGGGCTTCAACTCAGCACTACGCCGATTTTGCCCCACAGGTAGAGGCGGTGACGGGCGCAACGCTGCGTGATGAAGCCTTTTTTAACCAAACGGTGGAGAGCGTACAGCGGATGATTATTGAAGGGATCCGCGTGCGTTAACTGGCCGGCGGTAACGGGCAGCTTAAATCGCCTTCTTCACACTGCAAAAGTGAGGCGAGAAACGCTTCGCGCTCGTTGGTCTTATCCGTCAGGCACTGGCTGGAAATCATCGCCTGAACGCTACCGCCTTCAGTGCCAGAACTGATTAACGCACAGTCAGCATCGCGCAAAGTTATCCAGGATATTTGCGCTTTTTTCAGTAAATCGCGCTGGGTTGGGGCGGCGCGCTTCAGCGCATTCTGATAAGTTTCATTAAGTTTGGCGTCGGCCGCCTTATACTGCTCTGCCGCACAGGTGTTCATCTCAATCTGCGTGTTCGCGTTGGCGCAGTCATCCGCCAGCGCCTGGCCGCTAAGCAGCAGCGCTGCACATGTCAGTACGATTCGTTTCATGCTTCCCTCTGGCTTAATAAAAAAAGGCCCCGTTACCGGAGCCTTAATTAACCACAACCTTAGCCGATTGTCATCAGGCTGGCGTTCCCCCCAGCAGCGGCGGTATTGACGCTCAGGGAGCGCTCAATATACAACCTTTCCAGCAGGATATTGCTTTCGCCGCGGGCAAAGCCCTGGACCGACACAATCGCCCCTTCGCGGGCCGCCACAGCTTCACACAGTGCGCGAAGCTGATCGGAATCACCGTGGAAAATAACCGCATCAAACGGCTGCGTAGTGATGTTGTCTGTTTTGGCAAACTGGATGCGCCCGGAAACTACTGCTGGCAGACGTTTTGCCAGGTCGCGATGGAATGTATCATCCGGCCACAGAATTAAGCTACCAACGGAAGTTACAGCGGCAACCTGTACCAGCGCATCCTGTTCATCATCGGCGATACACAGCACGCGTTCGCGCGGCAACAGCGTCCAGGTATTGCGCTCGCCGGTGGGTCCTGGCAGCAGGCGTTGCGTTCCGGCCTGCGCCAGTTCACCAAACTGTTGGCAGAGCGCACGCAGTGCTGGACGATCGGTTGCCCATTCGCTAAGCGCTTCCAGCGGCTGAACGAGCGCCGTTTTAAGCTGTGCATCGACCGGATATTCGGCATCCTGACGGGCAAGCGTAATGCCTAACGCATTTTCCGGACGGTTTGCCAGCAGGCGGTACAGATACAGCGGTCCACCCGCTTTTGGCCCGGTTCCTGACAAGCCTTCGCCACCGAATGGCTGCACTCCGACGACGGCGCCGACCATATTGCGGTTAACGTACAGGTTACCCACATGTGCCGAACCCGTGACCTGGGCGATGGTTTCATCGATACGGGTGTGCAAGCCCAGCGTCAGGCCGTAGCCGGAGGCATTAATTTGCTCAATCAGACTACCCAGATTGTTGCGGGTGTAACGCACAACGTGCAGTACCGGACCGAACACCTCTTTTTGCAATTCGTCGAAGCTTTCCAGCTCGATAAGCGTCGGCGCGATAAAGGTACCGGTTTGCCATTCACGCGCATCGTCGCTGTTTTCGCGCGCGGCCTGGAACACCGGACGCCCTTTGGCGCGCATGGCCTGAATATGGCGCTCAATATTGGCTTTGGCTTCTTCATCGATTACTGGTCCAATATCGGTGGTCAGGCGGCCCGGATTACCCATGCGGCATTCCGCCATTGCGCCACGCAGCATTTTCAGCGTATGGTCGGCGACATCGTCTTGCAGACACAGGACGCGAAGCGCGGAGCAGCGCTGTCCGGCGCTGTCAAAGGCAGAAGCCAGAACGTCGACCACGACCTGTTCCGTTAACGCAGAAGAGTCGACGATCATGGCGTTCATCCCGCCGGTTTCGGCGATAAGCGGGATTGGACGCCCCTGAGCATCCAGGCGGGTCGCGATATTACGTTGCAACAGCGTGGCGACTTCCGTTGAGCCAGTAAACATGACGCCGCGTACGCGCTCATCGGAAGTGAGCTGTGCCCCGACCGTTTCGCCCTGGCCGGGCAACAGTTGCACCACGCCTGGCGGCACGCCTGCTTCGAGTAAAATGGCAATACCCTGGGCGGCAATCAGCGGAGTTTGTTCCGCGGGTTTTGCCAACACGCTGTTGCCCGCCGCCAGCGCAGCGGCAATCTGCCCGGTGAAAATGGCCAGCGGGAAGTTCCAGGGGCTGATACAGACCACCGGCCCTAACGGACGATGGGTTTCATTATCGAAGTCATCGCGGACCTGACCGGCATAATAGTGCAGAAAGTCTACCGCTTCGCGCACTTCCGCAATGGCGTTGCTGAAAGTTTTGCCCGCTTCGCGCACCAGAATGCCAATTAACTGCTGCATCTGGCCTTCCATCAGAACGGCGGCGCGATGCAAAATAGCGGCGCGCTCTTGTGGCGGTGTGGCGAACCAGATCGGCGCGTTATTTACCGCGTTCTGCAATGCCTGTTCCACTTCACTGTGAGTCGCTTCACGCACATAACCGACAATGTCTTTCGGTTCGGCCGGGTTGACGACTGGGGTCATTTCACCGTCAGCAACCGGATGTTCGAGCATCGGTTTAGCGTGCCATTTTTGCAGCGCGCTGTTGAGCAGGGCGGAGGACAGTGAGGCCAGACGATGTTCGTTCGCTAAATCCAGCCCGCCTGAGTTTTCGCGGCCTTTACCGTACAGGTCACGTGGCAGGGCAATCTTCGGATGTGGCAGACCAGCCTGGCCTTCCTGCTGCGCCAGTTTTTCAACGGCTTCGACCGGATCGGCGACCAGTTCATCCAGCGGCAGGGTAGTGTCTGCAATGCGGTTGACGAATGAAGTGTTGGCGCCGTTTTCCAGCAGACGACGCACCAGGTATGCCAGCAGCGTTTCATGCGTGCCGACTGGCGCATAAATACGGCATGGACGGTTCAGCTTACCATCCGCTACTTTGCCGGTGACCTGCTCATACAGCGGTTCGCCCATACCGTGCAGGCACTGGAACTCGTACTGGCCTGGATAATAGTTTTGACCGGCCAACTGATAAATCGCCGCCAGCGTATGGGCGTTGTGGGTGGCGAACTGCGGGTAGATCAGATTCGGTACCGCAAGCAGTTTTTTCGCACAGGCCAGATAGGAAACGTCGGTGTAGACCTTACGGGTATAGACCGGATAACCTTCCAGACCGTCCATTTGCGCACGTTTGATTTCGCTATCCCAGTAGGCGCCTTTAACCAGGCGGATCATCAGGCGACGGCGGCTGCGCGTGGCGAGGTCAATCAGGTAGTCGATAACATACGGGCAGCGCTTCTGGTAGGCCTGAATAACAAAGCCGATACCGTTCCAGCCCGCGAGTTCAGGTTCAAAGCACAGTTTCTCCAGCAGATCGAGAGAGATCTCCAGTCGGTCGGCCTCTTCAGCATCGATATTGATACCGATGTCGTACTGGCGCGCCAGCAGAGTAAGCGACTTCAGACGCGGATAGAGTTCATCCATTACGCGGTCATACTGCGCGCGACTATAACGCGGATGCAGCGCTGACAGCTTGATAGAAATGCCCGGCCCTTCATAGATGCCGCGACCATTTGAGGCTTTACCAATGGCGTGGATTGCCTGTTGGTACGAAACCATATAAGCCTGGGCATCGGCGGCGGTCAGAGCCGCTTCACCCAGCATGTCGTAAGAGTAGCGGAAACCTTTTTCTTCCAGTTTACGGGCGTTAGCCAGCGCTTCGGCGATAGTCTCTCCGGTAACGAACTGCTCGCCCATCAGGCGCATTGCCATGTCGACGCCTTTACGCACCAGTGGTTCACCGCTTTTACCGATAATACGGTTGAGTGAGCGTGAGAGGCTGGCTTCATTATGCGTAGAAACCAGACGACCGGTAAACAACAGCCCCCAGGTCGCCGCGTTGACGAACAGGGACGGGCTACGTCCAATGTGCGACTGCCAGTTGCCGTTGCTGATTTTGTCGCGGATTAACGCATCGCGGGTTGCCTTATCAGGAATACGCAGCAGGGCTTCGGCCAGGCACATCAGCGCGACGCCTTCCTGCGAAGAAAGTGAGAATTCCTGCAATAAACCCTGTACCATCCCGGCGCGGCCGCTGGCGGTCTTTTGGTTACGCAGTTTGTCGGCCAGATCGTACGCCAGCTTGTGCGCTTGCTCCGCGATGGGTTGCGGCAGACGAGCCTGTTCCATCAGCATCGGCACAGCATCGGTTTCGGCTCGGCGGTACGCGGCGGTGATTGCTGCGCGGGAAACTGACTGCGGCAGGATCTGTTCGGCAAATTCCAGGAAAGGCTGATGCGCTTCATTCTGCGGCGTGGTTGACTCCTCACCCTCATTCGCGGCACCCGCCAGCAGGGCCGGCAGTTCAGGAAGCGCGTCGTCATTTTCCAGTCTTTCGAGATAATTAAAGATGGCTTGCTTGATCAGCCAATGTGGCGTGCGATCGATTCGTGATGCTGCTGTTTTAATACGCTCGCGAGTGGCGTCATCCAGTTTAACCCCCATCGTGGTGGTTCCCATGCCGTTTACTCCTGTTGTACTGAAATACGGGTCTGATAGTTACCGAGAAATATCCACTATGTTGCAACTTTGTGCAACCGTGTTAAATGTGACTTGGTTTGCAAGCTTGAAAATGAATGAGATGTTAATAAATATGAGTCTTATGATGTGGGCTGTATAAATTACAGAATCTTTTTCTCTGCGATAGTTAACACTTTTAAAAGGTGCAACCGAAAAAAATGTGAGAGAGTGCAACCTACAGAAAAATGCTATCTACTCTGGATTAAATTTGATGTAAATGGTGTGTTAAATCGATTGTGAATAACCATCGCTTCCGGCAGGATACGGTCGCCCTGGTCAACATAGATATCTTTGCCACGTTCCGGCAGGGTAATAAAACGGCAAGCCACGGCATTGCTGATACATAATTTTGGAGAGTTTTGATGGCTATTAGCACACCGATGTTAGTGACATTCTGTGTCTATATTTTCGGCATGATATTGATAGGGTTTATTGCATGGCGTTCAACCAAAAACTTTGACGATTACATTCTGGGTGGACGCAGTCTGGGTCCATTCGTGACCGCGTTATCCGCCGGGGCATCTGACATGAGCGGCTGGTTGCTGATGGGTCTGCCTGGCGCGATTTTCCTGTCGGGGATTTCAGAAAGCTGGATCGCCATCGGCCTTATTTTGGGCGCCTGGATCAACTGGAAGCTGGTGGCCGGACGTTTACGCGTACACACCGAATACAATAACAATGCGCTGACGTTACCGGATTACTTTACCGGTCGCTTTGAAGATAAAAGCCGAATTCTGCGTATTATCTCCGCGCTGGTTATTCTGCTGTTTTTCACCATCTATTGTGCTTCCGGTATTGTGGCAGGGGCTCGTCTGTTTGAAAGCACCTTTGGCATGAGCTACGAAACAGCACTGTGGGCGGGCGCGGCCGCGACGATCATTTATACCTTTATTGGTGGTTTCCTGGCGGTTAGCTGGACCGATACCGTCCAGGCCAGCCTGATGATCTTTGCTCTGATCCTGACGCCGGTGATGGTAGTCATTGGCGTGGGTGGATTCGACGATTCGTTGGAAGTGATTAAACAAAAGAGCATTGAGAACGTGGACATGTTCAAAGGGCTGAATTTTGTTGCCATCATTTCCCTGATGGGCTGGGGTCTGGGCTACTTTGGTCAGCCGCATATTCTGGCGCGCTTTATGGCTGCAGATTCCCACCATAGCATCGTTCATGCTCGCCGCATTAGCATGGCCTGGATGATTCTGTGTCTGGCAGGTGCTGTGGCCGTGGGCTTCTTTGGTATTGCTTACTTTAACAACAACCCACAGCTTGCCGGTGCCGTTAACCAGAACGCCGAGCGTGTGTTTATTGAACTGGCGCAAATCCTGTTCAACCCGTGGATTGCCGGTATTCTGCTGTCTGCTATCCTCGCTGCGGTTATGTCGACCCTGAGCTGCCAGCTGCTGGTGTGCTCCAGCGCAATCACCGAAGATTTGTACAAAGCGTTCCTGCGTAAAAATGCCAGCCAGAAAGAGTTGGTGTGGATTGGCCGCATCATGGTGTTGGTCGTGGCGCTGGTGTCTATCGCGCTGGCGGCGAACCCGGAGAACCGTGTACTTGGTCTGGTAAGCTACGCCTGGGCGGGCTTCGGCGCTGCGTTTGGTCCGGTAGTCCTGTTCTCCGTAATGTGGTCGCGTATGACCCGCAACGGCGCGCTGGCAGGGATGATCATTGGTGCGGTGACGGTAATCGTCTGGAAGCAGTTTGCCTGGTTGGGTCTGTATGAAATCATCCCGGGCTTTGTTTTCGGCAGCATCGGTATTGTGGCCTTCAGCCTGTTGGGTAAAGCGCCTTCAACTGCTATGCAGCAACGTTTTGCCGAGGCTGATG
Organism: Citrobacter freundii complex sp. 2024EL-00216; assembly: GCF_043945515.1. Lineage (NCBI taxonomy): Bacteria > Pseudomonadati > Pseudomonadota > Gammaproteobacteria > Enterobacterales > Enterobacteriaceae > Citrobacter > Citrobacter freundii complex sp. 2024EL-00216. The sequence goes on along the minus strand of NZ_JBIMRA010000005.1, from coordinate 296,781 downwards.
CGCATTATCACTCAGCTCCGCCATCGCGTTTACAGGCAGAATAATCTGCCTCTGTCTTCAAGCCCGCCGCGTGCGGGCTTTTTTATTGCTTCCGTTGTAAACCTGCTATAACCATTACCCGCTTGGCCTTTTACATTCAGTCATCATTCTCAAAACATTCTGCTTGAGTTTTTCTTTGCTGTAATGATAATCACTATCACTGTAATTTACTTTTCTTTTCATCAATTGACTGAGAATAACGTTTAAGGGTTCTTCGCATGTTTGTTCCATTTCTAATTATGTTGCGCGAAGGGTTAGAGGCCGCGCTGATTGTCAGCCTGATTGCCAGCTACCTGAAACGGACTCAGCGTGGTCGATGGATTGGTGTGATGTGGATTGGTGTTCTGCTGGCGGCGGCGTTATGCCTGGCGTTAGGGATTTTCATCAACGAAACCACCGGTGAATTTCCGCAAAAGGAACAGGAGCTGTTTGAAGGCATCGTGGCGGTCATTGCCGTGGTGATCCTCACCTGGATGGTGTTCTGGATGCGTAAAGTTTCGCGCAACGTCAAAGTCCAGCTTGAACAGGCTGTCGATAACGCGTTGCAACGCGGCAACCATCACGGCTGGGCGCTGGTGATGATGGTCTTTTTTGCTGTTGCCCGTGAAGGGCTGGAATCGGTGTTCTTCCTGCTGGCAGCATTCCAGCAGGATGTAGGTATCTGGCCGCCGTTAGGCGCGATGCTCGGGCTGGCTACCGCGGTGGTTCTGGGTTACCTGATTTACCTCGGCGGTATTCGCCTCAACCTCGGGGCATTCTTTAAATGGACCAGCCTGTTCATTTTGCTGGTGGCTGCCGGTCTTGCCGCTGGGGCGATCCGCGCTTTCCACGAAGCTGGGTTGTGGAATCATTTTCAGGATGTGGCGTTTGACCTGAGCAGTGTGCTGTCGACGCATTCGCTGTTTGGCACATTGATGGAAGGCATTTTCGGCTATCAGGAAGCGCCAAGCGTTAGTGAAGTCGCTGTCTGGTTTATCTACCTGATTCCGGCGTTGATTATGTTTGCGTTACCGCCGCGTTCAGGCACTACGGCATCGCGTACCGCACCTTGATAAAAACGCGATGCAGAATACTTTTTAGTTACAACATATTTATTTATAGGGATAGGTTATGACGTTTAATTTTCGCCGTAGTGCGCTGCAGCTAGGTATCGCCGCGCTGTTTGCCTCCGCTTTTAATGCACAAGCTGCCGATATTCCGCAGGTGAAAGTCACGGTTAACGACAAACAATGTGAACCGATGATTATCACGGTTAATGCCGGGAAAACGCAGTTCATCATCCAGAACCATAGCCAGAAAGCGCTGGAGTGGGAGATCCTCAAAGGCGTTATGGTGGTTGAGGAGCGCGAAAACATTGCACCAGGCTTTAGCCAGAAAATGACCGCTAACCTCCAGCCAGGCGAATATGATATGACCTGCGGTCTGTTGACTAACCCGAAAGGCAAACTGATCGTAAAAGGTAGCGCAACGGCGGATGCCGCGCAAAGCGAGGCTCTGCTGAGTCTGAGCGGCGCGATTACCGAATACAAAGCCTATGTGACAGCCGAAACCGCGCAGTTGGTTGCGGGCACTAAAGCCTTTACCGATGCGATTAAGGCAGGCGATCTGGAAAAAGCGAAATCGCTGTATGCGCCAACCCGTCAGCATTATGAGCGTATTGAACCGATTGCTGAACTGTTCTCCGATCTCGACGGCAGCATCGATGCGCGGGAAGATGATTACGAACAAAAAGCCGCCGATCCTAAATTCACCGGCTTCCACCGCCTGGAGAAAGCGCTGTTTGGCGACAATACCACCAAAGGTATGGATAAGTACGCCGACCAATTAAACAGCGATGTTCTTGACCTGCAAACGCGTATTAGCGAGCTGGCTTTCCCACCGTCTAAAGTTGTTGGCGGGGCAGCAGGACTGATTGAAGAAGTTGCTGCCAGCAAAATCAGTGGGGAAGAAGATCGCTATAGCCATACCGATCTGTGGGATTTCCAGGCTAACGTCGATGGTGCGCAGAAAATTGTCGATCTCTTGCGTCCTCAGTTGCAAAAATCCAATGCTGAACTGCTTGCGAAGGTGGATGCGAACTTCAAAAAGGTCGATACCATTCTGAGCAAGTACCGTACCAAAGACGGCTTTGAAACCTATGACAAACTGACTGATGCCGATCGTAATGCACTGAAAGGGCCAATCACGACGCTGGCGGAAGATTTGTCGCAATTACGCGGTGTTCTGGGTCTGGATTAAGCACTATGCAGCAAGATAATGAAAACGGCGTGAGCGAACCGTCACGCCGACGTTTACTGAAAGGGATGGGCGCCCTGGGTGGGGCGCTGGCGCTGGCGGGTGGGTGTCCGGTTGCCCACGCGCAAAAACCACAAAGCGCGCCGGGCACGTTGTCTCCGGATGCACGTAGTGAAGCGCAGCCGTTTTATGGTCAGCATCAGGCGGGGATCCTGACGCCGCAGCAGGCATCAATGATGCTGGTGGCATTCGATGTTCTTGCCAGCGATAAGGCCGATCTTGAGCGTTTATTCCGGTTGCTGACCAGCCGGTTTACGTTTCTGACAACCGGTGGACCGGCGCCGGATACGCCGAATCCGCGTCTCCCCCCTATGGATTCCGGTATCCTCGGTGCATACATTGCGCCAGACAACCTGACGATGACGTTGTCAGTCGGCTCCTCGCTGTTCGATGAACGCTATGGCCTGAAATCGCAGATGCCGAAAAAGCTGCAAAAAATGACCCGTTTCCCGAATGATTCACTGGATGCGGCGCTGTGTCATGGCGATGTGCTGCTGCAGATTTGTGCCAACACCCAGGACACTGTCATCCACGCGTTGCGCGATATCATTAAACATACGCCCGATCTCCTTAGCGTGCGCTGGAAACGTGAAGGTTTTATTTCCGACCACGCCGCACGTAGTAAAGGCAAAGAGACCCCGGTCAATTTGCTTGGCTTTAAAGACGGCACCGCGAATCCGGACGCTACGGATGCGAAATTGATGCAAGACGTGGTGTGGGTTACGGACGGGCAGGGCGAGCCTGCCTGGGCGCAAGGCGGAAGCTATCAGGCCGTCAGGCTCATTCAGTTTCGCGTTGAGTTCTGGGATCGTACGCCGCTGAAAGAGCAGCAAACGATTTTTGGTCGCGATAAACACACCGGCGCACCGCTGGGTATGCAGCATGAGCATGATGTGCCTGACTATGCCAGCGATCCTGAAGGCGAGGTGATTGCGCTCGACAGCCATATCCGTCTCGCAAATCCGCGTACGAAAGAGACCGACTCCAGCCTGATGATGCGTCGTGGCTACAGTTATTCGCTCGGTGTGACTAATTCCGGTCAACTGGATATGGGGCTGTTGTTTGTCTGCTATCAACACGATCTGGAAAAAGGTTTTTTGACAGTGCAGAAACGTCTGAACGGTGAAGCGCTGGAAGAATATGTCAAACCGATTGGTGGGGGATATTTCTTTGCTTTGCCGGGTGTTAAAACTGCAGATAATTATCTGGGACAGTCTCTGCTTGAAGCCTGATGATTATGCCCCGCAGTACAGCGGGGTTTTTCCTGACATCTTGATGAAGGAACAAACTATTTTTTATGATCGGTATGCGACTGAAATAATTCTGTCATCTTTCTGCAAGAGACTGTCTCTGGTGATAAGATAGAATTTAAGTTAACAGCAAGTAAAAATATTGTTGCATTAGCGAAAGGTTATGATGTACTTATAAGTAATAGCGGTAGTTCCCGGCGGTGATTGTCATTCACTATGGAGATCGCGAATGGAAAAGTCCTGTATTGGACACGTTTTTCACAGTAACAGCAGTACCTTACGCGGACGTTTCTCTTCCGGTAGCCTCCTCGTCACCGCTAAATCTCTCTCTCATTCACTTCTTATCTTCGCAACTGACGCCCTGTACGGTGCGCGTAGCTGTGCGTGGCGTCTTATCCGAAAGCAAGCAATGGCTTACAAGGAAGCCAACCCTCAGATGTTCGTGCGCATAATCGTGCCGCCAACGGCGCGTGTGATGTATACCTACAACTCAAGGTGCTATCCATGGGAAGACAAAAAGCAGTGATCAAAGCTCGTCGTGAAGCAAAACGTGTGCTGAGGCGGGATTCGCGTAGCCATAAGCAACGTGAAGATGAATCGGTCACCTCGCTTGTGCAGATGGGCGGCGTAGAAGCGATTGGTATGGCGCGTGACAGTCGCGACGCCTCGCCAATCACGGCGCGGAATGAAGCTCAGGCGCACTACCTGAATGCTATCGAGAGTAAACAGCTGATCTTCGCCACCGGTGAAGCCGGGTGTGGTAAAACCTGGATCAGCGCGGCAAAAGCAGCAGAGGCCCTGATCCATAAAGATGTGGACAGGATCATTGTAACCCGTCCAGTTCTGCAAGCTGATGAAGACCTCGGCTTCTTACCTGGAGATGTTTCCGAGAAGTTTGCTCCCTATTTTCGCCCCGTGTATGACGTGCTTGTCAAACGGCTGGGAGCCTCCTTCATGCAATATTGCCTGCGACCTGAGATTGGTAAGGTGGAAATCGCGCCGTTCGCCTATATGCGTGGACGTACATTTGAAAATGCAGTGGTCATTCTTGACGAGGCTCAGAACGTCACTGCTGCGCAAATGAAGATGTTTTTGACCCGCCTCGGGGAGAATGTGACGGTGATTGTGAATGGGGATGTGACCCAGTGCGATCTACCAGCCCACGTTCGCTCAGGGCTTAGCGATGCGCTGGCCCGTTTCGAAGAAGATGAGATGGTTGGGATTGTTCGTTTCAATAAAGACGATTGCGTCCGCTCTGCGCTCTGTCAGCGGACGCTCAACGCTTACAACTGATAAGTACTCTGTCTTCAAGGCCCGGGAAACCGGGCTTTGTTGTTTGACGTTAACACATGACCGGTCGGGGTTTCTCATCCCCCGTAGATGTGCAATATGTGAAAAAAAAGCCCGTACTTGCGTACGAGCTCTTCTTAAAATATGGCGGTGAGGGGGGGATTGACTCGCTTCGCTCGCCCTTCGGGCAGCCCACTCACTCCGTTCGCGGTCTGTCCAGCTGGCTGCGCCAGCAGTCGAACCCCGGTCGGGGTTTCTCATCCCCCCGCAGATGTGCAATATGTGAAAAAAAAGCCCGTACTTTCGTACGAGCTCTTCTTAAAATATGGCGGTGAGGGGGGGATTCGAACCCCCGATACGTTGCCGTATACACACTTTCCAGGCGTGCTCCTTCAGCCACTCGGACACCTCACCATATTGTTGTTCCTGTGTTACCGGAACGGGCGCTAATGTAGGGGAAACACCGCCCCGCCGTCAATCAACTTTTTGAAAAAAATGTGCATTTACACAAACTTCAAGCAACATGGAGCATAAATAAGCGGGAATTGTTTTTTTTGCCAGCATCCTAAAATTTGCTACTCTGATGTTCCCTCGAAAAATGATGATAATAAGTGCGAGAAAGTTCCGCACAACAATGTTCAGGAGACAATATGGATATAATTTTCTATCACCCAACATTCGATACGACCTGGTGGATTAATGCGTTGGCAAAGGCAATACCTGGTGCGAACGTACGTGAGTGGAAAGTAGGTGATAATGCACATGCTGACTATGCGCTGGTCTGGCATCCGCCGGTTGAAATGCTCGCAGGACGAAAATTAAAAGCCGTATTTGCGCTGGGCGCGGGCGTCGATTCTATTCTCAGTAAACTCAATGCTCATCCGGAAATGTTGGATGCGTCGATCCCGCTTTTCCGTCTGGAAGATACGGGTATGGGCCTGCAAATGCAGGAATATGCTGTCAGTCAGGTGCTGCACTGGTTTCGTCGCTTTGATGATTATCAGGCATTGAAAAATCAGGCGAAATGGCAGCCGTTGCCAGAATATACTCGCGAGGAGTTTACCGTCGGGATCATGGGGGCTGGGGTATTGGGCGCAAAAGTTGCCGAAAGCCTGCAGGCATGGGGATTCCCACTGCGCTGCTGGAGTCGTACGCGTAAATCCTGGTCTGGCGTGGAAAGCTTCGCCGGTACTGAGGAACTGGGCGCGTTTTTGAGTCAAACTCGCGTGCTGATCAACCTTCTGCCTAATACGGCAGAAACCGTAGGCATTATTAACGCTGATTTACTTAGCCAATTGCAGGATGGCGCCTACGTGCTAAACCTTGCACGCGGTGTTCATCTCAATGAAGACGATCTTCTGGCATCGCTGGAAAGCGGCAAGGTGAAGGGGGCCATGCTGGATGTTTATAGCCGTGAACCGCTGCCAGAAAACAGCCCATTATGGAAACATCCGCGTGTGGCGATGACGCCACATATTGCCGCAGTTACCCGTCCGGCAGAAGCGGTGGACTATATCTCCCGCACGATTATGAACCTGGAGAGCGAGCAAGTCGTAACAGGTCAGGTCAATCGCGTTCGGGGATATTGATGGTAACCCGGCAAGTACCGGGTTTCAGCTGAAATACCCGTTATACTTCAAGCTGCATGTGCGTTGGCTACGGTTGTTCACCTGAATCACTTACATAAGTAAGTGATTCAGGTATCACTCCCTTGCCACCTGCCTGCGACTCGAATTTTAGGGTATTAATGGCGGCGATACCTGCTATCCTTGACGGAAAATGACTACAGGAGAGAGTTATGTATCCCGTTGACCTGCATATGCATACCGTCGCCAGCACCCACGCCTACAGCACCTTAAGTGATTACATCGCGGAAGCTCGTCGCAAAGGCATCAAGCTATTTGCCATTACCGATCATGGACCGGACATGGCGGATGCGCCTCACCACTGGCACTTTATCAATATGCGTATTTGGCCACGTGTCGTGGATGGCGTGGGGATCCTGCGCGGAATAGAAGCCAATATTAAGAATATTGAAGGTGAAATTGACTGTTCAGGTCCGATGTTTACCTCCCTGGACCTCATTATTGCGGGCTTCCATGAGCCGGTTTTTGCACCTCACGATAAAGACACCAATACCCAGGCAATGATAGCTACGATGGCCAGCGGTAATGTGCACATCATAAGTCATCCGGGAAATCCCAAATATCCTGTTGATATTAAAGCAATTGCGCAGGCGGCGGCAAAGTACCAGGTTGCACTGGAAATCAATAACTCTTCGTTTTTGCATTCGCGTAAGGGCAGTGAGGATAATTGCCGTGCGGTTGCTGCGGCTGTGCGTGATGCTGGTGGATGGGTGGCGTTAGGGTCGGATTCACATACCGCTTTCACGCTGGGAGAATTTGGCGAATGCCGTAAAATCCTGGATGATGTTAATTTCCCTGAAGACAGAATTTTAAACGTCACACCTAAACGTCTATTGGCGTTTCTGGAATCGCGAGGCATGGAGCCGATCGCGGAATTTGCTGAACTGTAATTGTTACTAACTGGAATATATCAATGAACGAGTTTTCTATCCTGTGTCGTGTACTGGGCTCGCTGTTTTACCGCCAACCGCAGGACCCTTTACTGGTTCCCCTGTTTACCCTGATTAGTGAAGGTAAACTGTCCGCCAACTGGCCGCTGGAACAGGACGAACTGCTCACCCGTTTACAGAAGAGCTGCGATATGCCCCAGTTGGCTGCAGATTACAACGCGCTGTTTGTCGGTGACGAGTGTGCAGTGCCGCCTTATCGTAGTGCCTGGGTAGAAGGGGCGAAAGAATCCGATGTTCGTGCATTTCTTTCAGCCCGGGGCATGCCGCTTGCTGATACACCGGCAGATCACATTGGTACGCTGTTGCTGGCGGCTTCATGGCTTGAGGACCAGTCTGCGGAAGATGAAAGTGAGGCGCTTGAAACCTTGTTTGTAGACTACTTGCTGCCCTGGTGCGGTACGTTCCTTGGTAAAGTTGAAGCGCACGCGAACACGCCTTTCTGGCGTACGATAGCACCGCTGACGCGTGATGCCATTGGTGCGATGTGGGACGAATTGCAGGAAGATACAGACGAATAAATGTGACGTACGTCACTTAAAAGTGCAACTCAATTTATAAGCTTGCATAAATTGTGTGCGCGATCTCATTACCATGCCGTTTTTCTGCTAAGATGCGCGGCATGAACATACTTCTCTCAATTGCAATCACAACGGGCATTCTCTCCGGGATCTGGGGATGGGTGGCCGTTTCTCTTGGTTTACTCAGTTGGGCTGGCTTTCTGGGTTGCACGGCTTATTTCGCCTGCCCGCAAGGTGGGTTAAAAGGACTGTGGATCTCGGCGTGTACGCTGCTAAGCGGTGTGGTGTGGGCGTTGGTGATTATTAACGGTAGTGCGCTTGCTCCGCATATGGACATTATTGGTTATGTCATGACAGGAATTGTCGCGTTTCTGATGTGTATCCAGGCAAAGCAATGGCTGCTTTCATTTGTACCGGGCACGTTCATTGGCGCATGTGCAACATTTGCAGGGCAGGGCGACTGGCGACTGGTTGTACCGTCGCTGGCACTGGGCCTCGTATTCGGCTATGCAATGAAAAACAGTGGTCTGTGGCTGGCATCTCGCCGTGAAAATAGAATATCGTCGACGCTGACCAGTAAATAAAAAAGCGTGAGGGTTTTCCTCACGCTTTTTATGCTGTATAGACCCATCAGGATTCTGGCGGTACCGACATATGACGGTATTTAACCAGGATGTCATTATCAACTTGTTTCTTATCCTGCAAATCCCACAATCCGCGATCGATGCCGTCATTAATCAGGAAGATAACGCCCGTTTCAATCGCTGACATCAGACAAAGCATAACCGGTTCGTTAGAGGTGTAGCCAATTTCACCTTCCAACAGACGCTGGTAGTCAATAAAGCGGAACACCCCAGCCTGTACTTCATAAGACAGAATGGTTTTACTGGTATTCACTGACGACAGGATCTCACCGGTGCTGACGTTAACTACGCGCAGGTTTACCGCTATCTGGTCGAGCTGGTATTGCGTATCGGCGCCAATACCAAAATAACGTGCACCGACACCACCCGATTTAACGTTGCTTTCATAACCGATAATTGATCCTTCCACCATGACGTTTGCCGCGGTCAGGGACTGTAGCGGGATCCGGTTATTAATCGCAACCGTACCGTTTTCCTGAGCTGCACGAATGATTTTGCGTTCGTTAAGCAAGTTCTGTAACCCCTGACGTTCCAGTGGGATGAACCAACGAGAATCTTTCAATGCGGTGACAAGCATAGCCGTGGCGCTTTGCGGGACGGCGGTTGAGAAGTTACTTGCCGGGTAAGGTTTAAATTGGCCAGTCTCATCCTGAATGTTGTATACCGACACAAAGATCTTACCTGTAGGCATAGGCAGATGCGTCAAGTCTTTATAGCTTTGGGCTCGGGGCATTAATGTCGGCTTAGCGGCTTCTTGAGGCGGAGCTGTTAAACATCCGCTGAGTAAAATTACTGCCACCATGATAAGTAAACGCTGCATGATTATTTCCTTTCGTGGCTATAACTTAGAAGTCGGTCGACTGTGTTTGTAAACCCGACACTTCAATTGTCGAAGTTTTCCCCGATTTCCTGTCGGTGACATTCAATTGCAGTTGTCCGTCCCGGTTGGCGATATCAATGATAAAATCATTGGTCACCATTCTTCCTGGTTTACCGGTATTAATGTTGGTGAGTAGGCCACCGAGAATTTGTGACTGAATCGCCTGAGTAAAGTTATCCAGAGCTGACGGGGTTTCAATACCGTAATCGTCATAGCTTGGATCTTTATATGAGTTCTGGGCCTGGGCGCTGTTCAACAGAAAAGCACCATTATTCGGGTTGCCACCAAAGTTTGGGTTGCGAAACTGGAACGTCATGTTTCCGGCCCAACTTAATGGTGAAATTAGCATGAGCAAAACCACTGCATGTTTAACACGCATGAAAGCCTCCGGACAAAATCATGTTTTAGAATTCATCACGCGCTAAATCGCTAGTGCTTAATAGTGTTTGATCTATTTGCCGGCGATTTAATGCTTCCTCAGTTTGTGCCAATGCGAAGACTACAATTTTGTCGAAGTCTTTTTTCGTCGGAAATAAAAAAGTCTGGAAGATAACGTCCTGATTGACCGTTATGGTGATCCAACTTCCCCAACGCGCACTGGGTCTTTCATTAATGGTTAAGTTTCCTGTGTACTCGCTTTCCCACTTATCACTAAAGGCCCGATAAAAATCATGCCCGATTGAAGAGACAGTGTGGTCAGTTAACAGCCCGGGAACCTCCACCTCTACGGTTGTCGCTGCGTGCAGACTCCCGGCAGCAAAGAATAAATTTGCTGCCACAATCCAGGTCAAATACCGTTTCATGGCTTTATCGCCTGAGGTTATCATTGGCCCATGAGACCGCCTGCGTACGGTTTTTGACAGCTATCTTTTTGAAAAGATTATAAAGATGTGTTTTTACCGTATTTTCACTGATAAACAGTGAGCGAGCGATTTCAATATTTGAGGCGCCGATACGCAATTTATTAAGGATCTCTTTTTCACGGTGCGTCAGCAGTGCCGACTCCGTGCTGTTATAACGATAATTTCCAGAGTGCGTGATCAGATAACTGGCAAGTTTTTGCGTGAAGTAACATTCACCGCGCAAGATACCCTGCAAGCCGCTTACGACACGCTGCTCGTCTTCAGTTGCGTAAAAAACACCATTGATATGCGGCCAGTTTTCGATATCCCGATAAGGGTAATCATCAGGAGTATTCAACAATAACGTCTTTATATTGTTGTTTTTTCTACTCAAATTATCTTGCCAGTAATGGATCAGTTTTTTATCTGCCTCCATCATATCCAGTAAAACAATGCAGCTGGAGGATATATCATCCAGAGAACGTTGAATATTATGTAGTTTTCCGGTGAGTGCCAGTGATTGTTTTAAATGCTGTAATAATGCAGTTGCCTGCAAAGAAGGTTTTGTGATCAACAATAATGTATGACCATGAATACTATGGACTTCATTAAACATGATGAAACTCCACTTTTTAGTCGCACACCTGACAGCTGTCTCTACTAAAATAGAGGCACCAGAAGTACTGACAGATGTTGCACTGCTGTGTAGATATAAAATATCGACCCAAAGGGGTGAAAATATTAAAACAAATGGACTTCAACTGATTTCAATCTAGCTATTACAAATCTTAAAGCAAGTGTTAAACGTGTAACAACTTGTAAAATTATATATTAAAATGTGATTTTATGGTTTTATTAGAGTTTAGATTTGATAGGAAAGTTGTACATTTTACCTTTGCTGCATAGATTTAAAAAATCATACAAATTATACTAACGCATTGATTTTAAATTAGTTAATTAATGGTTGTTGAGTTTTAGATTTCTAATGAATTCTAAAATCCTTGTCTCAATTTACGTTGGTCAATTTTAGATGGAAAAAAATGACCTTTGTCACGACTTGTACCGATGTCTATCTCGACGTTGTACTGAGAGGCCCTGATATCGTGCAAAATGCACTTTCTCAGTGACTGCATAGAAATTCATTACTGATAGCAAAATAAAAATAAAAGCCAGACCAGAAGCGGTGTTATTCACTGTTAATTAGTACTTTGGTGTGAATCCGGATATAAAAATACCACTCGCGGGTGAGTTATTTAAAATGTTTCCACGGACATACTCTTCATCGTAACGTGGCGTTAACAAATGTAAGTCATGTTAACAACAATTTGAGTGGTAATTAATTTAACTTCATGTACGACCAGGTCCAGGGTGACAACATGAAAAACAAGTTGTTATTTATGATGTTTACAATACTGGGAGTGCCTGGGATTGCATCCGCAACCAGTTATGATTTAGCTAATTCAGAATATAACTTTGCGGTAAATGAATTAAGTAAGTCTTCATTTAATCAGGCAGCCATTATTGGTCAGGTTGGTACTGCTAATAGTGCAAATACTCGCCAGGAGGGCACCAAGTTATTGTCGGTCATTTCGCAAGAAGGTTCAGGTAACCGGGCGAAAACAGACCAGACGGGATCAAATAACTTTGCATATATTGATCAAACGGGTAGCTCTAATGATGCGAGTATTAAACAAAGCTCTTACGGTAATACGGCGATGATTATCCAGAAAGGCTCTGGTAATAAAGCCAATATTACCCAGTACGGTACACAAAAAACAGCAGTTGTGGTGCAGAGACAGTCGCAAATGGCAATTCGCGTTACTCAACGCTAATCCATAAACGACGTTTAAATCAATCCGATGGGGGTTTACCATGAAACTTTTAAAAGTGGCAGCATTCGCAGCAATCGTAGTTTCTGGCAGTGCTCTGGCAGGTGTTGTTCCGCAATGGGGCGGTAATCATCATGGTGGCGGTAGCAACTATGGCCCAGACTCTTCAATGAGTATTTACCAATTTGGCTCTAGTAACGTTGCGAATGCGCTGCAAAGTGATGCACGTAAATCAGACGTGACTATCACACAACACGGACATGGTAACGGTGCGACCGTCGGCCAAGGTGCTGATGACAGTACCATTAGCCTGAAACAGACCGGCTTCCAGAACAGTGCTGATATCAATCAGTGGAATGCAAAAAATGCTGATATCAGCGTAACTCAGTTCGGTGGTCGTAACGGTGCTGTGGTTAATCAGACAGCGTCTGACTCCAATGTGCTGATTCAGCAGGTTGGTTATGGCAACAATGCTACAGCTAACCAGCACTAATTCAGTTTTCTGACTGATAATAAACAGGGCGAAAGCCCTGTTTTTTTTCGGGAGAATATTATGCACACGCTATTACTCATTGCCGCGTTGGCAAATCAAATAACATTCAATACAACTCAGCAAGGTGACATGTACACCATTATTCCTCAGGTGACATTAGCTCAACCGTGCGTATGTGAAGTGCAAGTCCTTGCCGTACGTAAAGGAAAGGGCGGACAAAGTCAGTCACAGCAGAAAACAAGCCTTTCGGTCCCTGCTAATCGGCCAATTGAATTAACAAAAATGAGCTTTAATATTTCACCGGAGGATTCGGTCAAAATTATCGTTACCGTTTCTGACGGGCAGTCTCTGCATCTGTCGCAACAATGGCCTGACTCAAACAGTCACCCATAATTTTTTGCCGGATTTGCATTAAGGGTGTGGCTGGGAGTGCAGTGCTGTTCTATGAATATAGAAACGAACAAACGTTTTATTTGATCGTAACTCGCAGCGGTGAAGGATCATTGCGATCCCTCAAGGATGATTAATCATTGAGGAACCCTTATGTGTACATTATTAAAGCGTATTTTAAATACCGGTTTGTGGGCTTTTTCTCTTTTAACCCTCCCCGCAATGGCGACGCAAATCTTACCCGGCGGGGTTATTCATTTTCGTGGTGCAATAGTTGAAGCACCTTGCGACGTTAACACTCGACAACAACAGATTGAATTGTCATGTATGCGTGATGGCACGATGAGTAATAGTCTCTACGACCTGCAACAGGTCACGACAGCACCTCAGAGTGTGGAACAAATTGCCACGGTGAAAATGCATTACCTCAATGAACAGAAAAGCATGGCTATTCTGAATATTGAATATAAATGAATCATTCTGGCGTAGGTATGCACGCTTATGGCTAAAAAGTGAGATTTCAAGGAAAACCCTGCTGTACACTTAACGGAGAGTGTTTTGTCAGGGGGAACTTATGCAATCGCGTGTTCATGTGTTACAGGGCGACATTACGACGATCGCGGTAGATGTGATCGTCAATGCGGCCAACTCCTCGTTACTCGGAGGAGGTGGAGTCGATGGCGCGATTCATCGTGCTGCCGGGCCTGCGTTGTTGGAGGCCTGCAAACAGGTTATACAACAACAGGGAGAATGCCCGACCGGGCATGCCGTTATCACGCTGGCTGGCGCGCTTCCGGCAAAAGCAGTTATTCACACCGTCGGACCCGTCTGGCAAGGCGGTGATCACCACGAGGCTGAACGACTTGAAGAGGCCTATCTAAATACATTGCAACTGGCCTTAGCCAATGGTTATCAATCCATTGCTTTTCCAGCTATAAGCACCGGAGCTTATGGTTACCCACGTGCTGCAGCGGCAGAGATCGCGGTGAAAACGGTGTTGAAATTTATCACCCGACGTACGCTACCCGATCAAATATACTTCGTGTGCTTTGATGAAGAAAACGCTCGACTATACAAGAGATTACTTACCCAACAAGGCGATGAACGCACGGACTGATATGACGCGACTTGAGCGTGCCATCACGCCGCTATGCGTAAACCACCCGGGAGAATGCGGCATTCTGACGTTGGATGACAGCCTGGATGCGTTTGCTGCTCGCTATCGGTTGACGGAAATGGCGGAACGTACCCTGGATGTTCAGTATTACATCTGGGAAAGCGACATGTCCGGGCTATTGTTATTTTCCGTTTTGCTGGCCGCAGCGAAGCGGGGCGTCCGGGTGCGTTTGTTGCTGGATGATAACAACACGCCAGGTCTGGATGACACGCTGTGTTTGCTGGACAATCACCCTAATATTGAAGTCCGCCTGTTTAATCCCTTTTCCTTTCGCATCCTGCGTGCCCTGGGCTATTTAACCGATTTTGCCCGGTTGAATCGACGTATGCACAACAAAAGTTATACCGCTGACGGCGTCGTAACTCTTGTGGGGGGGCGAAATATAGGCGATGCCTATTTTGGCGCAGGCGAACAACCACTGTTTTCCGATCTGGACGTTATGGCAATTGGACCGGTTGTCCAGGATGTTGCAGACGACTTTGACCGTTACTGGCACTGCCGTTCGGTTTCAACATTGCAAAACGTACTTGAGGTGGCTGAACCAGCTTCTACGCAAAAAATCGAACTTCCTGAATCCTGGTATAACGATGACATCACGCGTCGCTATCTACATAAGCTGGAAACCAGCCAGTTTATGACCCGTCTCGATCAGAGGTCGCTGCCGCTAATTTGGGCGAAAACGCGCTTGTTGAGTGATGATCCTGCAAAAGGAGAGGGGAAAGCGCCGCGCCACTCACTATTACCGCAGCGTTTGTTTGACGTGATGGGATCTCCCACCGAGCGTATTGATATTATTTCCGCCTACTTTGTACCAACTCGCGCCGGTGTGGCGCAGCTCCTGAGACTGGTGAGAAAAGGCGTTAAGATCGCAATTTTAACTAATTCTCTGGCGGCGAATGATGTCGCGGTTGTTCACGCAGGCTATGCGCGTTGGCGAAAAAAACTCCTGCGCTACGGCGTGGAGTTATACGAGCTCAAACCAACCCGCGATCGCGTTTCAGCAGTACACGACCGGGGATTAACCGGTAATTCAGGCTCCAGCCTGCATGCGAAAACCTTCAGTATTGACGGTCGTAAAGTGTTTATAGGATCGCTTAATTTTGATCCCCGTTCAACGCTGCTCAATACGGAAATGGGGTTTGTGATTGAGAGTGAAGTACTGGCTGAGTTGATTCATAAACGTTTTATGCAAAGCCAGCGTGACATGGCCTGGCAACTACGTCTTGACCGTTGGGGCAGAATCAACTGGGTTGATCGGCTTTCTGGCAGCGAACAGGTACTGAAAAAAGAACCCGCTACAGGATTCTGGAAGCGGGTTCTGGTGAGGCTTGCATCCGTGTTGCCCATTGAATGGCTGCTCTGAACCATTCAATGCAAGAAAACTAACCGGCTACCGCCTTGTTTTTATCCTGTTTAATGGGCGGTTTACCCGAAAAGAGAAACTTCAGCACCGGGATCCGTAAATGGATTTCGTACAGTATGACCGCAATTCCAACCACAAAAAGCAGACCGCAGAGAAAACCCAGCAGATTAGACTTGATATGCGGTGTGATATACGCGCCAAAAAACAGCGTTAGCGGGTGGTGCACCAAATAGATGAACAGCGACGCGTTGACAAAATAGGTCACGCGAGCCGACTGGAAATTCAGTAAACGGTGGCCAAGCGAGAAGACAACGTTCACCATCCATAGCCCCATGACCATGGTAATGACATATTCGGTTTCATACATCCAGGCATCGCCGTTGCCGTAACGCTGATTGAGCAGGTATGCGACAAATGCGAATGCGGCGCCTAGCGTGCAGCCGCGCGATGGCGTGGTAAACAGTGCTTTCAGATTCGGATTGATAAACGCCAGCGCACCAAGCATAAAGAAAGGCACATAGAACAGCGTTTGCATAACGATAAAATTAAACATGCCATCGCTGAGAATCGAAGGGTAGAGGATGAAAATCGTTCTTCTGACGGCGGCATAGCCGACACCCAACAATATAAAAATCAGCGTTAATTTGGTCATTGACACCCCCGATGCAGGGGTACCGTCTCCACGCGATAGTCTGTTTTTCATCTGGGTAAACACCCACATGCTCAGGGTCGTTAACACCACCAGAACCAGTAAAAACCACAGATGGGAAATCAGTTCCCAGGCCAGCGCATTGTATTTGTCATAGCCGCTGAGGGTATGCCAGCTGTCTGCTTTCCCTTTCACGTATTGCAGCATGATAAATTGCGGCAGCGTAAGAAGCGGAATCGCGGTCAGCATAGGGATCCCCACGCGTTCTACACGCACCTTCCACCAGCGTTTTAACGGATAGCGCAAAAAAAGCATGTAGGAAAAATAACCTGAAATGACAAAGAAGACCTGCATGCGAAATGCATGGATAAAGTCGTTAAAAAGGGTTAACCACCATGACGGTTCTGCGCTGTTCACGTGCCAGGTGTGGGTGGAGTAGATCAATGAAATATGGAATGGGATCCCTAACAACATTAGCCAGGCACGGATGGAGTCAAGAAAATATTCACGTGGTGGTGATACAGAGCTCATAGACAGTTACGTATTCTCAGACTTTTCGTCTTATCCCTAAGACGAATAATGGTTACATTCGAGGGCAACCCTACACGAAGTCCAACAACCTGTCTCCAGGATAAGCACGCAAAGTGAAAACAGGCAGATGAACCTGCTTAAACCATGAGCCAGCGCGCGAACAATACAGGGATTCAGTTGTCGGAGTACCCGATTATCCATTAAAATGGATCGGATCAATATAAGCACACAAAGGGGGAAGTGCTTACTAATTATGAAACATAAACTACAAATGATGAAAATGCGTTGGTTGGGTGCAGCAGTCATGTTAACGCTGTACACATCATCGAGCTGGGCGTTCAGCATTGATGATGTTGCAAAACAAGCTCAATCCTTAGCCGGGAAAGGCTATGAGGCGCCAAAAAGTAACTTGCCCTCCGTTTTCCGCGACATGAAATATGCGGATTATCAACAGATCCAGTTCAATCGCGATAAAGCGTACTGGAGCAATCTCAAGACCCCATTTAAGCTCGAGTTCTACCACCAGGGTATGTACTTCGACACGCCGGTCAAAATCAACGAAGTTACCGCCACGGCGGTGAAAAGAATCAAATACAGCCCGGATTATTTTAATTTTGGCGATGTTCAGCATGATAAAGACACGGTAAAAGATCTCGGCTTCGCCGGGTTCAAAGTGCTGTATCCGATCAACAGCAAAGATAAAAACGATGAAATCGTCAGCATGCTCGGTGCCAGCTATTTTCGCGTTCTGGGTGCAGGTCAGGTCTACGGCCTGTCAGCGCGTGGCCTCGCGATTGATACCGCTCTGCCTTCTGGTGAAGAATTTCCCCGCTTCCGTGAGTTTTGGATCGAACGTCCGAAACCGACTGATAAACGTTTAACCATTTATGCTTTGCTGGATTCTCCGCGTGCAACCGGAGCGTATCGTTTTGTCATTATTCCAGGCCGTGACACGGTCGTTGATGTTCAGTCCAAAGTTTACCTGCGCGACAAAGTGGGCAAACTGGGTGTGGCACCGTTAACCAGTATGTTCCTGTTTGGACCGAACCAGCCGTCTCCGGCGACAAACTATCGTCCGGAACTGCATGATTCTAACGGTTTGTCTATCCACGCGGGCAATGGGGAGTGGATTTGGCGTCCGCTGAATAACCCGAAACATCTCGCGGTGAGCAGCTTCGCTATGGAAAACCCGCAAGGATTCGGACTGTTGCAGCGTGGCCGTCAGTTCTCGCGTTTTGAAGATATCGACGATCGTTACGATCTGCGCCCAAGCGCCTGGATCACGCCAAAAGGTGACTGGGGTAAAGGTAAGATTGAGTTAGTTGAAATCCCAACTAACGATGAAACGAACGATAACATCGTTGCGTACTGGACGCCGGATCAACTGCCTGAAGCGGGCAAAGAGATGAACTTCAAGTACACTCTGACGTTCACGCGTGATGAGGACAAGCTTCATGCGCCGGAAAGCGCCTGGGTACAGCAGACTCGTCGTTCTACCGGTGATGTAAAACAGTCCAACCTGATTCGTCAGCCTGACGGTACCATCGCGTTTGTGGTGGACTTTACCGGCACAGATATGAAAAAGCTGCCGCAGGATACCCCGGTTACCGCACAAACCAGTATTGGCGACAACGGTGAAATCGTTGAAAGCACTGTACGCTATAACCCGGTATCTAAGGGTTGGCGTTTGATGCTGCGCGTGAAAGTTAAAGACGTGAAGAAAACCACTGAAATGCGTGCTGCCTTGGTCAATGCCGATCAGACGCTGAGTGAAACCTGGAGCTACCAGTTACCTGCCAATGAATAAGACAACTGAGTATATTGACGCAATGCCGCTTTCGGATATCGAGAAAGCGGCACTGCCGAAAACTGACATCCGCGCCGTTCATCAGGCGTTGGATGCCGAGCATCGTACTTACTCGCGCGAAGATGATTCACCGCAGGGTTCTGTGAAAGCTCGCCTTGAGCAAGCATGGCCGGATTCTTTGGCTAAAGAGCAGTTGGTTAAGGACGATGAGGGCCGCGATCAGCTGCAGGCGATGCCAAAAGCAACGCGTACCTCTATGTTCCCCGATCCCTGGCGTACCAACCCGGTTGGTCGTTTTTGGGATCGCTTGCGTGGGCGCGATGTGACGCCGCGTTATCTTTCGCGTTTGACGAAAGAAGAACAGGAAAGCGAGCAAAAATGGCGTACCGTAGGCACCATCCGCCGCTATACGCTGTTGATTCTAACGCTGGCGCAAACGGTCGTAGCAACCTGGTATATGAAGACGATCCTCCCGTATCAGGGGTGGGCATTTATTAATCCGGTAGACATGATGGGGCAGGATTTATGGGTCTCCTTTATGCAATTGCTGCCCTACATGCTCCAGACCGGCATTCTTATTTTGTTTGCTGTGCTTTTCTGTTGGGTGTCTGCGGGATTCTGGACTGCGCTGATGGGCTTCTTGCAACTGTTGATTGGACGAGATAAGTACAGTATCTCGGCCTCAACGGTTGGGGACGAACCGCTGAATCCCGAACACCGTACCGCGCTGATTATGCCTATTTGTAACGAAGACGTTGATCGCGTATTTGCGGGACTGCGCGCTACGTGGGAATCGGTCAAAGCAACGGGCAACGCCGAACATTTCGATGTTTATATCCTGAGCGACAGCTACAACCCTGATATCTGCGTGGCAGAACAAAAAGCGTGGATGGAGCTGATTGCCGAAGTGCAGGGCGAAGGGCAGATCTTCTACCGCCGTCGTCGTCGTCGCGTGAAGCGTAAAAGCGGCAACATTGATGACTTCTGTCGTCGCTGGGGAAATCAGTACAGCTACATGGTGGTGCTGGACGCTGACTCAGTGATGAGTGGTGACTGTCTGAGCGGCCTGGTGCGTCTGATGGAAGCGAATCCGAATGCCGGGATTATCCAGTCTTCACCGAAGGCTTCCGGTATGGATACGCTGTATGCGCGCTGCCAGCAGTTTGCGACCCGTGTTTATGGACCGCTGTTTACCGCCGGGCTTCACTTCTGGCAGTTAGGGGAATCACACTACTGGGGCCACAACGCAATTATCCGCGTGAAGCCATTTATCGAGCACTGTGCGCTCGCGCCGTTACCGGGCGAAGGCTCGTTTGCGGGATCGATCCTCTCCCATGACTTCGTGGAAGCGGCATTGATGCGTCGTGCTGGCTGGGGCGTGTGGATTGCCTACGATCTGCCGGGCTCTTATGAAGAGCTGCCGCCGAACCTGCTGGATGAACTCAAGCGTGACCGCCGCTGGTGCCACGGCAACCTGATGAACTTCCGTTTGTTCCTGGTGAAAGGGATGCACCCGGTTCACCGTGCGGTATTCCTGACTGGTGTAATGTCCTATCTGTCTGCGCCGCTTTGGTTTATGTTCCTCGCGCTCTCTACCGCATTGCAGGTGGTGCATGCGTTGACGGAGCCGCAGTACTTCCTGCAACCGCGTCAGCTGTTCCCGGTTTGGCCGCAATGGCGACCTGAACTGGCGATCGCGCTGTTTGCTTCAACGATGGTGCTGTTGTTCCTGCCGAAGCTGCTGAGTATTTTGCTCATCTGGTGTAAAGGGACGAAAGAGTACGGCGGGTTTATCCGCGTCACGCTGTCGCTACTGTTGGAAGTTCTGTTCTCCGTGCTGCTGGCGCCGGTGCGTATGCTGTTCCACACCGTCTTCGTCGTGAGTGCCTTCCTCGGTTGGGAAGTTGTGTGGAATTCGCCGCAGCGCGATGACGATTCGACCCCGTGGGGTGAAGCGTTTATGCGTCACGGTTCTCAGTTACTGCTGGGGCTGGTGTGGGCTGTGGGTATGGCCTGGCTGGATCTGCGTTTCCTGTTCTGGCTGGCACCGATTGTCTTCTCGCTGATCCTGTCACCATTTGTTTCCGTGATTTCCAGCCGTTCCACGGTGGGGTTACGTACCAAGCGCTGGAAGCTGTTCCTGATCCCGGAAGAGTATTCTCCGCCGCAGGTGCTGGTGGATACCGATACCTATCTGGTGATGAACCGTAAACGTACGCTGGACGATGGCTTTATGCATGCGGTGTTTAATCCGTCGTTTAACGCACTGGCCACGGCCATGGCGACTGCACGCCACCGCGCCAGCAACGTGCTGGAGATTGCACGCGATCGTCATGTGGAACAGGCACTGAACGAAACGCCGGAGAAACTGAATCGCGATCGTCGCCTGGTGTTGTTGAGCGATCCGGTGACCATGGCGCGTTTACATTACCGTGTCTGGAATTCACCTGATAAGTATTCTTCGTGGGTGAACTACTATCAGGGACTGACACTGAACCCGCTGGCGCTCAGGAAAAAATAAGCGTTCTGTAACGTGAAAATACCGGCCTGGTGCCGGTATTTTTTATATTGAATAGAATGAGTCGTGAGGTAGCAGGTGCGAATATTGGCTGTAGGAATAATGATCTTCTTCCTGAGCGGATGCGGCAGCATTATTAGTCGTACCATCCCAGGGCAAGGACACGGAAACCAATACTATCCTGGCGTGCAATGGGATGTTAGGGACTCCGCATGGCGCTACGTCACTATCCTCGATCTGCCATTTTCGCTGGTGTTTGATACGTTGCTGCTGCCGCTCGACATACATCATGGACCTTACGAGTAATTATCGCTCATCCCATTCATCGGCTGCGGTCTGTCCCTCTTCAGTATCAAGGGGAGGTTCCAGCTGGAATTCACCTTCATCCCATTCGTGAAGCGTATTTTCTTCCTGCCACTCTTGGCGGATTTCAATTTCATCATAGTCGCCATCAAAAACGCTCTGGGCCGCTTCCCCGCTCAGGATTGGAAGACATTCACCATCTACATCATCCTCGTCAGCAAAGAATTCCGCCTGCCACATAATGTCGCCATCCTGTAGCACGTATTTTTGGACGCTTAGCTGTTGAACGCTGGCGTCGTCTGACTCAAGGTCAGGGTTATCAGCCAGAAACACTTCACGAGCTGCATCAATAGCCTCTTCCAACGTGGCATAAAAATTCATGTCATTCTTTGCCATATTTCTTCTCCTAAGGCGAACAATAAAGGGGGATGATTCAATCTATAGACGGCGATCCGCAGAGCGTCAAACCCGTTAGCTGCATGGCTCACTCAATCAGATGATTACTGCCTGCAATGCCTACGAGACTGGGGGAAAGTAACTTCGGTTGTTTATGAAAAAATTTACATTGGCAGATACTGAAGCCGACGTAATATCAGGAAAAAAATTCAAGAAAAAATAGTAATGTATGTGATTTGCAATGTAGTAATGAAAATCAAAAAATTAAAAAATGACGTTATATAAGGAAATCTTCAGGGTTGAACGTTATTTTTTATGTGTTTTAGAGAGGGAATCCGATCGCTTATGACGTAATATTTCATAACTTAATAAAAACAAAGAAGAAAATTAATGCCCAATACGGAAGTGTCGCAGGTGCAATCAATGAAAGTGGCTAAACTTAGTGGTGTCGCTGGTAGTGACAAAGTATCTTTTGTGTATGGGGGCTGTGAATGGTGTGAGTGATACTAAAATAGTATACATAATAAAATGTTATTAATGACAAAGGTTATAAATCTATAAGAAACCATTAAATAAGAAATGAATTAGTGTCATTGAATCTGTGCAGATATAATAGTTTGCAAAATCTTATGCTTTATTATATAAAATGCAAAATTAAGAGAGCCCTTAAGGTTGTTATGGATAACGGCAATTCAAATAATAGAAGGTTAATGGCTTTCTATATAATCTGTTTGGCTAGCTATGTTCTTGGTGGAGTGTGTCTTACACAATTTAAATTAACGATACAAAGTGTGCCGCAAACAGTATATCTGATTATAATTGTAGGGTTATTCTTTTTATATGGGATAATCTTCCTGTTTATGTTATTCCAGTATCTTTGTAGAAAAGATCTCACCTGCCTTATGATATTAGGTATGGCGTTTCTTGGGAATAACATATTTTTCATCGAGACTATCTACATCGTTCAGGACTTGATTAATGATTATGCCTCAATCGAAAAAAGAACTAACGATATAGCCATATTCTATTACTTTCGGCAGATTAGTTTCATCGCTCTGCTATTTGTTTCATTAAAATCTTATAAAGTATCCTCGACAGTTATTGAAACCAAAGAAAGAGAACCTTGCTATATCGTTCTGTCTTTTTTAATCATGCTTGTTATCGCGGTGGTGGCGCACGCTCTGGCCAGTTACAACCCTAATTTTACACTCGAGATCACAAGCCTGAAGCCTGATAATGTCACCGTGCACTGGCATATTGGGTACATTTATTCGCTTATTGTATCCTGGGGACTGGTCCTGTTGTATTTAATCATTAAAACCAGAACGCATAACATCTTGTGGAAAAGTATAGGGCTACTGTGTTGCTCGGCAATATTGACCAATGTACTACTTCTGAGCCTGGATGAATATAGCATGTATATTTGGTATGTTAGCCGGGGGATTGAGGTGATAAGTGCCCTGTGTATAATCTCAATACTGATGTACAACACCTTCATCATCTTAAAAAAAGAAACGGATTCAGCTATTAAAGACGCAATGACTAAAATATATAATCGTAAACTATTCTATAAGTCATTAAAATCATCATTAGAAAAAGGCGCAGTATGTGTGATGGTTCTGGATATTGATAAATTCAAACGGATTAACGATACCTACGGCCATCAGGAAGGTGACAGAGTGATAATCAGCATTGTCGACATTGTCAATAAATCAATCAGAGATACGGATATTTTTGCCAGAGTAGGCGGCGAAGAATTTGCGATCCTTCTTAAGTGTAACGATAAAGATGAGGCAATTGTTGTTGCAGAGCGAATTAGGCGAAATGTAGAGAATGGTACGTCAATACCAAATTCGTATGAGTTAAAAGAAAAAATGACGATAAGTATCGGTGTATATTGCAGTAAGATTGATGATGAATCAGCGGATAAAGTTGTTTCATACGCCGATGCCGCATTGTATGAAGCCAAAAATTCTGGCAGAAATAAGGTGTGTTACTATTATCATTAAGGTTGAAATATACGCCGTGTAAGATAAGTTTATTATTCCGAACCGGCGAATACAAATACACAAATCATCCCACGACCTCTGTACTCCGACGACGGCGCAGGCTATTCCACGAGTACAGGGCGTTAAACAGTACGACGCCCGCGGTCACACAGAAAACGGCACGAAAACCGTAGTTGGCGGATATCGCTGCCCCCATTAGAGGTCCTGTTACGTTACCGATATCGCGAAATGACTGGTTATAACTGAAAATACGTCCAGCTATTTGATTGGTCGAGTTGTAAACCAGCAGCGTTTGTACCGCCGGGAGCAGAGCGCCGTCGGCCGCACCCAATAAAAAGCGCAGAACACCAAGCTGCCAGGGCGTATGGACAAATGACATTGGAATAAGCAGTAACACAGAAACGATCAGCGCGACGATCAGGATCTTCTCTGGGCCAATTCGATCGCCTAATTTGCCAAGTTTCGGGGCGCTGATTAATGCCGCAACGCCGGGGACAGAGGCTATCATCCCACTGATAAACGCAATATTGCTGACGTTGCCAGCCAACTCTCGAACGTACAGAGTCAGTATTGGCGCGATAGAACCGGTGGCTACCTGAATGATCAAAGTGGTGATAAACAGGCTCAGCACAAGTTTGGGGTTCTTTAAAGAGGCCACGACTTCACGAATGTGCAGCATCTCCTTCTTGCTCACCGGCTGGAAACGCTCGCGGATAAAAAATAGCGTCAGGATGAAGCAGACCAGCAGCACGCTGGCGGTGATGAAAAATACCGGGCGTAATCCGTACTGATCCGCGAGCAGCCCGCCAGCTAGCGGCCCGAGCAGTGCGCCACTAACGCCACCGGTTGAAAGCGTTCCCAGTGCCCAGCCGCTTTTATTGCGTGGAACCTGGGTGGCGATCAGTGCATTCGCATTGGGGATGAATCCACCAAGCAGCCCTAACAAGGCGCGCAGGATTAAGAACTGCCAGATATTTTGCGCCAGTCCCATCAGCAGCATCACAATTGCCATGCCCAACGCGGAACGCAGCAGCATGATTTTTCGTCCTTTGCGATCGGCAAGGCCACCCCAGAAAGGAGAAGCAATGGCTGAAAAGAGAAAGGTGATGCTGAAGACCAGGCCTGACCACATATTCAGGGCGCTATGACCCGTGACGCCGAGACTCTCGACGTAAAGAGGCAAAAAGGGCATGACCAGGCTAAATGCTGCTCCGGTTAAAAAACAACCTAACCAGGCAACGGTGAGGTTGCGTTTCCAGTTTATGGGGGCATCTGAGGGTGACATAGCGATCCGCAGTGTGATGCGCTGTTTGCGCTATCGATTGAATATAAGTAAGCAGGCTAATTATGCGCCTGGTTGATAGTTGCTGCAATGCGGATAGCAGTTAAACCTAAAACGGGTAGGGAGCGGGTTGCAGCCCACTGGGCTGCAACTCTGCGTCAGTACAGAGAAGGGGAGCCTTCAGGACGCGTCTTGAAGCGACGATGCAACCACATATACTGCTCTGGCGCCATCATGATGCATTGCTCAACAATTTTGTTCATCCACGCAGCTGTAGTCTCTGCGTCGTCCAACGGTGGTGAACATTCTGGAGGCAACATAATCAATTGATACCCTTTACCGTCAGGTTTGCGGCGGGGAACAAACGGTACCAGGCAGGCATTGGACATGCGTGAAAGCATCCAGGTCCCTGAGGTTGTTGCGGCTTGTTCAACGGCGAAAAGTGGTACAAACACGCTGGCGCGAGGGCCGTAATCATGATCCGGCGCGTACCAGACCACTTCGCCCTTTTTCAAGGCTTTAATCATCCCTTTCAGGTCTTTACGATCGAGCATTGATTTATTCGAGCGCATGCGGCCCCAGGTTTGTAGCCAGTCCAGCAGCGGATTGTCATTAGGGCGATACACACCAATACCCGGCTCCTGCAAGCCAAACTGGCGCGCACCCAGTTCCAGAGTCAGAAAGTGCAGACCCACTAACAGAATCCCGCGTTTTTGCGCCTGAACGTCACGGATATGTTCCATTCCGATCACTTCCGTCCAGCGCGAAATACGCTTATCGGACCAAAACCAGGCCATCCCGGTTTCCATTACGCCCATGCCTACTGATTCAAAGTTTTTGACGACCATCTGCTGGCGTTCCTGCTCACTCATCTGCGGGAAGCACAGTTCCAGATTTCGGGAAACAATTTTTGCCCGACGTTTCATCAAACGTAGCGCCAGTCGACCTAATGCACAGCCCAACTTAAAGAGGATGGGGTAGGGTAACTGCACGATTAACCAAAGGATGCCAATACCCAGCCAGGTTAACCAATAACGTGGATGCAGTAACGCAGCCGAAAACTTGGGTAAATTCGTCATGTCTATCCTGTCTTCAAACGACCAATTCCCTGTATTGTCGCATTTTTTCGCGCGTATCAAAAATTTGTGACGGGAGAACGGTGATTAATTCCGCAATTGTTGTTGCGATTTTATCGTGAAGTATGAAATGTAGCGTAAAATGTGTGGATGTAAATTGGCGATGTTTGCTTTATTATGCCGCCGATTTTCATTTATTCCTTATTTGCAGGATACGTACACCATGCCAGTGTTACACAACCGCATTTCGAACGACGCCCTCAAAGCCAAAATGCTGGCCGAGACCGAGCCGCGCACGACGATCTCATTCTATAAATATTTCACCATTGCCAATCCTCAGCACACGCGTGATGCGCTGTACCAGATGTTCACCGCATTGAACGTCTTCGGGCGAGTATATCTTGCCCATGAAGGAATTAACGCGCAAATCAGCGTACCGCAAAGCAACGTCGAGGCATTTCGCCAGCAGCTCTATGCGTTTGATGCTGCATTGAAGGATTTACGTCTGAATATTGCGCTGGATGATGACGGTAAATCGTTCTGGGTACTGCGTATGAAAGTCCGCGAACGTATCGTGGCGGATGGTATTGACGATCCAGACTTTGACGCCAGCAACGTGGGGGATTATCTCAAGGCAGCAGAAGTGAACGCCATGCTGGACGATCCTGAAGCGGTATTCATTGATATGCGCAATCACTATGAATATGAGGTGGGTCATTTCGAGAATGCGCTGGAGATCCCGGCAGACACGTTCCGCGACCAGTTGCCGAAAGCTGTTGAAATGATGCAGGCGCATAAAGATAAAAAAATCGTGATGTACTGCACGGGTGGGATCCGCTGTGAGAAAGCCAGCGCCTGGATGAAACACAATGGATTTAGCAGAGTCTGGCACATTGAGGGCGGTATTATTGAGTATGCCCGCAAGGCGCGTGAACAGGGACTTCCGGTACGTTTTGTCGGTAAAAACTTTGTCTTTGATGAGCGTATGGGCGAAAGGATCTCTGAAGATGTTATCGCGCATTGCCATCAGTGCGGCACGGTGTGCGATAGCCATACTAATTGCAAAAATGATGGCTGCCATCTGTTGTTTATTCAGTGCCCGGCTTGTGCGCAGAAATATAAAGGCTGCTGTAGCGAGCTGTGTAGCGAAGAGAGTGAGTTGCCGGAAGAGGAACAACGGCGTCGTCGTGCGGGACGTGAAAATGGCAATAAAATCTTCAATAAATCACGCGGTCACCTGAATACCAAACTGGGTATTCCAGACCCTGCGCAATAACATGATGCCGGATGAGGGGCAGAACCTCATCCGGTAATTCATGCGTTACTTCTGCTGAACACCTTCCACTGAGATGATCAAATCGACTTCCTGCGATGCAGGTCCGAGATCGGTGGTGATGTTGAAATCCTTCAGCTTAATCTTACCTTGCGCTTCAAAACCAGCGCGCGTACCGTCCCAGGGATCGCCACCCTGACCGATGAGCTTCGCGTCCAGCGTAACCGGTTTGGTAACGCCGTTCAGGGTCAAATTACCGGTGATATCCAGGTCATTCCCCTCTTTTTTCACGCTGGTGGAGCTGAAGGTAGCCTGCGGGAATTTTGCCACGTTAAGGAAATCTGCACTGCGCAGATGCTTGTCGCGTTCGGCGTGATTAGTGTCAACGCTGTTGGTGTTGATGGTTACGTTAACCTTATCGGCTGCGGGATTTTTCTCATCAAAGGTAAACGTACCGTCGAAATCTTTGAAAGTGCCGTACAGCCAGCTGTAACCCAGATGCTGAATACGGAAATTAACAAAGGCATGCTGTCCTTCCTTGTCAATTTTGTAATCTGCCGCCACGGCCGACCCGGTGGTGAATAAAAGAGAAGCGAGTGTAAGTCCCAGCAGGTTTTTTTTCATTTTAAGCTCCATAGTCAGATGACGATTTTCCCAACATGCGATTGAGGGTATCGTCGTTATCAATAAAGTGATGTTTCAGGGCCATCAGTCCGTGTAGTAGGGATAAAATCACCACGGTCCACGCAAGCCACAGGTGCAAGCTACCGGCGAGGTCGGCCTGGGAACCCGCATTGGCCAGGGTGGCGGGAATGTCGAACCAGCCAAAGACGCTTATCGCTTTGCCATCTGCGGTGGAAATCAGATATCCGCTGATGACTATTGAAAAGAGCAGCAAATAAAGTACGAGGTGACCCATTGCCGCGGCGATACGGGTTAAACGGGAGTAGCTTGCCAACGCAGCAGGCGGAGGGGAGAACAACCGCCAGATAACGCGGATAACCAGTCCCATCATGAGTAGGATGCCGATGCTTTTATGCAGTTCGGGGGCCTGGTGATACCAGCCGTCGTAATAGCTGAGCGTGACCATCCATAACCCCAACGCAAACATGCCATATACAGCAATCGCAATCAGCCAATGTAATGTGGCTGACACTACGCCATAGCGCTGTGGAGTATTATTGAATTGCATAAGCACACCGATTGATATTTCAGAAGTGAATGAAAATGGCGTGTAAAAGACATTAATGCAACTAATAAATAACAATAGTGATGATATTTGTTTTTTGTTCAATAAAGTTGACTGATTGTTGAGGTAATCATCAAGGGATTAGTGCGAAAATATGTGGCGGGGCTTAGTCTATGGGATGTTATGGTTTTTGTTATTGTTCAGTTTATTGCAATGAAAATTAAGCTAATCTCAATTTTTGTCAATTATTGTCAGCGCGCAGGAATCAGAAAAACATAATATATATTACATCCATAATGGCCAGCAGTGACCATAAAATAATGTAGAGCATAAGATGCTCGCGAATATTATTAACCAGATAGTGAAAGATACGGCGCATTGACGTTATTCCTGTCATTAAAAATGGCCTCACCAACGAGGCCATTCATTTATTATCACTTAAAACGGCTTAGCCTGAAGGGGGTCAGGTCAAAGTCAGACGGTTTGTCCTGAGCGAAGTCTGCCGCAATCTCTCCCAGTACAGAGGCAAACTTAAAGCCATGTCCGCTCAGTCCGGTAATGATCAGCGTGTTGTCATGTTCCGGCAGAGTATCAATTATAAAGTCTTCATCTGGTGAATTATCGTAAGTGCAGGATGCGCCGTGCAGGCAACAGCCAACGCCAGGCAGAATTGTGCGCAGGAATGGGAAGGCTTCAGAACCGTCGCTGGCTACAGCGGCAAATGGCTTACGCTCTTCTGCAGAATGGATTACCTGTCCGCCATTGTGCTTACCAATTTTCAGCTCGTCGTTTTCAGCCGGGAAACCGTAGTATTGATCGCCATTTGGCAGCTCGCCGGTGAAAGCCGGGAAGTTATTCTTAACGCTGTAGCGCCCATCGGCCTGATACCAGGCGAACACTTTGCGCACAGGTTGTATCGGTAGTTCAGGGACTAAAGCCTGCACCCAGGTACCGGCGCTGATCACTGCTTTCTTCGCGTGGTAGTCACCGTCAACCGTTTCTACCGTGATGCCATCATCACCGTGATGAATTGCGCTGACCGGGCATTTAAACAGTTGCGCACAGCCTGCTTCTTCCACCAGACGGATCCAGGTTTTAATTGCTAACTCACTGCGTAAAAAACCGGACTCCGCTTCAAACAGACCGATATAGTTGTCAGGTACGCGAATTTCCGGCCAGCGAGCCATGATGGCCGCTGCATCTAATTGTTCAACGTTAAGTTGCCACTGTTTTGCGCTTTGCGCTGCAGTTGCTAAGAAGGTTGACTCTGCCGGACCGAGGTTGATAACTCCGGAGCGAACAAAAATCGGTTCTTCATTATGGGTGGACAGTTCATCCCACAATGTTTGCGCACGTAGCACCAGCGGAACGTATTTTTCGCCTTCGCCATAAGCATGACGAATTAATCGAGTATCGCCGTGGTGGCTGCCCTGTTGATGTGGTGGCATATGCGCATCGATCATCAGAACCTTCAGACCGGCACGAGTGGCATAGTATCCAGCTGCGGCGCCTACCGAACCGCTGCCAATAATGATTAAGTCGTATTTCATCCGCTTCTCTCTGCAATCGCGATAGTAGAAGGGTAAATAACTGACCTGGAATATTCAACCTGGAAATAAGAAAGGCACCGCTAAGGTGCCTTTTGATGGTTGGATGTATCAGGTTTAATGTCGCTGATACTCATTTACCTGGTAATCGCCATATTCAATTTTGGCGATTCCTGCTTCTAATATCGAAATAAATTGCCTGGCAACATCAGTGGTTAACCAGAGCGTTTGACCAACTTCAGTCCCATCCGGGTCAGGGCGATTCGGGGTTTGGTAGTGCAAACGCAGCATCAGCGCATCGTAGCTATCAACAGTGCTGATGTCCCACCCTACAAGCGGATGAGTCTGAATGACTTCATTATTCTTTTCCATCATGCCCCCTAATTCGTGTTACTAGACAACGGTTTTCGAGGTTCAATGCGTTTTTTTCTGAAGCAACTTCAGTATATCAATAAATAAGGGTATTCATTGAAAATTTAAAGAGGGAAGGGCATAAATTTTTTGTTTTCAGCGTTATCTGACTAAGAAACCGACATGTTATTCATTTTTTTTTAGTATGTTGCACAATTATTTTGTTGTTTTGGTTAAAAGATAATCGGTGGGTTAATATTAAATTAAATGCTCGTCAGAAGAAATTCGCGATTGATTACAAGATAGCGTGTATAAAAAAGCCGGGGCGACCCGGCAAACAAACATCACTGCATATCATTATTTATTCGTTGATGAACCAGTCATCCGCGCTTTCCCAGGTTTCCTGTAGGATCTCGCTGATGCGCTCTTTGTCCTCTTTGGTCGCGCCAATAACCGACAGATTGTTTGCGCCGGCATAACGGACGGTAACGTTACCTTCGTTATCCGGAAAATGGTGCTGAATACGGCGGGAGAGTTCACCTGCCAGTGCGTCGATTGCACCGGCAGGTAAAGGTGAAGTTTTGGCAATAGTGACTTCAATACGCATAGTAGCCCCCTGTGGAATATACTGTTTATTTATACAGTTATCCGAATCGGTTGGCTACACTTTTTTTAGCTTTTTACTGACCAGCGTACCGTTTCGCCACCCAGGAAAGGCACCAGAGTATCGTCTTCCAACGCTATGCTCTCAGGAACAAGGTGCTCCATGCGTTCCAGCTCAATAAAGGTCTCATTTACCGGCAAACCATAGAACTGTGGGCCGTTGAGTGAGCAGAAGGCTTCGAAATGGTCCAGCGCATTCATCTCTTCAAACACGGTGGCATAGCTGCCTAGTGCGGTCGGTGCATTAAAGCATCCAGCACAGCCACAGCTTGACTCTTTGCGATGACGTGCGTGCGGCGCTGAGTCGGTACCGAGGAAGGCGCGCGTAAACCCGCTGGCAACCAGTTCACGCAGCGCCTGTTGGTGGACGTTACGTTTGAGGATCGGCAGGCAGTACAGGTGAGGACGAATCCCGCCAACCAGCATGTGGTTGCGGTTAAACATCAGGTGCTGTGGCGTAATAGTCGCTGCCAGAAGCTCGTTACCGTCGCGCACGTATTCGGCAGCATCTTTGGTAGTGATATGCTCGAACACTACTTTCAGCGAGGTCAAACGCTGGCGCAGCGGTTCCATCACCGTTTCAATAAAGCGCGCTTCGCGATCGAAAATATCGATATCTGCATGCGTCACTTCGCCGTGCACCAGCAGCGGCATACCCAATTTTTCCATCCTCTCCAGCACCGGCATGATGGCGTCAATAGAGGTTACGCCATGCGTCGAGTTGGTGGTGGCATTGGCCGGATAGAGTTTTGCTGCGGTGAATACGCCTTCGTTAAATCCACGTTCCAGCTCGTTGGGATCCAGCGTATCCGTTAAGTAGCAGGTCATTAATGGTGTGAAGTCGTGTCCAGCAGGTACCGCGTCAAGAATGCGCTGGCGATAAGCGATAGCCGCGTCAACCGTGGTGACGGGCGGTGCCAGGTTCGGCATGACAATGGCGCGACCATAAATTTCACTGGTGTAGGGCACGACAGTTTTTAACATGTCGCCATCGCGAAAGTGAAGATGCCAGTCGTCTGGGCGGCGGATCTTTAAAACCTGGGATGGTGCAGTCATTAATATGCTCCGGCTGAGGATAGTCTTTTTTGCCGGAAACAAAGGATAAGCGGAAACGTTTTCGTTTGCACGAAAAAAAAGGGCGCATCGGCGCCCTCAGTTTTATTAGTCGGTGAACGGGATGATGATTTCCCCCGGTTTCACCTCAATTCCCTTCGCCAGTTTTTTCGCCAGTGCTTCACCCTGGCTACTGTCATCCTGCAGAATGTAGGCTGGCTGCTGGTTGAAATAGTTACGCAGCGACTGGTTTAAATAAGGCATCAGCGTTTGCAGTACCGACTGCATTTTTTCTGGTGTAACGGTCGCATCCACGACTTCCATCTCTTGCAGATAAATTGCGCCTTTCTCTTTGTTGAATACCGGTAAGGCTTTTAACTTCAGCTTCATGGTCGCTTTTTGGCTGCCAAACAGGGAATTCATGTCCAGGTTGGCATCACCGGTCAGCGTCACTTTATTGGGTTCTTCACGGCCAATCTGACTGGCGAGATTATTTAGTACGATGTGTGCTTCAGCAACGCCGGGCAAGCCGATATCTTTAGAAAAGTTATTATGCTTTGCCAGGGCCTGATTAATTTCTTGCTCGCTAACCGTGTATTGCGTGAGTTGATTACAACCAACCAACAGGCCGCTGACAATCAGTGCAGCGGCAAAAAAAAACTTTTTCATGGGGTTCCTCAACATGATGCATGTGGCGTAATCGTGACACAAAGCATCATCGAGTACCAGCGCCCCGGACGCCAGCAGAAAAAACTGAAAAGCGCCCGGACGTAGGTTCGGCTATCAGGCGTCTGGCTCCAGCATGCCTCTCGTTGGGCGTTTGAGACTGAATTGCCAGCCCAGCGCCAGGAAGGTGATGAGGCCGATAATACCGAGCATCATCCAGGGCAACTCAGGCTGTGCCAGGGCTTTGCCCATGTCAAACAGCCAGCCGCCGCCGATATATCCAATTGCGCCGCCGATAGCGAGCCCCAGTCGACTGAAGCCCATATAGCTTCCTCGGGCACGTGCATTCGCCAGTGAGGCGCTAAGGGTTTCACGCGCTGGTTCGGCGATGATCGAGCCAATATAGAACGTACAGATCAGGGTGAACAACTGCTGCAAATTCCCCACCAGACCGATCGGCATCATGCTCAGAGACATCACCAGCAGACCGGCCATCAGACGATGTTCAAGGCGAAAACGTTTTTCACTCCAGCGGGCAATTGGGTAGAGCAGCGTCAATGAGAGGCACGCCTCGATGGCATACATCCATTTCACGGCGGCCGGTGAACCTGCGATGTCGTTCACCATGATTGGCAGCATCAGCATCACCTGTACCGCCAGCATGTAATAGCCCGCCAGCGTCAGCACATAGGTGACAAAGCGCTTGTCATGCATCACGTGGCTCATCCCTTCGCGCACTGGAATTTTCACCGTCGACAGCTTCCATGCCGGGAGCAGCCAGGCGTTAAACGCCGCGCACAGAACGAACAAAATTGCGCCGGTGGCACAGACAAGACGGAAATCGTATTGCAATAACCAACTGCCAAGCAACGCGCCAACCACGGCCCCGGCGCTATCCTGCATCATCAGAATAGAGAAAAAGCGCCCGCGCTTTTCCGGGCGGATCAGTTTAACCACCAGCGCCGAGCGGGGTGGGTCGAATAGTGTACCGCCCAGTCCGGAGAGAAAGCAGGAAAACCACAGCAGCCACGGCTCATGGGCAATGCCCATGGTGGCGAACCCGGCAGCGCGCATCAGCATGCCGGTGACGATCATCGGTTTTGCACCGAAACGGTCCGCAATAGCACCGCCGAAAATACCCAACCCCTGCTGGATAAATTGACGTAATCCTAGTGCAATACCGACCATCACGGCGGCCCAGCCCATTTGGTCGACGAAACGAATTGAGATCAGCGGGAAAACGACGAAGAAACCCAGCACGACCAGCATATTATCGATGAGAAGGAAGTATTTACCCAGGTTCCTTGCCTGCGAGACTTGCGACATTTCCCCTCCAGGGAAAAACTCGTCACTCTGGATAGAGTTTAAAAGATAAGCACCTCCTATTCTGCGGTGTCGTCATCGCTTTTCCCACCCTTCGCGGGACAATATTTTTTTATCAAAAGTCCGTCTTGATAGAGAGTTTTCATCAAAATGTGTGAATAATTCAAAAAATGGCATTTTGCTCTTTTCACAGGGCGTATTCGCACAGGTATAGTAATGCGAATAGCGTATTGAAGACGTTACGGGAAGGAGTAGGTATAGAATGTTTGGCTATCGCAGTAACGTGCCAAAAGTGCGCTTAACCACCGACCGCCTGGTCGTGCGTTTAGTGCATGAGCGTGATGCCTGGCGTCTGGCAGATTATTACGCAGAAAATCGTCATTTCTTAAAACCCTGGGAACCTATTCGCGATGAAAGCCACTGCTATCCGTCCGGCTGGCAGGCGCGTCTGAGCATGATCTCTGAGTTTCATAAACAGGGCACCGCCTATTATTTTGCGCTGCTCGATCCGGACGAAAAAGAGATTATCGGCGTTGCGAACTTCTCAAACGTGGTGCGGGGATCCTTCCATGCCTGTTATCTCGGCTACTCCATTGCGCAGAAATGGCAGGGGCAGGGGCTAATGTATGAAGCCTTAACCTCGGCCATCCGTTATATGCAGCGCACGCAGCATATTCACCGCATTATGGCTAACTACATGCCACATAATAAGCGCAGCGGTGACCTGCTGGCGCGACTGGGTTTTGAAAAAGAAGGGTATGCCAAAGACTACCTGCTGATTGACGGGCAGTGGCGCGATCACGTGCTGACGGCGTTGACCACATCAGAATGGACCCCCGGCCGCTAAGTTTCAGATGCAGCCATGATTAATGGAGAAGACGATGAAATACGAATTAACCGCCACCGAAGCACGAGTGATTGGCTGTTTATTAGAAAAACAAGTGACCACGCCGGAACAGTACCCACTCTCCGTTAATGGAGTCGTAACAGCCTGCAATCAAAAAACGAATCGTGAACCGGTGATGAACCTGTCGGAATCGGACGTGCAGGAGCAGTTGGATAACCTGGTTAAGCGACATTTTCTGCGCACGGTGAGCGGTTTTGGCAATCGCGTCACGAAATATGAGCAGCGTTTCTGCAACTCTGAATTTGGCAATCTGAAGCTTAGTGCCGCAGAGGTGGCCATAATCACCACACTGCTGCTGCGGGGCGCTCAGACGCCTGGTGAACTGCGTAGCCGCGCATCCCGTATGTACGAATTCAGCGATATGGCCGAAGTGGAGTCGACGCTGGAAAATCTGGCGAACCGGGAAGATGGGCCTTATGTGATCCGCCTGGCGCGTGAGCCGGGCAAACGTGAAAGTCGCTATATGCACCTGTTTTGTGGTGAGGTTGATGAAGCCATTGCCGCGGCAGATGAACCCCCTGTAGCCTCCGGCGATCTGCAGGCGCGCGTGGAAGCGCTGGAAACGGAAGTCGCAGAGCTTAAGCAGCGACTTGATTCCTTGCTGGCGCACCTGGGAGACTAACGTGAAAAAATTACGTATCGGCGTAGTCGGCCTGGGCGGTATTGCACAAAAGGCCTGGCTACCCGTGCTAGGCACCTCCGCGGACTGGACGCTGCAAGGCGCATTTTCACCTTCACGCGATAAAGCACAGCGTATCTGTGACACCTGGCGAATACCCTACGTGGATTCATTGAAGAATCTGGCGCAAACCTGCGACGCGGTTTTCGTCCATTCCAGTACCGCGACGCACTATGCGGTAGTTAGTGAATTGCTGAATGCCGGAGTTCACGTGTGTGTGGATAAACCGCTGGCGGAAAACCTGCACGAGGCTGAGCAACTGGTCGAGCTGGCCGCGCGGAAAAAACTCACGCTGATGGTCGGGTTTAACCGTCGATTTGCACCGCTGTACCAGGATCTCAAAACCCAGTTGAGCACCGCAGCGTCTGTACGTATGGATAAGCACCGTACGGATAGCGTTGGGCCGCACGATCTGCGCTTCACTCTGCTGGACGACTATCTGCACGTGGTCGATACCGCTTTGTGGCTGGCGGGAGGGCAGGCGCAGTTAAAAAACGGCACGCTGCTGACCAATGAATCTGGTGCGATGCTCTACGCCGAGCATCATTTTTCTGTCGGTCAAATGCAGATAACGACCAGTATGCATCGCCGTGCCGGTAGCCAGCGCGAGAGCGTGCAGGCGGTGACGGACGGCGGCCTGATTGACGTAACTGATATGCGGGAATGGCGGGAAGAGCGTGGGCAAGGTGTTGTTCATAAGCCGATAGCGGGCTGGCAAACGACCTTAGAACAGCGTGGTTTTGCCGGATGTGCGCGTCATTTCATTGAGTGCGTGCAAAATCAGACGGTTCCCCAGACGGCAGGCGAGCAGGCGCTACTGGCCCAGCGTGTTGTTGAAAAGCTGTGGCGGGAGGCGATGGCTGAATAACCCCCTGTAACATCTGGCGGTAGTAATTCATTGTAATCCAGGTACTATATGCCCACTCAAAATAACACCTCTTTTCAACCATAGGCTGGTTTGTCGGCCTGATAAGGTGCCAGGGTGTCGCCATCAGGCACAGCAAAAGTGTCGGATGGCGGCGAGAATGCCTTATCCGACCTACGGGCAGGTTTGTCGGGGGTTTGCCTCAGAGTCTGGAATACAACATAGATGAATTTATTAAAGTCGCTGGCAGCCGTCAGCTCGATGACGATGTTTTCACGTGTGCTGGGTTTTGCGCGTGATGCGATTGTCGCCAGAATCTTTGGTGCAGGGATGGCGACAGATGCCTTTTTTGTGGCATTCAAACTTCCTAACCTGTTGCGCCGAATTTTTGCCGAAGGCGCATTTTCGCAGGCATTTGTGCCGATTCTTGCTGAGTACAAAAGCAAGCAGGGGGAAGATGCTACCCGCGTGTTTGTTGCCTACGTTTCCGGACTGTTGACGCTGGCGCTGGCCGTGGTGACGGTAGCCGGGATGTTGGCTGCGCCATGGGTGATATTAGTCACCGCGCCGGGATTTGCCGACACAGCGGATAAATTTGCGCTGACCACTCAACTGCTGCGGATCACTTTTCCCTATATTCTACTGATTTCACTGGCCTCACTCGTTGGTGCGATCCTTAATACCTGGAACCGCTTTTCCATTCCTGCGTTTGCCCCGACCTTTCTGAATATCAGCATGATCGGCTTCGCGCTATTTGCGGCACCCTATTTTAACCCGCCGGTGCTGGCGCTGGCGTGGGCCGTTACGGTTGGTGGCGTGCTACAGCTGATTTATCAGCTTCCGCACTTGAAGAAAATTGGCATGCTGGTGCTGCCGCGCGTGAACTTCCGTGATGCGGGGGCGATGCGTGTCGTCAAGCAAATGGGCCCGGCGATCCTTGGGGTATCGGTCAGCCAGATTTCACTGATCATCAATACGATTTTCGCCTCGTTTCTGGCCTCTGGCTCAGTTTCATGGATGTATTATGCCGACCGTCTGATGGAGTTTCCGTCCGGTGTTCTGGGCGTGGCGCTGGGGACTATCCTGCTGCCATCGCTGTCCAAAAGCTTTTCCAGCGGTAATCATGATGAATATTGTCGCCTGATGGACTGGGGCCTGCGCTTGTGTTTCCTGTTGGCATTACCGAGTGCCGTAGCGTTGGGTATTCTGGCCAAACCGCTGACGGTGTCTCTGTTCCAGTACGGTAAATTTACCGCCTTTGATGCCGCGATGACCCAGCGTGCGCTGGTGGCGTACTCGGTAGGTTTGATTGGCTTGATCGTGGTGAAAGTGTTGGCTCCGGGCTTTTACTCGCGCCAGGATATTAAAACGCCAGTGAAGATTGCCATTGTGACGCTGATTATGACCCAGGTGATGAACCTGGCGTTTATCGGGCCGTTAAAGCATGCCGGATTGTCGCTGTCGATTGGTCTGGCGGCATGTCTGAACGCTTCACTGCTGTACTGGCAACTGCGGAAACAGAAAATCTTTACCCCACAACCGGGCTGGACCTGGTTCCTGGCGCGTCTGGTGATTTCCGTGCTGGTGATGTCTGCGGTGCTGGTTGGGATGCTCTACATCATGCCGGATTGGTCGCAGGGAACGATGTTGTGGCGTCTGCTGCGTCTGATGGCGGTCGTGGTGGCAGGTATTGCCGCTTACTTCGCAGCACTCGCCGTACTGGGCTTTAAAGTAAAAGAGTTTGTGCGCCGGACGGCGTAATGGATCAATGCCGGATGGCGGCATAACGCCGTATCCGGCCTACAAAAGGCGTAGGCCTGATAAGCAAAACGTTATCAGGCTGACATCAAATAGAGAATTTTTTCCCGCCGCGGTGCGCAGCAGAGGTTTGACCGTTTGCGCCATACAACGCCGGTTCCTGGTGCGGTTTCAGCACTTGTATTGCTTGTTGATTACGCTCGATCTGCCCTTCCAGCAGCCAACCGTTGTGCTGGTTGAGGTCGCGTAAATGCTGTGTTTTCTTGGTGATAGTCTGCCAGCGTTCAGCAATCTCATCATTGGCGCTGCGCGTGGCGTCATGTTCCAGGCGGCGCTGCTGCTCAAGATAATCAAGGGTTGCCAGCAAGGAGCTTTTTTCTTCTGTAATACGCTGTAGCTGGCTGCCGTTGATATGCCCTGCGGAAAGCTGCTGCTGTTCAGCATCCATTACCGTTTTCAGGTCATTGAGGACGGTCGTCATCTGGTCAAGTATTTCTGACAAACGAGTCATACTTTATTTACTCTGTAGGTAGCTCTGCGCCTCGCGAATCAGCGAGTCGGCAATTTTTCCGGTATCCATTTTCAATTCACCGTTACGGATTGCGGTTTTCAGTGCTTCCACACGTTCCATATTGATGTCATTGGTGCCGGGCTGCATCAGTTTGGCCTGAGCGTCGCTCAGCATGACGCTGGTGCTGGTGGTCGCGGTGGTTTTTTCCTTCCGCGCTTTTTGCACCGGCGCATCGCTGGTTTCACGCGGCTGAACGGTGCTTACTGGCTTCAATGGTGAGGTACGATCAATGCTCATTTTATTTTTCCTCATCGAGGGGTTACGCTATAGCGGCCCGCTGTAATCATTGGTTGTTTATCTATCGGCACACGCTAAAAAATCTTTAACCTATTATAGGTTAATAAGAATATTCCCATCAGAATCGACGACGCCGCTCACCACCTGGCCTGAAATCATCCGCACTCGCGCATTCTGTGCGACAGCGGCGTTGTTCAGCGCTTTACCTTCGGCATTGACCCGAAAGCCATCTCCGTTAGCAATTACCAGCACGCGCTGACCGGCCTTGATCCGCCATGCCTGGCGCAACATCGAAAGCTGTATCGGTTGGCCCGGCACCAGATCGCGCAGGCTCACTGCATCCTGCACCTGACTCATATCCAGCACCGCGCGCGGCGGTAGTTGGTCCAGTCGACCACGTTTCAGCGTTACGCTGGCTGGGGTCAAGGTGCTACCTCGCGCTACGGACGCAGCGGCAACAACGTAGTTTCCCGTCGCCTGCACGTTCACTTGCAGATAACGTTTTTCGTTGGCACAGCGGGCCAGCACATTCACATTGCCCCACAGTTTCGCGCTACCTGACACGCTTAATGCTGGTTGTTCGCAGTTGGGCAATAAGTTTGGTGACGTTCGGATAGTGACCACCACCTCATCGCTAAATCCGGCCAGGCGCTGGGAAAACCATGCCGTTAGCTGCGAATTCAGGTCTTGCGCCAGCGTCATAGGGCTGAACAGCAGTGCTGCCACGACTATTCCACGTTTAAACGTTTGCATCAAAACCTCGCGCTTTTTCAGGTAGTGGCAGGATTTTACCTGTGTGACGCAGTCATCAACGCAACAAATAGCGACGCATTTTGCGTTTATTCCGGCGATAACGCGCGCGTAATGGGATTTAAGCTGTCGGCTGAATTTTGTCATTTGCGGAGGAGATATGCTCGATAAGCTCGACGCCGCCTTACGTTTTCAACAGGAAGCGCTGAATTTGCGCGCCCAACGCCAGGAAATATTGGCGGCCAACATTGCCAATGCCGACACGCCGGGGTACCAGGCGCGCGATCTGGATTTCGCCAGTGAATTAAAAAAAGTCATGGTGCGAGGACGGGAAGAAACCGGCGGCGTTTCGTTGACGCTGACCTCTGCACAACACATCCCAGCCCAGACCGTTTCTGCGCCGTCTACGGAGCTGCTCTACCGTATTCCTGACCAGCCGTCTCTTGATGGCAACACGGTAGATATGGACCGGGAGCGCACGCAATTTGCAGACAACAGCCTCAAATATCAAATGGGGCTGACGGCGCTGGGTGGACAAATCAAAGGCATGATGAACGTGCTGCAAGGAGGGAACTAATTCGTGGCGCTGTTAAATATTTTTGATATCGCAGGTTCTGCGCTGACGGCTCAGTCTAAACGCCTGAACGTCGCGGCCAGCAACATGGCGAATGCGGATAGCGTCAGCGGACCCGACGGTCAGCCGTATCGCGCGAAGCAGGTTGTTTTTCAGGTAGATGCTGCGCCAGGTGCGGCAACCGGTGGCGTAAAAGTTGCTGACGTCATTGAAAGTCAGGCGCCGGATAAGCTGGTTTATGAACCCGGTAATCCGCTGGCCGATGCGAACGGCTACGTAAAAATGCCGAATGTGGACGTTGTTGGCGAGATGGTCAACACCATGTCTGCCTCACGTAGCTACCAGGCAAACGTCGAAGTGCTCAACACCGTGAAAAGCTTGATGCTTAAAACGCTGACGCTAGGCCAGTAAAGGAGGCGCACATGTCTATTGCTGTAAAAATGAATGACCCGAGCACGACGGGGGTTAATGCCGCCACGGGGAACAGCTCCCTGACGGGCAGCAACGCCGCTGACCTGCAAAGCAGCTTTCTTACGCTGCTGGTTGCACAACTGAAAAACCAGGACCCTACCAACCCGTTGCAAAACAACGAACTGACTACCCAGTTGGCGCAAATCAGTACCGTGAGCGGGATTGAGAAACTGAACACCACGTTAGGGTCGATCTCCGGGCAGATCGACAACAGTCAGTCGCTGCAGGCCAGTACGCTGATTGGCCACGGGGTCATGATCCCGGGTACCACCATCCTGACCGGTAAAGGGACAGAAGAGGGTGCCAAAACCACGACAACACCATTTGGAATTGAGCTGCAGCAACCGGCAGATAAGGTTACCGCAACCATTACCGATAAAGACGGCAAAGTGGTGCGCACCATTGACATTGGCGGGTTGAAAGCAGGCGTTCATACCTTTACCTGGGACGGCACCATGACCGATGGCACGGATGCACCAAGCGGTTCTTACAACGTGTCAATTGCTGCCAGTAATGGCGGAACGCAACTGGTGGCCCAGCCGCTTCAGTTTGCGCTGGTGCAGGGCGTTATTCGCAGTAACGGCGGTAATACGCTGGATCTGGGCACCTATGGAACCACCACCCTCGACGAAGTACGGCAGATAATTTAAGCCTTCACACTTATCAGGAGTAAGTCATGGCCTTTTCTCAAGCGGTCAGCGGTCTGAACGCTGCAGCGACCAACCTCGATGTCATTGGTAACAACATCGCCAACTCCGCCACCTACGGTTTTAAATCTGGCACGGCATCTTTTGCCGATATGTTTGCCGGTTCGAAAGTCGGTTTGGGCGTTAAAGTTGCGGGTATTACTCAGGACTTTACCGACGGTACTACCACCAACACCGGACGTGGTCTGGACGTTGCTATCAGCCAGAACGGTTTTTTCCGTATGGTAGACAGCAACGGTTCCGTTTTCTATAGCCGTAACGGTCAGTTCAAGCTCGATGAAAACCGCAATATCGTTAACATGCAGGGGCTGCAGCTGACGGGCTATCCGGCTACCGGTACACCACCGACGGTTCAGCAGGGTGCGAACCCGGCACCGATCACTATCCCGAATACGCTGATGGCGGCTAAATCCACCACCACTGCGTCAATGCAGGTCAACCTGAACTCCACTGACAAGGTTCCTACCAAGACCCCGTTTAACCCAAGCGATGCTGATTCCTACAACAAAAAAGGCAGTGTTACCGTTTTCGATAGCCAGGGTAATGCCCATGACATGAACATTTTTTATGTCAAAAATAAGGAGAGCAACACCTGGGAAGTCTTCACT
Source organism: Citrobacter freundii complex sp. 2024EL-00216 (assembly GCF_043945515.1). Taxonomy (NCBI): domain Bacteria; kingdom Pseudomonadati; phylum Pseudomonadota; class Gammaproteobacteria; order Enterobacterales; family Enterobacteriaceae; genus Citrobacter; species Citrobacter freundii complex sp. 2024EL-00216. The sequence goes on along the minus strand of NZ_JBIMRA010000005.1, from coordinate 254,412 downwards.
CAAGATGCTTCTACTGGGGATGCTGAGAAATCAGCCGGGTTTATGCGTTTTGATAATAATGGTTTGTTTTTAGGTATTAGCGCCACGGCAGCCGAAGTACCACCGACGGCTCCAGCCGTCTGGCCAAAGGATATCAAAATTACAACCGGTCCGATCAATGGCGCAGTTCCGGCGAACTTCTCCCTGAGCTTCCTGAACTCCATGCAGCAGAACACCGGTGCCAACAACATCGTTGCCACGAATCAGAACGGCTACAAGCCGGGCGATCTGGTGAGCTACCAGATTAACAATGACGGTACGGTGGTCGGTAACTACTCCAATGAACAGCAACAGGTTCTGGGGCAGATCGTGCTGGCAAACTTTGCCAACAACGAAGGTCTGGCGTCTCAGGGCGATAACGTTTGGGCGGCGACTCAGTCTTCCGGCGTGGCGCTGCTGGGTACCGCAGGCGAAGGCAACTTCGGCAAGCTGACCAACGGTGCGCTGGAAGCGTCAAACGTGGATTTGAGTAAAGAACTGGTGAATATGATTGTCGCCCAGCGTAACTATCAGTCGAACGCGCAGACCATCAAAACCCAGGATCAGATCCTCAACACGCTGGTCAACCTGCGCTAAGCGCCTGACGGGATGGCTTAATGGATCACGCAATTTATACCGCCATGGGCGCGGCCAGTCAGACGCTGAATCAACAGGCGGTGACGGCCAGCAACCTGGCAAACGCCTCCACGCCAGGGTTTCGTGCGCAGCTCAATGCACTGCGCGCGGTTCCTGTAGAAGGATTGTCTTTACCGACGCGTACGCTGGTGGTGGCCTCCACGCCGGGGGCTGATATGACGCCCGGTCAGATGGACTATACCTCCCGCCCGCTGGATGTGGCGCTGCAACAGGATGGCTGGTTGGCTGTGCAGACCGCAGACGGTAGCGAAGGATATACCCGTAACGGCGCTATTCAGGTAAGTCCAACGGGTGAACTGACTATTCAGGGACACCCGGTAATTGGCGAAGCCGGACCGATAGCCGTACCAGAAGGCTCGGAAGTCACCATTGCGGCGGACGGGACAATTTCTGCACTTAACCCAGGCGATCCGGCTAATACGGTCGCGCCAGTGGGACGGTTGAAGTTGGTGAAGGCTACAGGGCTTGAAGTGCAACGTGGCGATGACGGTATGTTCCGTCTGACCCAGGCCGCGCAGGCTACCCGCGGTGCAACGTTACAGGCCGACCCCAGCATCCGTGTGATGTCGGGCGTGCTGGAAGGCAGTAACGTTAAACCGGTTGCTGCGATGAGCGACATGATCGCCAACGCCCGCCGCTTTGAAATGCAGATGAAAATTATCAGTAGCGTGGATGATAACGCGGGCCGCGCCAACCAACTGCTGTCGATGAGTTAATACAGGACATTTTATGATCAGTTCATTATGGATCGCCAAAACCGGCCTGGATGCACAGCAAACCAACATGGATGTGATTGCCAACAACCTGGCAAACGTCAGCACCAACGGATTTAAACGCCAACGTGCCGTGTTTGAGGATCTGTTGTACCAGACGATTCGTCAGCCTGGCGCACAGTCTTCTGAGCAGACCACACTGCCGTCTGGTTTGCAGATTGGTACCGGTGTACGTCCGGTTGCGACCGAGCGTTTACACAGTCAGGGTAACCTGTCGCAGACTAACAACAGTAAAGATGTGGCGATTAAAGGCCAGGGCTTTTTCCAGGTCATGTTGCCCGATGGTACGTCCGCTTATACCCGCGACGGTTCTTTCCAGGTGGATCAGAACGGTCAGTTGGTGACGGCGGGTGGTTTTCAGGTTCAGCCTGCCATCACCATTCCGGCTAACTCGCTCAGTATCACCATTGGACGCGACGGTATTGTCAGCGTGACCCAACAGGGGCAGGCGGCACCTGTTCAGGTAGGACAGCTTAACCTGACAACCTTCATGAACGATACCGGTCTGGAAAGCATTGGTGAGAATCTGTACACCGAAACGCAGTCATCCGGTGCGCCGAATGAGAGCACGCCGGGGCTGAACGGCGCGGGTCTGCTGTATCAGGGCTATGTTGAAACCTCTAACGTCAATGTGGCGGAAGAGCTGGTAAACATGATCCAGGTTCAGCGCGCTTACGAAATCAACAGTAAAGCGGTATCGACCACCGATCAGATGCTGCAAAAACTGACGCAACTCTAAAGTGGAGTCCGGTGGGGTGAAAACCTCACCGGCACACTGATTTTGAAGATGACCGCAATGCGAAAATACGCGCTTCACCCATACCCAATTTTAGCCCTGCTGGTGGTTTCACTAACAGGATGTGCCTGGATCCCGGCCACGCCGCTCGTGCAGGGCGCAACGTCTGCTCAGCCGGTTCCAGGCCCGACGCCGGTGGCGAATGGCTCAATCTTCCAGTCGGCACAACCGATTAACTATGGTTATCAGCCACTCTTTGAAGATCGTCGTCCACGCAATATTGGCGATACGCTGACCATCGTATTGCAAGAAAACGTCAGCGCGAGCAAAAGCTCCTCGGCAAACGCCAGCCGCGACGGCAAGACCAACTTTGGTTTTGATACCGTACCGCGCTACCTGCAAGGGCTGTTTGGTAACGAACGTGCCGACGTAGAAGCCTCCGGCGGCAACACCTTTAACGGTAAAGGCGGCGCGAACGCCAGCAATACCTTCAGCGGTACGTTGACCGTGACGGTCGATCAGGTACTGGTGAATGGCAATTTACATGTCGTGGGTGAAAAACAGATCGCCATTAATCAGGGCACTGAGTTCATTCGCTTCTCCGGGGTCGTTAACCCGCGCACCATCAGTGGCAGCAACTCCGTACCGTCAACCCAGGTTGCGGACGCGCGTATTGAGTACGTCGGTAACGGCTACATCAATGAAGCGCAGAATATGGGCTGGTTGCAGCGTTTCTTCCTTAACTTGTCGCCGATGTAAGCGAGGTACCCAGTGTTTAAATCTTTTGTTGGAATGGTACTGGTGCTGATAACCACCTTTGCGCATGCTGACCGTATTCGTGACCTGACAAGCGTTCAGGGCGTGCGGGAAAACTCGCTGATAGGTTATGGGCTGGTAGTCGGTCTGGATGGTACGGGTGACCAGACCACCCAGACGCCGTTTACGACGCAAACGCTCAATAACATGCTTTCGCAGTTGGGGATAACCGTGCCAACTGGCACCAATATGCAGCTGAAAAACGTGGCGGCGGTGATGGTTACCGCGTCGTTTCCTGCATTCGGTCGTCAGGGACAAACCATTGACGTGGTGGTTTCCTCTATGGGGAATGCCAAAAGCCTGCGCGGCGGTACGCTGCTGATGACCCCGTTAAAAGGGGTCGATAGTCAGGTGTATGCCTTGGCACAGGGGAATATTTTGGTGGGCGGTGCGGGCGCGGCTGCAGGTGGCAGTAGTGTGCAGGTTAACCAGCTCAATGGTGGACGCATTACCAACGGCGCGATTATCGAACGTGAATTACCCAGCCAGTTCGGCGGTGGTAACACCATTAATCTGCAGCTTAATAATGAAGATTTCACGATGGCGCAGCAGATTACCGACACCATCAACCGCGCGCGTGGCTTTGGTAGCGCAACGGCGTTGGATGCCCGAACCATTCAGGTTCGCGTACCAAGCGGCAACAGCTCGCAGGTGCGTTTCCTCGCTGATATCCAGAATATTGAGGTGAACGTCACGCCGCAGGATGCGAAAGTGATTATCAACTCGCGCACCGGATCTGTCGTCATGAACCGTGAAGTGACGCTGGATAGCTGTGCCGTGGCACAAGGCAACTTGTCGATCACGGTGAACCGCCAGGCGAACGTCAGCCAACCGGACACACCGTTTGGTGGTGGACAAACCGTGGTGACGCCACAAACCCAGATTGACCTGCGCCAGAGCGGTGGTTCACTGCAAAGCGTGCGTTCCAGCGCCAACCTGAACAATGTGGTGCGTGCGCTGAATGCGCTGGGGGCAACGCCGATGGATCTGATGTCCATTCTGCAATCGATGCAGAGCGCGGGTTGCTTACGCGCCAAACTGGAAATCATCTAATGATTGGTGACAGCAAACTGCTGACCAGCGCGGCCTGGGATGCGCAATCACTGAACGAACTGAAAGCGAAAGCGGGTCAGGATCCGGCGGCGAATATCCGTCCGGTCGCCCGTCAGGTTGAAGGGATGTTCGTGCAGATGATGCTGAAAAGCATGCGTGAAGCGCTGCCGAAAGATGGCGTGTTTAGCAGCGATTCAACGCGCTTGTATACCAGTATGTATGACCAACAAATTGCGCAGCAAATGACCGCAGGCAAAGGTCTGGGGCTGGCTGAAATGATGGTCAAGCAGATGACTGAAGGGCAAGCGCAACCTGCGGATGACGCGCCGCAGGTGCCGATGAAGTTTTCACTGGAAACGGTGACCAGCTATCAAAATCAGGCATTGACGCAACTGGTCCGCAAAGCCATCCCCCGGGCGACGGAAAGCAATGATGAGCCGCTGTCAGGTGACAGTAAAGACTTCCTCGCCCAGCTATCGCTGCCGGCTAAGCTGGCCAGCCAGCAAAGCGGCGTCCCGCATCATCTGATTCTGGCACAGGCGGCGCTGGAATCCGGATGGGGGCAGCGACAAATTCGCCGTGAGAACGGTGAACCGAGCTTTAACATTTTTGGCGTGAAGGCTTCAGGAAGCTGGAAAGGTCCAACCACTGAAATCACCACGACTGAATATGAGAACGGTGAGGCGAAAAAGGTGAAAGCCAGATTCCGCGTCTATAGCTCTTACCTTGAGGCGTTGTCGGATTATGTCGGTCTGATATCGCGTAACCCGCGCTATGCGGCAGTGACCGCTGCCGCGACAGCCGAGCAAGGGGCGCAGGCATTGCAAAATGCGGGTTACGCCACGGACCCTAACTATGCGCGAAAATTAACCAGCATGATCCAGCAGTTGAAATCGATGAGTGAAAAAGTGAGCAAAACCTACAGCACGAACATCGATAATCTCTTTTAAATAGCTCAAGTCTACCGACCTGCTGCCGATAATAACGAGTATTGAAGGATTACAAGGAACCTCCATGTCCAGCTTGATTAATAACGCGATGAGTGGACTCAGCGCAGCGCAGGCCGCGTTGAATACTGCCAGTAACAACATCTCCAGCTATAACGTTGCCGGATATACCCGACAGACGACAATTATGGCGCAAGCGAACAGCACGCTGGGTGCGGGGGGCTGGGTAGGCAATGGTGTCTATGTTTCTGGTGTACAACGTGAATATGACTCCTTTATCACTAACCAGTTGCGAGCAGCGCAGAACCAGAGCAGCGGTCTGACGACACGTTATGAGCAAATGTCAAAAATCGACAATCTGCTCTCCAGCAAAACCAGTTCTATTTCGACCTCCATGCAGGACTTTTTTACCAGCCTGCAAACGCTGGTCAGCAACGCCGAAGATCCGGCGGCACGCCAGGCGCTAATCGGTAAAGCTGATGGATTGGTAAATCAGTTTAAAACGACCGACCAGTATCTGCGCGATCAGGATAAGCAGGTCAATACCGCGATTAAAGCCAGCGTTGATCAGATCAACAACTATTCGAAACAAATTGCCAGCCTCAACGACCAGATTTCTCGTATGACAGGCGTCGGCGCAGGTGCGTCTCCTAACGACCTGCTTGACCAGCGCGATCAGCTGGTCAGTGAATTGAATCAGATTGTCGGTGTTGAAGTCAGCATTCAGGATGGAGGCACTTACAACCTGACCATGGCCAACGGCTATTCGCTGGTGCAGGGCAGCAATGCGCGTCAACTGGCGGCAGTGCCTTCCAGCGATGATCCTAATCGTACAACCGTGGCCTACGTTGATGGCGTTGCCGGAGCTGTTGAAATTCCGGAGAAACTGCTGAATACCGGTTCACTGGGCGGACTGCTCACCTTCCGTTCTCAGGAGCTGGATCAGACGCGTAATACCCTCGGCCAACTGGCGCTTGCATTTGCCAGTGCATTTAACGCCCAGCATAAAGAAGGTTTTGATGCCAACGGCGATCAGGGTAAGGATTTCTTTGCTATCGGCAGCCCGGAAGTCTTCAACAACGCGAAAAATACGGGTACAGGATCGTTAAGCGCTAAGATCACTGACAGCTCCGCTGTGCAGGCGACAGATTATAAAATCGTTTTTGATGGGACGGACTGGCAGGTTACTCGCCTGGCGGATAATACCAGCTTCAAAGCCACCGTGACCGGTGGAAAAATGTCCTTTGACGGGATGGAAATCACCGTTAATGCTGGCGCGAAAGCTAATGACAGTTTTACTGTAAAACCCGTGAGTAACGCTATCGTTGATATGAAAGTTATGGTGACCGACGAGTCGAAAATCGCCATGGCTCAAGTGTCTAAAAATGATACGGACCCCACCATCGATAAAGGCAAGAGCGACAACCGTAACGGTCAGAAACTGTTAGATCTGCAAACCAAAGCGACTGTCGGCAATAAGACCTTCAACGATGCATATGCCACGCTGGTAAGCGATGTCGGGAACAAAACCGCTACGCTGAAAACCAGTGCCACCACCCAGAACAACGTGGTGACACAGCTTTACCGGCAGCAACAATCTATTTCCGGCGTTAACCTCGACGAAGAGTACGGTAATTTACAGCGTTTTCAGCAGTATTACCTGGCTAACGCGCAAGTGCTGCAGACCGCGAATGCGTTGTTTGATGCACTGATTAATATCCGCTAAGGGAGAGGGACACAATGCGTATCAGCACCCAGATGATGTACCAGCAGAATATGCGTGGCATCACTAACTCTCAGGCTGAATGGATGAAGTTCGGCGAGCAGATGTCAACGGGCAAACGCGTGATCAACCCATCAGACGATCCGATTGCCGCCTCGCAGGCCGTGGTACTTTCTCAGGCTCAGGCGCAGAACAGCCAATATACGCTGGCACGCTCATTCGCGACGCAAAAGGTGTCGCTGGAAGAGAATGTTCTGAGCCAGGTGACGACGGCAATTCAGGCTGCACAGGAAAAAATCGTTTATGCCGGGAACGGAACGTTAAGTGATGATGACCGTGCATCGCTGGCCACCGACCTGCAGGGGATCCGCGATCAGCTGATGAACCTGGCAAACAGTACCGACGGTAATGGTCGCTATATTTTCGGTGGATATAAAACAGAATCCGCACCGTTTGCCCAGGCAGATGGCGCTTACAGCGGCGGTACAACAAACGTTACCCAACAGGTCGATGCCTCCCGAACCATGGTGATTGGTCATACTGGCGATAAAGTATTCGCCAACCTGACCAGCAACGCTGTACCGGAACCTGGTGGCGGCACTCAGGAAAAGAACCTGTTCAAAATGCTGGATACCGCTATTGATGCGCTCAAAACCCCTATTGAGGGTAATGACGTGGCAAAAGCTACCGCCGCTGCTGCCATTGATAAAACCAACCGTGGCCTGAAAAACTCGTTGAATAACGTCCTGTCCGTTCGTGCAGAATTAGGTACGCAGCTGAGTGAATTAAGCTCGCTGGATTCACTGGGTGCCGATCGTGCATTAGGCCAAACTCAGCAGATGAGTAATCTGGTGGATGTCGACTGGAACGCCGCGATCTCGTCTTATGTCATGCAGCAAGCTGCGCTACAGGCATCATACAAAGCGTTTACCGATATGCAGGGAATGTCGTTGTTCCAGCTCAATCGTTAACGCCTCGTTTTGAAACATATCTTGAAACTGGGTATGTTTGTCTGCCCGCTCCTTTAACACCCCGGAGCGGGCATTTTTTTAGGCAACCGACGTATTACTAAGCGACGGGTTCCCCGTCAGTCTTATGACCAACGCAATTGCACTGCTGAAGGTAGCCAACGCAACGACACCTTCCCAATTGGCCAGGGCGTAGACCTGACTTCCGAGAACCGAACCCAGCGCCATACCGATAAACACCATCGTAAACAGCAGAGCGTTCAATCGTCCTCGTGCCAGAGGTTCCAGGCTATAGACCAGATTCTGGTGGGCAACCAGGCTGGATTGCAATCCGAGATCAAAACCTACAGCCGAAAGGGCGATGAGCAGCCACTGCCCCTGAACGGGCAGGGCGGGTAACAAAAACATCAGTGCGAAAGATACCGTTACCAGCAAAGCACCCAATTGCGTCACTTTTGCCGCACCCACTTTATCGGCAAGATGGCCCGCCATCGGTGCGGCAAGCGCTCCGGCTGCCCCCGCGATACCAAAAGCACCCGCTATAGCGCTACCCATGTGGTAATGCTCAGATAACATTACCGCCAGCGTAGACCAGAAGGCGCTAAAGGCTATGGACAGAAAGCCTTGTGCCAGTGCTGCGCGGCGCAAGGTGGAATATCGTTGCCAAAGTTGCGCCATTGAGAGCATTAATGATGGATAGCTCAACGTGGAATGGACCGTAAAGCGAGGCAGTACTTTCCACATAATCGCGGTAATTACGGCAATGCTGACGGCAGCGAGTTGGTACATCTCGCGCCAGCCAAACGCTTCGCCCACCAGTCCACTGACGGTACGTGAGAGTAAAATCCCCAGCAGAAGGCCCGTCATCACCGTGCCCACCGTTTTTCCCTGCTTGCCTTCGGGCGCCAGTATTGCCGCCGCAGGCACAATATCTTGTGCCATGGTTGCCGCCATTCCCATCAGCAGGCTCACCAGTAATAGCGAATGCAACTGACCGGTAAAGCTACAGGCCAGCAGCAGCGCGGCAAGAGAGATGCTTTTCAGCAGGATTAATGTCCGGCGGTCATAACGATCGCCTAATGGCAATAAAAACAATATACCTAACGCATATCCCGCCTGGGTCAGCGTCGGGACCAACCCCATACCGGTGAGACTTAAGGCCAGATCTTGACCCATTAAAGGCAGAAGAGGCTGGGCGTAGTAGATAGCGGCCACGCTGAATCCGGCGCCCATTGCCAGAACAAAAATGACCCAACGGGAAAGTGCGGTATGTGTGTTCACAAATGATTCCTCAATCACAGGATGTGCGGCTATTTTTATCCTTCAGCGAGTGGCGCGGTAGCGAGCGCAGTGGTAAAACAGTTATACGTCAGGCGTATGATGAAACTGAAAATGATAAAAAATGAGCGTATAGACAGGGTGGAGCTGATGCGTACGTTTGTACGTATTGTTGAAGCAGGATCGCTTTCGGCAGCGGCAAAACAGATAGGGACGACGCAGGCGACCGTTAGCCGACGGCTGCAATCGCTGGAAACGCTGCTGGGTGTGAAACTGCTTATGCGTACCACGCATGCGATGAAATTGACCGACGATGGCGAAAGAGGCTATCAGCATGCTAAGAAGATTATTGATGCCTGGCTGGCGCTGGAAGATGGACTTAATGTCACAGAAGATGAACCGGTGGGGACGTTGCGAGTCCGCGCACCGCATGCCTTCGGGCAACAACAACTACTTGAGCCACTTTTGCAGTTTCTTTCGCGCTATCCCCAGTTGGCAGTAGAGTGGATGCTCAACGATAAAACCGTTGATTTTCTGAGCGATAATATTGATTGTGCGATCAGGGTTGGTGCTGAGGTGGATCCGGCCACGGTTTCCGTCTTACTGGCTGAAGTTCCCCGTAGTATGGTGGTGAGTCCAGGACTGCTGGAGCAATATGGCGAGCTTTCTCATCCTGAGCAGTTATCAGCGCTGCCCTGGATTGCCGTGAACACGTTTTATCAGCATAGCATTTCGTTGTTGCACCAATTGCGTAATGAGCCAGTCACGCTGAATATTTCACCCAGATTAAGCACAGACAGTATTTATGTCGCAAGAAATGCCGCGCTGGCGGGGTTGGGAGTGACAATTGTTTCAAGCTGGATGGTGGCGGAGGATATTGCCAATGGACGTCTGGTTGCGTTGCTACCTGAGTGGCATGCGGCGCCGTTGCCTGTACATTTGGTTTATCCGTGGGCGCGTTACTATCCGACCCGCTTACGCAAGTTTCTGGCCCTAATGAAGGATGTTATGCCGCAGCTGACGGGGATGAAAGGTGTAGATCAGATATAAAAAAGCCGACCCGAGGGCCGGCTTTGATATTGATTATGGCTTACTCAACAGGCTGTGGACGTGTTGCTGGCGCAGTCGCTTGATGCGTTGCGCTGTGTCCACCTGCGGCACCTTTGCCTTCAAAGGCGAATGCCGGACGCTGCCAGTCGCTATGACGCGGCGCTTCTGGCACATATTCCGGTGCCGGAGCGCGGGTCATTGGCGCGGTTGCATGGCTGTGCAGGTGTTCAGCATCAGCGCTGGCTGCGACAACTTCAGCCTTAACGACTTCAGTTTCGACGACAGGCGCGGCAACAACGTCTTTCGGCGCTGCAACCTCTTCAACAACTGGCGCTGTTTCCACAACCTCAGTAATCTCTTCAACCACTTCTGGCTGGGGAATAACCACCTCTGCAGGCTCTTCGGCAACTGGTGCAGTCACAACGTCAGCCACAGGTTCGGCTTCAGCGGCGATTTCTTCTGCTACGGGCGCATCAGATGCAGCGATAATTTGCGGTTGTTCCTCGACCGGGGTCGCAATCACTTCCGGATGCGTGGTTTCAACCTGTGTGGTTTCAACAACGGCGGACTGAGGCTCAGCTACGACAACCTCTGGTTGCACGGCTTCAACCGGCGCAGGGGTATCCACAATGTGTTCAACGGCAGCGGCAGCAACCTGAGGTTCTACGGCGACAGGTGCAGCTTGCTGCTGGACCATTTCCTGTTCACGCTGTTCTTCAACCTGCTGATCCTGAGGACGTGCGACAGGGTAGCGGATCCAAACTTTACCGGACGCTAATTCAGGAGATGCGCAGGCGACCGTTAACGGCATCGGTGACTGAACCGGATAACGCTCGTCACGGTAACGACGACGACGCTGTCCACTGACGCGCAGATGGCGAGGAGAGCGGCGAGAACGACGCGGCATACCGTTGGAGTCACGAGCTTCGCTGTTGTCTTCCTGCTCAGTCGCAACGACGGCTGGCAGATCAACTTTCGCCAGTTCGGTGCGCTGTGCCGGTACCGGCTGTTCTGTTGGTTGAGCAACAGCAGTTTCAGCGATTGCAGCAACAGTAGCCACTTCGGCTTCAACCGCCGGGCTGTCTGTGAAACGAACTTTCTGAGTCAACTGACGCTGTTTGCGGCGGGTTTGAGGCTGACGTACGCGCTCTTCCTGCTCAGTATCCTGCACAGGTTGTTCAGCCTGGTTCAGCTCTTTAACTTCCTGCTGAGCCTGACGCTTGTCATCGTTACGACGGCGGTTGCGTTCGCGACGCGGCGCCTGCTGTTCATCACCGGATTTCGCTTTGTCTGCAACATCAGTGGTTTGCTGGCGGTTATCGCGAGCTTCCGCATTTTGCTGCTGGGACTGACGACGGTTACGGCGGTTATCTTCACGGTTTTCGCCGTTTTCTGAACGTTCGCTACGGTTGTCGCGGTCACCGCGATTATCACGGTTATCACGACGATCGTTACGGTCGCGACGATTGTTCTGACGCGGTTTACGACGATCCTGCTGGCGTTCGGTTTTCTCTTCAGCTTTCGGCGCAGGTTGTTCAACCGGTTTCACTTCTTCGCTACCACCGAAGATGGACTTCAGTGCGCCAAAGAAACGGCTAATCAAACCGGGCTGTGCGGCAACGGCTGCGGTTGCTGCTGCAGCTTTAGGCGCGGCGGCTTTCGCGGCAGGTTCCTGCAGAGCAGGGGCTGGCGGAACGTCTGGCATAGCGAAGGTGGCCAGCGCCGGTTGCTCAGGCTGTTTACGCTCGACGTACTCTTCTTCCGTCGGCAATGCCATTGCCTCTTCATGCAGTTTCGGCAGCAGGTAGCTCAGGGTCGGTGTTTCTTCCCCTTTGCGTACGCGCAGCACAGAATAGTGCGGGGTTTCCATCTGATCGTTTGGCACAATCACACAGCGCACGCCATTCTGACGCGTTTCGATAGCATTAACCGCGGTACGTTTTTCGTTAAGCAGGTAAGAGGCGATTGGCACAGGAACAATAGCATGAACTTCTTGCGTATTTTCTTTCAGTGCTTCTTCTTCGATCAGACGCAGAATAGACAGCGACAGTGATTCGTTATCACGTACGGTACCGGTGCCGGAACAGCGCGGGCACACGTGATGGCTGGATTCACCCAGAGACGGGCTCAGACGCTGACGAGACATCTCCAGCAGACCGAAGCGAGAAATATGGCTGATCTGAATACGCGCTCTGTCCTGGCGTACGGCCTCGCGCAGACGGTTTTCAACCGCGCGCTGGTGGCGAACCGGCGTCATATCAATGAAGTCGATTACAATCAGACCGCCGAGGTCGCGCAGACGTAGCTGACGGGCAATTTCATCGGCTGCTTCAAGGTTAGTGTTGAACGCAGTTTCTTCGATGTCGCCGCCGCGAGTTGCACGCGCGGAGTTGATATCGATAGCGGTCAGGGCCTCTGTGCTGTCAATAACGATTGAGCCGCCGGACGGCAGACGTACTTCGCGCTGGAATGCGGACTCAATCTGAGACTCGATCTGATAGTGGCTGAACAGCGGGATTTCGCCGGTGTACAGTTTAATTTTGCTGCTGAAATCCGGACGACCCAATGCGGCGATGTGCTGACGCGCCATCTCCATCACTTTCGGGTTATCGATAAGGATTTCGCCGATGTCCTGACGTAAGTAGTCACGGAAAGCGCGAACGATAACGTTGCTTTCCTGGTGGATCAGGAACGGAGCAGGGCGGCTGTCAGCGGCTTTTTGAATCGCTTCCCAGTGCTTCAGGCGGAAGCTCAGGTCCCACTGCAGCGCTTCGGCGGATTTGCCGACCCCTGCGGTACGCACGATAAGGCCCATGCCATCAGGCAGTTCCAGGCTTGCCAGCGCTTCTTTTAATTCGGTACGGTCGTCGCCTTCAATGCGACGGGAGATACCGCCCGCGCGCGGGTTGTTCGGCATCAGAACCAGATAACTACCCGCCAGGCTGATAAAGGTAGTCAGCGCAGCGCCTTTATTGCCGCGTTCTTCTTTATCGATCTGAACGATGACTTCCTGACCTTCGCGCAACACGTCTTTAATGTTGGGACGACCATGGGAGTTGTAGTTAGCGGGGAAGTATTCGCGGGCAATTTCTTTTAACGGGAGGAAACCGTGACGTTCAGCGCCGTAATCAACAAAAGCAGCTTCCAGACTCGGTTCAATACGGGTAATTTTGCCTTTATAGATGTTGGCTTTTTTCTGTTCGTGTCCAGGACTTTCGATATCCAGATCGTACAGACGTTGCCCATCTACAAGGGCGACACGCAACTCTTCCTGCTGAGTTGCGTTAATTAACATTCTTTTCATCGTAACTTACTCATTATTCTTACATTGACGACTAAGCTGCGGGCAGAGTAATGCCTTTCCGGGTGTGAACCGATGGCCTCGTGTCTATTCGCGTCGCCAACCTCACGGTTATCGTCAGCTCAAAGAGGCGCAGAGTGTCGGTTGCCTGCATTTCATACGGAAACACAGCGCAATTATCAGGGGAACAGTCTGGGTGTTACTCTCCAGAAAAGCTTCCATATTACCGGTAAGGACTGCAACCCGCAGCCCGCTAACTGCCTGAAAGATCAATACGTCTTACGCCATTGCTGCGTTGATGATCGGTCGGGCAAAATTGGGTCATTCCGGAAAAGTTCTTGTTTTAACAAGATTCAACACGGAAACAACCTCATTATTCCACTGCTAACCTTGTTATAGCAAGATGACTTTTGCCATTTATCACCCGGTTACTCACAGTTTTTTCACTTCCGCGTAGTGATTGCTTTAATAACCACCAAATCGGCTATGTCAAACTTAAGTAATAGGGTATAGCAGTTAATATAAGCATAGAAAAATGTGTGGCGCGAATCTTGATGGCTATTTAAAATCGGCCCCCATGAAAACAGAGACTCCAGCCGTAAAAACAGTTGCCATTACTGCCGACGAAGCAGGGCAACGCATCGATAACTTTTTGCGCACCCAGCTTAAGGGCGTGCCGAAAAGTATGATTTATCGCATTTTGCGTAAAGGCGAAGTGCGGGTGAATAAAAAACGCATTAAACCCGAGTACAAACTCGAAGACGGGGATATTGTGCGTATTCCACCTGTGCGTGTCGCTGAACGTGAAGAAGAGGCCATTTCACCGAACCTGCAAAAGGTCGCTGCGCTGACCGACGTCATTTTATATGAAGATGACCACATTCTGGTGCTTAACAAACCTTCAGGTACGGCCGTACATGGTGGAAGCGGGTTAAGCTTTGGCGTCATTGAAGGATTACGTGCGCTGCGCCCGGAAGCGCGTTTCCTTGAACTGGTGCATCGCCTCGACCGGGATACCTCCGGCGTGCTGCTGGTTGCCAAAAAACGCTCAGCCTTGCGTTCATTGCATGAACAACTGCGTGAAAAAGGCATGCAGAAAGACTATCTCGCGCTGGTTCGAGGCCAATGGCAGTCGCATGTCAAAACCGTGCAGGCGCCGCTGTTAAAGAACATTCTGCAAAGCGGCGAGCGTATCGTGCGGGTGAACCAGGAAGGCAAACCGTCAGAAACACGTTTTAAAGTGGAAGAGCGCTATGCGTTTGCCACGCTTGTGCGCTGTAGCCCGGTGACCGGACGTACGCACCAGATTCGTGTGCATACCCAGTATGCCGGTCATCCAATTGCTTTTGACGATCGCTACGGTGACCGTGAGTTCGATAAGCAACTGGCGGATACGGGGTTGAATCGACTTTTCCTGCACGCCGCAGCGTTGAAATTTACCCATCCGGGAACGGGTGAAGTGATGCGTATTGAAGCGCCGATGGATAAGCAATTGAAGCGCTGCCTCGAGGTTTTACGCAGTAAAGCCTGATGCGCGTTGCTTATCAGGCCTACAATCGTGTGATGTACCGTAGGCCTGATAAGACGCATCGCGTCGCCATCAGGCAGATCAATCAGGCATTCAACGGGTTCATCTCTTCCCGCCGCAGCATTTGACACAACGCGATAAGCGGCAAACCGATCAGGGTATTTGGGTCACGACCCTCCAGGCGTTCAAAGAGTGCAATACCTAACCCTTCACTTTTGAAACTACCTGCACAATGGAGCGGGCGCTCTTTACGCAGATAATCATCAATTTCCGCCTCGCTTAAATGACGGAAATGGACGTCAAAAGGTTCTACTTCAGTTTGTAAATGTCCGGTCGCAGAATTATACAGCGCCAGTCCGGTGTAAAACGTCACAATATTGCCACGGGCTTTGAGTAATTGTTGGCGGGCATTTTCTTCAGTTAATGGTTTGCCGGTTATTTCACCATCAAGAACACAAATTTGATCGGAGCCAATAATCAGATGCGATGGGTAACGGTGGGCGAGAGATTGCGCTTTTTTCTGCGCCAGTCGCAAGACTAAATGGCGTGGTGCTTCGCCGGGCAACGGCGTTTCATCAACCTCTGGCGCAGCGCATTCAAACGGGATTGCCAGTTTTTCGAGTAAAGCGCGACGCCAGGGGGAGGTTGAAGCAAGAATAAGTTGAGGCATATTTTTTCCCTCGCATATAGCGTATTGATGAGAGCCATTTTAAACTATGGACTTCGACCTACAAGCTGGCTGTAGTGGCTTGTCTTGAGCGATTTTAAGTCGATGACCCGCAATGTGTGCGAATTATTGGCAAAAGGCAACCACAGGCTGCCTTTTTCTTTGACTATATGACGTTACAAAGTTAATATGCGCGCCCTATGCAAAAGGTAAAATTACCCCTGACTCTTGATCCGGTTCGTACGGCTCAAAAACGCCTCGATTATGAAGGTATCTATACTTCTGATCTGGTTGAGCGCGTCGCCGATTCTGTAGTCAGTGTGGACAGTGATGTGGAATGCTCCATGTCGTTCGCTATCGATAACCAGCGTCTCGCCGTTATAACCGGTGATGCGAAGGTATCGGTTACGCTCGAATGTCAGCGTTGCGGGAAACCGTTCCCACTTCATGTTCACACAACATATTGTTTTAGTCCTGTCCGTTCTGACGAGCAGGCTGAAGCACTCCCGGAAGCGTATGAGCCGATTGAGGTTAACGAATTCGGTGAAATCGATCTGCTTGCAATGGTTGAAGATGAGATTATCCTCTCCTTGCCGGTAGTTCCGGTGCATGATTCTGAACACTGTGAAGTGTCCGAGGCGGACATGGTCTTTGGCGAATTGCCTGATGAAGCGCAAAAACCAAACCCATTTGCCGTATTAGCCAGCTTAAAGCGTAAGTAATTGAGGAGTAAGGTCCATGGCCGTACAACAGAATAAACCAACCCGTTCCAAACGTGGCATGCGTCGTTCTCATGACGCTCTGACCGCAGTCACCAGCCTGTCTGTAGACAAAACTTCTGGTGAACAACACCTGCGTCACCACATCACTGCCGACGGTTTCTACCGTGGCCGTAAGGTAATCGCTAAGTAATCACGCATGACTCAATGGCTTTCCCACTTCTGGTGAGAAAGACAAAGAGTGAACGCGTGATGAAGCTTAGTGAGGCTTTCCCCGGGTGACTGGGGAAACACCTAACCGGGCAGCGACGATACCTTGACACGTCTAACCCTGGCGTTAGATGTCATGGGGGGAGATTTTGGCCCTACCGTGACAGTGCCTGCAGCATTGCAGGCACTGAATTCTAATTCGCAACTCACACTTCTTTTAGTCGGGAATCCCGATACAATCACGCCATTACTTGCCAAAGCTGACTTCGAACAACGTTCGCGTCTGCAGATTATCCCTGCTCAGTCAGTTATTGCCAGTGATGCCCGGCCCTCGCAAGCTATTCGCGCCAGTCGTGGAAGCTCAATGCGTGTTGCCCTGGAGCTCGTGAAAGAAGGTCAGGCACAAGCTTGTGTCAGCGCCGGTAATACGGGCGCACTCATGGGACTTGCGAAGTTATTGCTCAAACCTCTTGAGGGGATTGAGCGTCCTGCGTTGGTGACGGTGTTACCCCATCAGCAAAAGGGCAAAACGGTGGTGCTGGATTTGGGCGCCAACGTAGATTGTGATAGCACGATGTTGGTGCAATTTGCCGTCATGGGTTCCGTGCTGGCAGAAGAGGTTGTTGGCATTGCCAATCCTCGCGTAGCGTTACTCAACATCGGCGAAGAAGAAACGAAAGGTCTCGACAGTATTCGAGATGCTTCAGCTGTGCTAAAAACAATCCCTTCCATTAATTATATCGGCTATCTTGAAGCCAATGAGTTACTGACTGGCAAAACCGATGTGTTGGTCTGTGACGGTTTTACAGGTAATGTCACATTAAAGACGATGGAAGGTGTTGTCAGAATGTTCCTTTCACTGCTGAAATCTCAGGGTGAGGGCAAAAAACGGTCGTGGTGGCTTCTGTTATTAAAACGTTGGTTACAAAAAAGCCTGACAAGGCGATTTAGTCACCTCAACCCCGACCAGTATAATGGCGCCTGTCTGTTAGGATTGCGCGGCACGGTGATTAAGAGTCATGGTGCGGCCAATCAGCGAGCATTTGAAGTCGCGATTGAACAGGCAGTGCAGGCGGTGCAGCGACAAGTTCCTCAGCGAATTGCCGCTCGCCTGGAATCTGTATACCCAGCTGGATTCGAACTGCTGGACGGTGGCGAAAGCGCAAAATCACGAGCACACAGATAACGGTGCGTTTGTGAATGTGGCCAACGTATCAGCGATTTGCTCGTAGCGGTATATAACCAAAAAGTGACTGAGCGTACATGTATACGAAGATTATTGGTACTGGCAGCTATCTGCCTGAACAAGTGCG
Organism: Citrobacter freundii complex sp. 2024EL-00216; assembly: GCF_043945515.1. NCBI lineage: Bacteria > Pseudomonadati > Pseudomonadota > Gammaproteobacteria > Enterobacterales > Enterobacteriaceae > Citrobacter > Citrobacter freundii complex sp. 2024EL-00216. The sequence continues at coordinate 236,655 of NZ_JBIMRA010000005.1, read as the reverse complement.
TACTAACGCCGATTTGGAAAAAATGGTTGAGACATCTGATGAGTGGATCGTCACTCGTACAGGTATCCGTGAACGCCATATTGCAGCGCCAAATGAAACAGTTGCGACGATGGGCTTTGCCGCCGCAAACCGTGCGATTGAAATGGCGGGCATCGACAAAGAACAAATTGGTCTGATTGTGGTTGCTACCACATCATCCACTCACGCATTTCCAAGCGCGGCGTGCCAGATCCAAAGTATGCTGGGGATCAAAGGCTGTCCGGCGTTTGACGTTGCAGCCGCTTGTGCTGGCTTCACTTACGCCCTGAGCGTTGCCGACCAGTACGTTAAATCTGGCGCAGTTAAGCATGCTCTGGTCGTTGGCTCCGATGTCCTGGCCCGTACCTGCGATCCAACCGATCGCGGAACGATCATCATTTTCGGTGATGGGGCTGGTGCGGTTGTACTGAGCGCATCAGAAGAGCCAGGCATTCTCTCCACGCATCTGCACGCTGACGGTCGCTACGGCGAACTGTTGACGCTGCCTAACGCCGATCGCGTGAACCCGGAAAACCCGATCCACCTGACGATGGCGGGTAACGAAGTATTTAAAGTCGCGGTGACCGAGCTTGCGCACATCGTTGATGAAACGCTGGAAGCCAATAATCTCGACCGTTCTGCGCTGGACTGGCTGGTGCCGCATCAGGCTAACCTGCGCATTATCAGCGCGACAGCTAAAAAGCTGGGTATGTCGATGGATAATGTTGTCGTGACGCTCGACAGACATGGTAATACCTCTGCTGCCTCCGTACCCTGCGCGCTGGACGAAGCCGTCCGCGACGGGCGTATTAAAGCTGGGCAGTTGATATTGCTTGAAGCCTTCGGGGGTGGATTCACCTGGGGCTCCGCGCTGGTTCGTTTCTAGTATAAGGATTTAAACATGACGCAATTTGCATTTGTGTTTCCGGGGCAGGGTTCCCAGACCGTTGGGATGTTGTCTGAAATGGCAGCAAACTACCCAATTGTTGAAGAAACATTTGCTGAAGCATCAGCTGCACTGGGCTATGATCTGTGGGCGTTGACTCAGCAAGGTCCGGCTGAAGAACTGAATAAAACCTGGCAGACGCAGCCCGCGCTGTTGACCGCATCCGTTGCGCTTTATCGCGTATGGCAGCAGCAGGGGGGTAAAACACCTGCGCTGATGGCGGGTCATAGCCTGGGCGAATATTCTGCGCTGGTATGTGCGGGTGTTATCGGTTTTGCCGATGCCGTACGTCTGGTTGAACTGCGTGGCAAATTCATGCAGGAAGCGGTTCCGGAAGGCACTGGCGGCATGTCTGCTATTATCGGTCTGGACGATGCCGCTATCGCTAAAGCGTGCGAAGAGTCTGCCGAAGGCCAGGTGGTTTCACCGGTAAACTTTAACTCACCGGGTCAGGTGGTTATTGCCGGGCATAAAGAAGCCGTAGAACGTGCTGGTGCTGCCTGTAAAGCCGCGGGCGCTAAGCGTGCGCTGCCGCTGCCGGTCAGCGTTCCTTCTCACTGCGCGCTGATGAAGCCTGCCGCTGAGAAACTGGCCGTTGAGCTGCAGAAAATCACCTTTAACGCGCCGACTGTTCCGGTTGTGAACAACGTCGACGTGAAGTGCGAGACCACGGCAGACGCAATTCGCGATGCGCTGGTTCGTCAGCTGTATAGCCCGGTTCAGTGGACTAAAACCGTTGAATTTATGGCATCCCAGGGCGTAGAGCACCTGTATGAAGTCGGTCCGGGTAAAGTTCTGACCGGTCTGACGAAACGTATTGTTGACACCCTGACTGCTTCGGCACTGAATGAGCCGGCGGCATTGTCTGCGGCGCTAGAGCAATAAAAGAGGAAGACCATGAGTTTTGAAGGAAAAATCGCGCTGGTTACCGGTGCAAGCCGTGGCATTGGCCGCGCAATTGCTGAGACACTTGTTGCCCGTGGCGCGAAAGTTATCGGTACTGCTACCAGCGAAAGCGGCGCGCAGGCCATTAGCGATTACTTAGGTGCAAATGGTAAAGGTCTGATGTTGAATGTGACCGATCCGGCATCTATCGAATCTGTTCTGGAAAATATTCGCGCAGAATTTGGTGAAGTCGATATCCTGGTCAATAATGCCGGGATTACTCGTGATAACCTGTTAATGCGCATGAAAGATGACGAGTGGAACGATATCATCGAAACCAACCTGTCATCTGTTTTCCGTCTGTCAAAAGCGGTAATGCGAGCTATGATGAAAAAGCGTCATGGGCGTATTATCACTATCGGTTCTGTGGTTGGTACCATGGGAAATGCGGGTCAGGCTAACTACGCTGCGGCGAAAGCGGGTCTGATCGGCTTCAGTAAATCACTGGCGCGCGAAGTTGCGTCTCGTGGCATTACTGTAAACGTTGTTGCTCCGGGCTTTATTGAAACGGACATGACGCGTGCGCTGTCTGATGATCAGCGTGCGGGTATTCTGGCGCAGGTTCCTGCGGGTCGCCTCGGTGGCGCTCAGGAAATCGCCAGTGCGGTTGCATTTTTAGCTTCTGACGAAGCAAGTTACATCACAGGTGAGACTTTGCACGTCAACGGCGGGATGTACATGGTTTAACCACGATGAAAAATATTTGCGTTATTGTAGGTCTTGGCCTCAAAATAACGTAAAATCGTGGTAAGACCTGCCGGGATTTAGTTGCAAATTTTTCAACATTTTATACACTACGAAAACCATCGCGAAAGCGAGTTTTGATAGGAAATTTAAGAGTATGAGCACTATCGAAGAACGCGTTAAGAAAATTATCGGCGAACAGCTGGGCGTTAAGCAGGAAGAAGTAACCAACAATGCTTCCTTCGTTGAAGACCTGGGCGCAGATTCTCTTGACACCGTTGAGCTGGTAATGGCTCTGGAAGAAGAGTTTGATACTGAGATTCCGGACGAAGAAGCTGAGAAAATCACTACCGTTCAGGCTGCCATTGATTACATCAACGGCCACCAGGCGTAAGTGAACATCTCCAGGCGGTCATTCGACCGCCTGAGTTTTATCTTTTTATCCCACTTGAATTATTTTCCCTCCCTGGAGGACAACCGTGTCTAAGCGTCGTGTAGTTGTGACCGGACTGGGCATGTTGTCTCCTGTCGGCAATACCGTAGAGTCTACCTGGAAAGCTCTCCTTGCCGGTCAGAGTGGCATCAGCCTGATCGACCATTTCGATACTAGCGCCTATGCAACGAAATTTGCTGGCTTAGTAAAGGATTTTAACTGTGAAGACATTATCTCGCGTAAAGAACAGCGCAAGATGGATGCCTTCATTCAATATGGAATTGTCGCTGGCGTTCAGGCCATGCAGGATTCTGGCCTCGAAATTACGGAAGAGAACGCTCATCGTATTGGCGCCGCTATCGGCTCTGGTATTGGCGGTCTCGGTCTGATCGAAGAAAACCATACCTCACTGGTAAACGGTGGACCGCGTAAGATCAGCCCGTTCTTCGTTCCGTCGACGATTGTTAACATGGTGGCTGGTCACCTGACCATCATGTACGGCCTGCAAGGGCCAAGCATCTCCATCGCGACCGCCTGTACTTCAGGCGTGCATAACATCGGTCATGCCGCACGTATCATTGCATACGGCGATGCAGACGCGATGGTTGCGGGTGGTGCTGAAAAAGCCAGTACGCCGTTGGGTGTGGGTGGCTTTGGCGCGGCACGTGCACTGTCTACGCGTAATGATAACCCGCAAGCGGCAAGCCGCCCATGGGACAAAGAGCGTGACGGCTTTGTGCTGGGCGACGGCGCTGGCATGGTGGTACTGGAAGAGTACGAGCATGCGAAAGCGCGCGGTGCAAAAATCTATGCTGAAGTCGTTGGCTTCGGTATGAGCAGCGATGCTTACCACATGACGTCGCCACCGGAAAACGGTGCAGGCGCTGCGCTGGCAATGGTCAACGCACTGCGCGATGCGGCTATCGAAGCGGGTCAGATTGGCTATGTGAACGCGCATGGTACGTCTACGCCTGCAGGCGATAAAGCTGAAACCCAGGCAGTGAAATCTGTCTTTGGCGATGCGGCAAGCCGTGTGATGGTAAGCTCCACCAAATCCATGACCGGACACCTGTTGGGTGCGGCGGGCGCGGTAGAGTCTATTTTCTCTATCCTGGCGCTGCGCGATCAGGCTATTCCGCCAACCATCAACCTGGATAACCCGGATGAAGGTTGTGACCTGGACTTCGTACCTCACGAAGCGCGTCAGGTTAGTGGTCTGGAGTATGCGCTGTGTAACTCCTTTGGCTTCGGTGGTACCAACGGCTCTTTGATCTTTAAAAAGATTTAAGTCCGTCAGGTGATGCGCTAGCATCGATAGCAAATTGAAAAGGTCCGCTTGTCGGGCCTTTTTTTATTCGGTTTTCCGCCCTTGTCCTGTGTTACTCATCCTGCCAAACTAGCGGACCAGAAATAAGGAGCCACCATGTTCTTAATTAATGGCTGCGAGCAAGATATGCTGGCCGCAAGCGATCGAGCGACCCAATTTGGTGATGGCTGTTTTACCACTGCCTGTATTATCGACGGTGAAATTCCTCTCTTTGCAGCGCATCTTGAGCGTTTACAAGACGCTTGCCAAAAACTGCTGATCTCTTTTGAAGATTGGTCCGAGCTGCAAAATGAAATGAAAATGCTGGCGAAAGGGCACGTACGCGGTGTGTTGAAAGTGATTATCAGCCGTGGCAGTGGAGGCCGGGGTTACAGTGGCAAAAATTGTCATAGTGCCACACGCATCCTCTCCGTTTCATCTTGGCCCGATCATTACGATCGTTGGCGGCAAGAAGGTATTACGCTGGCGCTAAGCCCAGTGCGGCTGGGACGTAATCCACTGCTTGCCGGGCTTAAACACTTGAATCGACTGGAGCAGGTGTTGATTCGCTCTCATCTTGAACAGACGGACGCCGATGAAGCGCTGGTTCTTGACAGCGAGGGATGGGTTACGGAATGCTGTGCGGCTAATTTGTTCTGGCGTAAAGGCGATGTGGTTTACACGCCCCGGCTGGACCAGGCCGGAGTGAACGGTATTATGCGACAATTCTGTATCCGGATGCTGGCACAATCGCCATTCAGTATTGTCGAAGTGTATGCCGGGTTGGAGGAGGTAATGCAGGCTGATGAAATCGTCGTCTGTAACGCGTTAATGCCCATTATTCCCGTGCGTGCCTGTGGCGACACGTTGTTGTCTTCACGTTTGTTATTCGATTATTTAGCCCCACTTTGTGAGCACCCGAATTAGTCATGAAAAAACTGTTACTTGTTGTCCTGTTATTGCTGGTTGTGCTGGGCATTGCCGCTGGAGTGGGAATGTGGAAAGTTCGCCATCTGGCGGACAGCAAATTATTGATTAAAGAAGAAACGATTTTTACGCTGAAAGCGGGAACGGGCCGTCTGGCTCTCGGCGAACAGCTGTATGCAGACAAAGTTATCAATCGTCCGCGCGTGTTCCAGTGGCTGCTGCGTGTGGAGCCCGAGCTGTCGCATTTTAAGGCCGGAACATATCGCTTCACGCCTGACATGACGGTGCGGGACATGCTGCAACTGCTGGAAAGCGGCAAAGAGGCGCAGTTCCCGTTACGTCTGGTTGAAGGGATGCGCCTGAGCGATTACCTCAAACAGCTGCGTGATGCCCCGTATATCAAACATACGCTGAGCGACGATAGCTATGAGACTGTTGCCGAGGCGCTGAAGCTGGAAAACCCGCAATGGGTGGAGGGCTGGTTCTGGCCAGATACCTGGATGTATACCGCCAATACTACTGACGTAGCGTTGCTAAAACGCGCGCATCAGAAAATGGTTAAAGCGGTGGATACTGTCTGGGAGGGGCGCGCTGATGGCCTGCCTTATCAGGACAAAAATCAGCTGGTAACCATGGCTTCTATTATTGAAAAAGAAACTGCGGTTGCCAGCGAGCGCGACCAGGTGGCTTCGGTCTTTATTAATCGCTTACGTATCGGTATGCGTTTACAAACCGATCCGACCGTGATTTACGGGATGGGTACACGGTATAATGGCAAATTGTCGCGTGTGGATTTAGACACCCCGACCGCCTATAACACCTATACCATTACTGGACTGCCGCCAGGCCCGATTGCCATGCCGGGAGAGGCTTCATTGCAGGCCGCGGCGCATCCGGCAAAAACGCCGTATCTCTATTTTGTGGCTGACGGTAAAGGCGGCCACACGTTTAACACCAATCTTGCCAGCCATAACCGGTCCGTGCAGGATTACCTGAAAGTGCTTAAGGAAAAAAATGGGCAGTAACTATATCGTCATTGAAGGCCTGGAAGGCGCCGGAAAAACCACCGCGCGTAACGTGGTGGTGGAGACACTTGAGCAACTCGGTATTCGTGACATGGTTTTCACCCGTGAACCTGGTGGAACGCAGCTGGCTGAGAAACTAAGGAGTCTGGTGCTGGATATTAAATCGGTCGGTGACGAGGTCATTACCGATAAAGCCGAAGTTCTGATGTTTTACGCGGCGCGTGTACAGTTGGTCGAAACCGTTATTAAACCTGCACTGGCGAAAGGCGCGTGGGTAATTGGCGATCGTCACGATCTGTCGACCCAGGCGTATCAGGGCGGCGGACGCGGTATCGATCAAAATATGCTGACAACCCTGCGCGATGCGGTGCTTGGTGATTTTCGCCCGGACCTGACGATTTATCTGGATGTGACGCCAGAAGTCGGGTTGAAGCGTGCCCGTGCCCGCGGCGAGCTGGATCGTATTGAGCAGGAATCTTTCGACTTCTTTAATCGTACTCGCGCGCGCTATCTTGAGCTGGCTGCCAAAGACGCCAGCATTCGTACTATAGACGCTACGCAGCCGTTGGAGGCTGTGATGGCTGATATCCGTCATACCATCACCCAATGGGTGAAGGAGCAGGGCGCATGAAATGGTACCCATGGTTACGACCGGATTTTGAAAAACTGGTAGCCAGCTACCAGACGGGTCGTGGTCACCATGCGTTACTGATTCAGGCGTTACCCGGAATGGGCGACGACGCGCTGATTTACGCCCTCAGCCGCTATTTAATGTGCCAGCAGCCGGAAGGGCATAAAAGCTGTGGACAGTGCCGCGGCTGTCAGCTAATGCAGGCGGGGACGCACCCTGACTACTATTCGCTGCTGCCGGAAAAAGGCAAAAGCACGCTCGGGGTTGATGCGGTACGCGAAGTCAGTGAAAAGCTGTACGAGCATTCGCGTCTCGGCGGTGCGAAGGTCGTGTGGATCCCGGATGCTGCCCAGTTAACCGATGCCGCCGCCAACGCCTTGCTGAAAACGCTGGAAGAACCCCCGGCACAAACCTGGTTTTTCCTCGCCAGCACAGAGCCAGCTCGCTTGCTGGCGACATTACGCAGTCGTTGCCGGTTACATCATCTTGCGCCACCTCAGGAGTCGTATGCGATCTCCTGGCTTGCTCGTGAGGTGACTGCGTCGTCAGAAGCGCTGCTTAGCGCGTTGCGCCTGAGCGCAGGTTCGCCTGGCGCGGCACTTACGTTGTTGCAGGCTGAAAGCTGGGCGCACCGCACAGATTTTTGTGCGGCACTGGTGAACACATTAAACGCAGGCGACTGGTATATCTTGCTCGCGGCGTTAAACCACGATCAGGCTACCGCCCGTTTACACTGGCTGGCAACGTTGTTGACGGATGCGTTGAAACGTCCGTATGGGGTTTCCCATTTAACGAATCCTGATGCGTTGGACCTGATATCTTCTATCGCAGAACGGTTATCCGTTGCCCAGATACAGGCGATACTCGGTGACGTTTGTCATTGTCGTCAGCAACTGCTGAACGTAACAGGCGTAAACCGTGAGCTGGTGTTAACCGATCTTATTCTTCGTATTGAGCATTACCTGCAACCAGGCACCGTACTGCCTGTTCCCCATCTTTGAGAGAGACATTATGTTTTTAGTCGACTCACACTGCCATCTTGATGGCCTGGATTATCAATCTCTGCATAAGGACGTGGATGACGTGCTGGCAAAAGCGGCCGCACGTGATGTGAAATTCTGTCTTGCCGTCGCGACCACCCTGCCAGGATATCGCAGTATGCGCGAACTGGTCGGTGAGCGTGACAATGTGGTTTTCTCCTGCGGCGTGCATCCGTTAAATCAGGATGAAACCTATGATGTTGAGCACCTGCGTCGTTTTGCCGCCGAAGAGGGGGTTGTGGCGATGGGAGAAACCGGGCTGGACTATTTTTACACGCCGGAAACAAAGGTGCGCCAGCAGGAATCTTTTATCCACCATATTCAGATCGGCCGTGAGTTACAGAAGCCGGTTATCGTGCATACCCGCGATGCGCGAGCCGATACGCTGTCTATTCTGCGCGAAGAAAAAGTGACGGATTGTGGCGGCGTACTACACTGTTTTACAGAGGACAGAGAAACGGCGGGCAAATTACTGGACCTTGGATTCTATATCTCGTTTTCCGGCATCGTCACGTTCCGAAATGCAGAGCAGCTCCGTGATGCCGCCCGCTATGTTCCTCTGGACCGGTTATTGGTCGAGACGGATTCTCCCTACCTTGCGCCTGTACCGCATCGTGGAAAAGAGAACCAGCCCGCCATGACTCGTGACGTTGCAGAGTACATGGCCGTAGTGAAAGGTGTTGCCGTTGAAGAACTGGCGCAGGCAACCACTGATAACTTTGCCCGCCTGTTTCACATCGACGCTTCTCGCCTGCAATCTGTTCGTTAACTGACTTTTTTTAAAGCTCGTAATTAATCACTAATGCGAGTAAAGTTCACCGCCACAAAATGGGCGGTGAATAATCAGTTTGACACATTCAGAAACGCATTTTATCGGAATGTGCGGATTTTGCGGCCGTTCACGACTGAACTGTGATAGCCGTCAAACAAAAACAAACTGAATTATTTTACTCTGTGTAATAAATAAAGGGTACTTAGATGCCCTGTACACGGCGAGGTTCTCCCCCCTCGCCAATGCGTGAGAACGTAGAATACACAAAGTCAATCAAGCTGCATCAAGGCGGCAAGTGAGTGAATTGCAGGAGCTTACTAGAGTAAGTGACTGGGATGAGCGAGCGCAGCCCGCCCTGAGGCGGTTTGAAGGATGAAGTGTATAAGCACAAATACTCAGGAGCACTCCTAATTATGTTTAAGAATGCATTTGCTAACCTGCAAAAGGTCGGTAAATCGCTGATGCTGCCGGTATCCGTACTCCCGATTGCAGGTATCCTGCTGGGCGTCGGTTCCGCTAACTTCAGCTGGCTGCCAGCCGTTGTATCGCACGTAATGGCAGAAGCAGGCGGTTCTGTTTTTGCGAACATGCCGCTGATTTTTGCTATCGGTGTTGCGTTAGGCTTCACTAATAATGACGGTGTATCTGCACTGGCATCCGTTGTTGCTTACGGCATCATGGTTAAGACCATGGCTGTTGTTGCGCCGCTGGTTCTGCATTTACCTGCTGAAGAGATCGCCGCTAAACACCTTGCTGATACGGGTGTTCTCGGGGGGATTATCTCCGGTGCGATTGCAGCGTATATGTTCAACCGTTTCTACCGTATCAAATTGCCTGAGTATCTTGGCTTCTTTGCGGGTAAGCGCTTCGTTCCTATCATTTCTGGTCTGGCTGCCATCTTCACAGGTGTGGTTCTGTCCTTCATTTGGCCGCCGATTGGTACTGCTATTCAGACGTTCTCTCAGTGGGCTGCATACCAGAACCCGGTCGTGGCGTTCGGTATCTATGGCTTCATTGAGCGCTGCCTGGTACCGTTTGGTCTGCACCATATCTGGAACGTTCCATTCCAGATGCAGATCGGTGAATACACCAACGCTGCGGGTCAGGTGTTCCACGGTGATATTCCTCGCTATATGGCGGGTGACCCGACTGCGGGCAAACTGTCCGGTGGCTTCCTGTTCAAAATGTACGGTCTGCCGGCTGCTGCTATCGCTATCTGGCACTCTGCTAAACCAGAAAACCGCGCGAAAGTGGGCGGTATCATGATCTCCGCGGCGCTGACCTCGTTCCTGACCGGTATTACCGAGCCGATCGAGTTCTCCTTCATGTTCGTGGCGCCGATCCTGTACATCATCCACGCGATTCTGGCTGGTCTGGCATTCCCGATCTGTATCCTGCTGGGTATGCGCGACGGTACGTCGTTCTCCCACGGTCTGATCGACTTTATCGTTCTGTCCGGTAACAGCAGCAAACTGTGGCTGTTCCCGATTGTCGGTATCGGTTATGCGATTGTTTACTACACCATCTTCCGTGTGCTGATCAAAGCGCTGGACCTGAAAACGCCAGGTCGTGAAGATGCTACCGAAGACAGCAAAGCAGGTGCGACCGGTGAAATGGCTCCGGCTCTGGTTGCTGCATTCGGCGGTAAAGAAAACATCACTAACCTCGATGCGTGCATCACTCGTCTGCGTGTCAGCGTGGCTGACGTTGCTAAAGTGGATCAGGCTGGCCTGAAGAAACTGGGTGCGGCAGGCGTTGTGGTAGCTGGTTCCGGTGTTCAGGCTATCTTCGGGACTAAGTCCGATAACCTGAAAACTGAAATGGATGAGTACATCCGTAACAGCTAAGCAGTAAGAAGTTGGGGAGAACTAAGGCAGCCTGCGGGCTGCCTTTTTTATTGCATTAATTAGCCTGAATGCGAATCGGTGCGGTGGCGGCGAACAGCCAGGGACGTGCCTCTGCGTTCACGCGCGGGGATAGCGTCTCTCTGACCTGCTGGTGGTAATCATCAATCCACTGTTTCTCAGCATCACTCAGCAGATGCAGTTCGACCAGATTCAAATCAATCGGTACCAGCGTCAGCGTTGAGAAACGACAGAAACCAGGACGACTGTTGATAATCTCCACCTGATTCTCAATACGGATCCCATATTGTCCGGCCAGATAATAACCCGGCTCGATGGTGATGATGTTGCCTGCGACTAGTGGCCACGGGTTTACTTTTTTGGCGATGCGATGGGGTTGCTCATGAATAAGCAACTGGTGACCCACGCCGTGTCCCGTACCATGATCAAAATCCAGACCCAGCTCCCACAACGCCCGGCGGCTAAAAGCATCCAGTTGATGACCCTGAGTCCCGCTGGGAAACTGCAGCGAAATAAGCGACAAAAAGCCTTTCAACACGGCAGTGTAATGCAGGCGACGTTGCGGATCCTGTGGGCCAAACGCGAGGGTACGCGTCGTATCCGTCGTACCATTGTGGTACTGGCCACCGGAATCATTCAGATACATGGCCTGTGAGGTAATTGGCGTATTGGTTTTTTCACTGGAGTGGTAATGGCACATTGCGGCATTGCTGGCAGAGGCCGAAATCGTGCTGAAACTTTGCTCGATAAATCCCGGCTGCTGCTGGCGAAATTCCAGTTGCTTGGCCTGCGCTTCCAGCTCGGTGACCGGATTGCCTGCCGCTTCGCGCAAAGGAACTTCATGGGCCAGCCAGGCAAGGAAGTTTACCCAGGCTGCGCCATCTTGTTCATGGCATTCCCGATAGCCTGCCAGTTCAACGTCATTTTTGTGGGATTTCATCAGAGTGATGGGATCGGGTGCCCATAAGACGTTGCCACCGTGTTCTTCAATGGCAAAACGCAATGCGACCGGGGCGTAGTCTTTATCGACCAGGAAACGCTTCCCATTAGCTAATTGCTGGCAGCGAGTCAGAAAATTATCTTGCGGGGCCAGAGTAAGCGTATCCAGCAGTGATGCGGGGAGCTGTTGCGTTTTATTGCTATCCACAAACCATTCCAGCTCACCGCTGCGATGGAGCAGGGCAAACGAAAACGGCACTGGTACCATGGCCAGATCCGAACCACGCACATTCAATAACCAGGCAATGTTATCCGGCAGGGTAATTGCCAGCACGTCAGCCTGGTGTTGAGCGAGTTGTTCCACGACGCGGGCACGCTTTTGCGTGCTGCTTTCCCCGCTGATTTCAATGGGCATTTCACGAATGATGCCGCAGGGCCCTGCCGGGCGGTCTAGCCATACCTGGTCAAAAGGATCTTGCTCAAGAGGCACCAGCTCGCAGTGGGTTGCCGACAGTGCTTCAAACTGACTATTGACCATCAGCATTGGTTCAAAGCCGATACGTTTACCTGCTGCAACATGAGACTGCAAATAGTCGGCCAGCGGCTCATCGTGTAAATGATGAATTTCAAAATCATCCAGCGAGACTTCATTGCGTACCTGGACCTGATAGCGTCCATCGACAAACATTAACGCGCGATCCCGAAGGACCAACGCGAGGCCAGCAGAGCCGCTAAAACCGGTCAGCCAGGCTAGTTTATTGTCATGCGGCGTACAATCTTCACTTTGATGAGCATCGGCGCGCGGAACAATCATACCATCCAGCCCCTGCGCTATCAGCAGGTTGCGCAGGGCGGAAAGAGGAGTTGAGTTGTGCATAGTTACCTTCAGGTCTTAACGGAACGGCGGTTCGTTGAATGTACGTAATTTACGGGAGTGCAGTCGGTCGCCTTCAGCACGCAAACGATCGATAGCCCGGATACCTATTTGCAGATGCTCAGAAATGGCACCTTCATAAAAACGGTTGGCCTGACCAGGCAGTTTGATCTCACCGTGCAGCGGCTTGTCGGAAACGCACAGCAGCGTGCCGTACGGAACGCGGAAACGATATCCCTGGGCGGCGATGGTGGCGCTTTCCATATCGATAGCCACCGCGCGGCTGAGGTTAAAGCGTAGCGCAGAAGCGGAATAGCGTAGCTCCCAGTTGCGATCGTCAGTGGTGACGACGGTACCGGTACGCAGGCGTTGTTTAACCTCTTCGCCGGGCATACCGCTGACTTCTTTGGTAGCGTCATACAGTGCGCGCTGCACTTCCGCGATGCTCGGAATTGGAATATCTGGCGGTAGAACTGCATCCAGCACGTGGTCGTCACGCAGATAAGCGTGGGCCAGAACATAGTCGCCAATCGCCTGGCTTTCACGCAGTCCGCCACAGTGACCAATCATCAGCCAGACGTCAGGACGCAGTACGGCCAGATGATCGCAAATGGTTTTGGCGTTAGACGGGCCAACGCCGATATTGACCAGTGTGATCCCCTGACCGTCGGCGGTGATTAAATGCCAGGCGGGCATCTGGTGTTTCTTCCAGGCGAGATCGGAGATCGCTTCTTCAGGCGCTTCAGTTTCAGCGGTGATCCAGATCCCGCCCGCACAAGAAAGCGCGATATACGGGCTGTCCGGGTCGAGGATCTGGCTGCAACCCCAACGCACAAACTCATCGACGTAGCGGGTGTAGTTGGTGAACAGCACAAACGGCTGAAAATGTTCAACCGGTGTTCCCGTGTAGTGGCGCAGTCGCGCCAGCGAAAAATCTACTCGTCGGGCGTCGAAGTGCGACAACGGGGAGAATTCCGCCGGATGATAGGTACCGTCGGCTGTTTCATCGCCAATCTGTGACAGCTCGGTTGTGGGGAAGTGGCGCGTTAGGCCGGCACTCATCGAGCGGTCGAGCGTCAGTTCAGAACCGTCAATGACATACGGATAGGGGATTTCATGCTGCGACGGCTCAACGGAGATATGCGCATCATAATCCTGATACAGCAGCGTGAGTTGTTCTTCAAGATACGGACGAAAAAGCGACGGACGGGTAATCGTAGTGGTGTAGCAGCCCGCATGGGTAAAACGACCATAGGCGCGGGTTTTAGGGGGATTGGTGGCGCTGCCATCCCAGGTGACACACAGTGATGGGTAAACAAAAAGACCGTTATGGCGGGCGATTACGTCAGGGAGCGTCCCTGTTTCAATATACTTACCAATGGCGCTACGCAGTGCTTTTACCGACTGCTCGTACAGCGCGTCCAGTTTATCCAGTGCCTGAGCCGGGGTCAGGCTGGAGCCCTTATTGTTCATGTCTGTCTCCTTGTTCCACAGATGTACTGCTCTCCCGATAGTATGTCACAGGAATGTGAAACAAAAGTCAGACGTTGAGGAAGATTGTGCGAAGACCGGACGGCCTCCGCACCCGGGCTTAACCGTGCTGCTTATCCCGCATCAGCAATGCTGTAGTGGCGGAAATAAGACAACCCGCCATCAGATAAATGGCCACACTGTGCCAGTCTCCGCCGGAGAATGTTACCAGCGCAGCAGCAATGAAGGGGGTAAAACCGCCGCCAACCACGCTTGCTACCTGATAACCAACGCCCGCACCGCTGTAGCGATAGCTTGCGCCAAACAAACCGGTAAACATAGGTTGCTGCACGCAGACCACCATATCGTGTGCAATGTTGGCCAACATAATCGCGAAGAACACGATCCAGAAAATGGATTGCGCTTCTAACGCCATAAAGAACGGGAATGCGCTGAGCGTCCCGACCAGTGCGCCGGTAATGTAAACGCGCCGGCGACCAAAACGGTCGGCGAGCCAGGCGAAGCAGGGGATGGTCAGACAGCTCAGCCCGCCCACCAACAAGCCGATATTCAGAAACAGTTCACGGGGTAAGCCCAGATTCTGCGTGGAGTAATTTAGGGCAAACGCAGTGACGATATACATCGTCAGCAGTTCACACAGGCGCAGAGCGATAATTTTCAAAAAGGCACCTGGATGACGGATTAACGCCTCGACTACCGGTAGTCTCTTTTTCTCTGGTTGCGGCGCCTGTTGCTGCTGTTCGAATTCGGCCGATTCATCCATTCGGTTACGCATCCACAACGCGCCCAATACCAGCACGATGCTGAACAGGAATGGAATACGCCAGCCCCAACTCAGGAACTGCTCATCGGTGGTTTGCGAGCTAATCAGCGAGACCAGACCGGTAGAAAGCAGTAACCCGACGCCATAACCGACCTGAACACCACTGCTGTAGAAGGCTTTTTTATTTTTCGGCGCGCTTTCGACCGAGAGCAACGCCGCGCCGCCCCATTCACCGCCAACGGCGAATCCCTGAATAGCACGCAGCGTCACCAGCAGAACGGGAGCCCACCAGCCAATGGTGTCAAAGGAAGGAATAATCCCTATCAGTGCAGTGGCGATCCCCATCATCCAGACGGTGAGCATCAGCATACGTTTACGCCCCAGGCGATCGCCGAAGTGGCCGAAGATCACCCCGCCTAGCGGGCGGAACAAGAATCCGACGCCAAAGGTAGCAAATGCGGCAAGAGTCCCCATTGCCGGGCTGACCTGCGGGAAGAACTCGCGGTTAAAGACCAGTGCGGCAGTGATGCCGTAAAGCAGAAAATCATACCAGTCGACCACGGCACCCGCGAAGCTACCAAGCGCAGCGCGTCGGGCGCGGTTAAGTGAAGAGGCGTCCTGTTGGGGACCCGTGGAGGTGAGGGAGGAATCCATAGTTATCCTGTCTGTACTGTTTTTTAGTTATTAGTATTTGAGTTGGGTTACACACATTGCAGTCGCAATATTAACGACCGTTATGAGATTACCGCGACAGACGGGAAGTGAAAACGATTATCTCCCTCATCTGATGGCAACATGAAAAATAAGATGAATGAGAAAACAGAAAAGCAAAAAAACCGCTCGAAAGCAGGGTGTTCAAAAATTGTTGCCTTTTGTTCAAAGTGTGCGCGGTAGATGCGGTAGCCCAGCGTATTAAGCAACATCGCGTCGCCGGTGTAGCTTCACGGATTTGTAATGTCATGAATGATTCCCGTCCTGGAAATAAATCGACGATTACTGAACTATATCAAAACTGTCAGTGATACAGTGGCATGCGAACATTTCAGAGGCTTATCAGTATGAAGATTGTTTTTATCCCTGCGTTGATCGTAGTTCTGATTGATAAAGAACAGGACATAGGACGGGAATTGACCCGCGATGAGGTTGAGTCCATTCGCGATGGCGCTACAGCCATCCGCCTGCCAGCCGAAGCAGCCGAGGATATAATCAGAGAGCGTGGCTACCGCGATATTGATCCTGAGAATGTCTGGCGCGAGTGGCAGGCGTATAAAGCTGACTGAATGTTGATGGGAGCACGCTGCTTAAGTAGCGCATGAAAATTGTGCACTTACACGGATGGGTTTACTCCGCACCTGACGTGGAGCTGAGGAGCAACTTTGAGCGACATGCGGCCAGTTAGCTTTGAATAAAATTTAACGGCTATATCGACGCCCCGTGATTTTTATAAGTGGGGCATTTTTATCTTCAGAACCTACTAACTCCAGCCTTGTTTACTACGACGGATATAAGGTAATACGGATAATAAAGCCAGAACCGCTAATACCATTCCAATCCATAGAGCTGAACGTAAACCGAATCCAGATGAAATTGCCATTCCACCTAAATAAGAACCGCCACCTAATCCAATATTGATCACGGAAGTATGAACGGCATTGACCATTGGCCCTGGATGTGCCACGCTGACAATTCTTGCCATCATTGCCGGATTCATTGGTACGCCAGATAAACCGATAAGTATAACAGCCAGAATAGCAATGACCTGATATTGAACAAATAGCGCCATGCCGAGCAAAGAAATACTCAATATTGTTAAGCCGACAACCATAACAGTTAAACTATGGCGATATGCAAGACGTCCCGTTACCATATTCCCGATGATATTGGCTAGTCCATAAAGCATCAAAATGAAGGGAACCGTCTGCATTGTAAATTCACTGACATCCGTCAGCACGGGGATAAAATAACTGAATGCCGCAAAACTTGCTCCCAAAATCAAACAGCTGGTTGCACAGGCTTTCCAATAGGCTTTATTTTTAAATGCCTTAATCTCTTCAGCCATCTTGATAGCACCGCCGCCGCTCATATGTGGCAATAAACGTACTAATGCTAGCAGGCATATGAAAACCAGGACCGCGACCAGCCCAAAACTCATTTTCCAGCCCCAGTGCTGGTCAATGATTGTCGCGATAGGTACACCAAAGACATTGGATACCATAAAACCTGCTATCACTATTGATGCGGCACGAGGGCGATTTTCTACAGATACAAGAACCATACTTGTCGCGAGTGAAAGACTTAAACACCCTGCACATAAAATACCTGTCACGATGCGAATGGCAACTAGCACATTGTAATCAGAGGCAAAGACGCTTAATCCTTGTACGATAACATATAACCCTAACAGCCATAATAATGTTGAGCGATAGGGCGCTTTAAACTTAAGAAAGGTGTAGGTTAATACCGGGCCACCTAGCATTACACCGAATGCATAATATGAAATCAAATGCCCGACTTCGCCGACTGTAACACCAAATGCTTCCGATAGCGTGGTCATCATACCCGCCACCATTAACTCTGCTGTACCTAATGAAAAAATGGCTAACCCTAAAATATAAACGACTAATGGCATGTTTTTTTATTTTTCCTTGTATTGGAATGATCGTTACAAAAATGAGTGCAAGTAAATAATGAATTTTTTCGCTTAAATTTATAAATTGATTAACAGACCAGCGACGACATCTTCGAGGATTTTTCTATCTGTAATGTTTTTATTCAGTACACGTAAACCGTAATAGCCTGCCATAAAGCCTCTCGCCATTTCGACGGCTGATGCTTTATTGTTCAGTTCGCCGGTTCGTTGGCCTTCGATGAATACCGACACCAGCGTTTTTTCTAAATGCTGACGATATTCATTATTCAGGCTCGCAACGGCTTCATCTTTACTGCCCATCTCTAAGGCTGAAAATAAGACCATCGCATCATGCTGCTCTGGCTGAGAAAGATCTTCGGCAATACCCCAGAGCAGAAGGGTATGCAATCGCTCTTTTACCAGACCTGGTTGTGTGAGTATTGTTAACTGTGCTGACATAGTTTGTTCGTGGCTGCGCAACAAAGCTTGCTCGTACAGGGCTTGCTTGCTTCCAAAGGCATTGTATAGGCTTCCCCGCCCTAATCCCGTACCATTGCATAAATCTTGCGCAGAGGTGCCTGCATAACCATTGGCGCTGAAAACAGCGACGGCAGCATCAATGACATCCTGATCTTCGAACTTTCGTGGACGACCTGGAAAGGTTGGTTTTTCAGCACTCATAGGGATGTGGGACTTGAAATGAGTTGAGGCGGCATAGTATTGATTATGGAACGATCAGTCAAATAATTTTTATAAGTAAATCAGCGATGACGCGCAGACAGATTTTCTTATGAATTGCTATGCGTTTCTGTAGAGGGATGTGTGGATTTTATCCTTTCCAGGATAGTACGTTGATACAACGACAACCACGCGTAATGGTTAATCATCACACCGGAATCTGCCGTATTCTAGTGAACGTCCAACGTCCCCCTTCGATTAAGGATAGTGTTGCATCGACCGATTGAACTCACAGGGCAGAGTAAAGTCATCGCAGCGTGAGTGATATGACAGGCGACCTGTTGAAGCCATGGTACCATTACAGACTGTATCATCTACCTCACTACACACATCGGCCTGCCAGATACTGGTTCGGGGTGTATCTCCGTATCCACGCTGAATATGGTTCTCAGCAATCCAGGGTTCATCACCTCTTCTGGTGTGCCTTGCGCCATAACATGTCCGTTCGCCATGACCACCAGATGGTCGCAGTACCGGCTGGCCTGATTAAGGTCGTGCAGCACGGCGACCACCGTTTTCCCCTGAGCCCGGAGTTCGCCCATCAGCCGCATCAGTTCCACCTGATGATTGATATCGAGATAGGAGGTTGGCTCATCGAGTAGTACAACGGGCGTATCCTGCGCCAGGACCATCGCCAGAAATGCGCGCTGTCGCTGACCGCCAGAAAGATCGGTTAACCGTCGGTCGGCAAGATGTTGGATCCGGGTCTGGTTCATAGCATCATGGACCCGCGTATTGTCTTCAACGGAGAGACGCCCCCAGAGTGACAACCACGGGTTGCGACCGTACGAAACAAGCTCCTGGACGGTGATCCCCTCGGGAGTTAAATGGTGCTGGGGCAGCAGCGCCAGCCTGCGGGCTAGCTGGCGTGATGAGAGCGTATTGATGGCACTATCGCCGAGAAATACGCCTCCGGACTGCGGTGTTAACAGTCGTGAAAAACAGTTTAACAACGTTGACTTCCCGCAGCCGTTAGGGCCGAGCAGGGCGGTTGTCTTCCCCGCTGGTAGGGTGAGTGAAACGCCATCAAGCACCTTGTTTATCCCGTAACAGACCGTCAGATTTTCAGTTCGTAATGTCATTTATCGCATTCTCACAAGCAGCCAGACAAACCATGGTGCACCGATAATGGCGGTCAGCACGCCAGCCGGAAGTTCCAGAGGAGGATGAATAATTCGCGCCAGCAGGTCGGCAACCACCAGCAGTAACGCACCTGTCATGGCTGAAACGGGCAGCAGCCAGCGGTGACGTCCACCAGTAATGCTGCGCACCATATGCGGCACCACAAGACCAATAAAGCTAATTGGGCCGCAGACGGCCACGCCGGTCGATGTCATGGCGACGGCCAGTAGCAAAGCCTGGAGCCGAATACGCGGCACCGACACACCGAGCGTGGTGGCGCGCGCATCGCCCAATGCCAGGAGGTCGAGATCGCGGCAAAAGCGCAGACTCAGCGGCAGAAACAAAATCAGCAGTGGGGCGGCTATTTTCACAAAGCTCCAGTCACGGCCCCATAAGCTGCCGGTCAGCCACAGCAGGGCGCTGTTCACATCCTGCGGACGCGAAAGCATCAGATAATCCGTCAGGCTGGCCCAGCAGGCAGAGAGCGCAACACCCGTGAGCGCCAGCTTCATCGGCTGGCTGGTGTTCGCCAGTATTCTCAGCAGGATCAGGCCCGCCATGCCACCGGCAAAGGCCAGCAGCGGCAGAGAAATCACCGGTAGTGACGGCAAGAGAAGCAGTGCTCCCACAGAGGCCAGGCTGGCGGCATGGTTTACGCCGAGAATATCCGGCGATGCCAGAGGGTTACGCACGATCCCCTGCACCAGCACGCCTGCCACCGCGAGGGCGGCACCGACAAGCAACGCCAGCAGCAGTCGCGGCAGGCGGTACGCCGTTAATACGTAATGATATTCGCGCCCGCTCTGCCAGTCGGTTAGCAGGGCATGCCAGGGAACGGCGATCACCCCCATTTGCAATGACAGAGTCGAAAATCCTGCCAGCGCGAGGGCGATGAAAATGACGAACGCAATTTTCATCCACGCCTCCTGACCAGCCAGACAAAACAGGGGGCACCAATCAGCGCCACTACTGCTCCTGCGGGCAATTCGCCAGGGAAGGCCAGCGCTCGGGCCAGAACATCCGCCAGCAGCAGCAGCGTGGCGCCCATAATCATGCTCATCGGCAGGACCTTGCGCTGATCGAATCCCACCCAGAAGCGAGCCAGATGTGGCATCAGCAGACCGATAAACGCTACCGGGCCTGCCACGCTGACGCAGGTACCGACCAGAAGCA
This sequence comes from Citrobacter freundii complex sp. 2024EL-00216, assembly GCF_043945515.1. Lineage (NCBI taxonomy): Bacteria > Pseudomonadati > Pseudomonadota > Gammaproteobacteria > Enterobacterales > Enterobacteriaceae > Citrobacter > Citrobacter freundii complex sp. 2024EL-00216. Next base: position 216,334 of record NZ_JBIMRA010000005.1, on the reverse strand, counting down.
GCACCAGAATATTGATGATCAAACGGAGCTTCGGCAGATTCACCCCCAGCGTGCGGGCGGTGCTGTCACTGACGTTAAGCAGGTTCAGTTGATTAGCCAGCAGCAACACCACCGGTACAGCAACCGCCACCATCGGGAAAAGCTGCCAGAATTCCTGCCAACGTGCGTGGGATACGCCCCCCGCGAGCCAGTAAAAAATGCCGTAAGCGTGATCTTCCGTCAGCAGCAGGGTGATGCGGGTTAGGGCCATACAGAAAGCCGAGAACGCGATGCCCGCCAGGATCAGTTTGTTTCTGTCCTGGGTGTGGCGAAATCCACCGCCTGCGGTCATCACCAGCAGCCAGCTTACGCCGCCACCGCAGGCGGCGATAAAAGCGATAGAGTAACCCGCAACGGGCACAGGGCTGATGGCGCTGGTAAGCGCCATCGCCAGCGCTGCGCCACTGTTAATACCGAGTAGTGAAGGGGAGGCCATTGCATTATGCGTCAGGGTCTGCAGCAGCGTTCCCGCCAGAGCCAGGCTTGCGCCGATCAAAATAGCGACCAGGCTTCTCGGCAAACGAAGGTTTTGCACCAGCGCTTGTGGAAGCGTCGGCGTATGGCCTGGCAGCAGGGCGTGAATGGCATCAACGCCAGAAACAGGAATGGCCGAGTAGCAAAACAGACTCAGCCAGAAGATAGCGATAAGCGCGACAAGGGGAAGCCCCCACTGTAGCGCTGGATGTTTGAAAACTGTCATTTCACATCGGATAAAGGCTGGTGGTGAAAGATTTTTATCGTGTCGCTGGCAATGCGTTCGGCTGCGAAAATGCCGCGCATCCGCGCCCAGGCGTTACTGTCGACCGACGCCGTCTGCTGTTTTTGCGCCGCAGTTAACATCTGCCACAGCGGGTCTTGTTGCCAGCGTTTCACGATGCTCTCTTCACGATAGTGCGCGACCAGCAGCCATGCCGGATTGAGCGCCAGCAGCTGTTCCAGACCGATGGACGGCATAGACGAACCCGCCATAGCCGCAGGCACCGTCAGCCCCAGAGAGGTCAGGACGCCCCCGGTCCAGGTCTCCTGAGTATGCAGGTTGAACTGCTGCTCCCGGGACGTACCAAACACCACCATCGTGTCTTTTGGCAGTTGGCTGGCCCACGCTGACATCTGTTGTTGGTGTTGCGCCAGGCGTGACTGCATCTGTGCTTTTTTACCCACAATTTCACCGATGATGGCCGCAGATTGCAGATTTTCAGCGTAGGTTTCATTGCGAGACTTGAGCAGCAGCACAGGTGCTATTTGCTGTAAGGCGTTGTAAATACCCGCATGGCGGCTGCTGTCGGCAATGATCAGATCCGGTTTCAGCGCGCTGATGGCTTCTAAACTCGGCTGCGCACGCGTGCCGACAGACTGCCAGGGTTTCAGATGGGCACGAACCTCTGGAAGAATGCGTGTGGCATCGTTATCGTCGGCAATGCCGACCGGACTGACATCGACAGCAGCCAGTGCGTCCGCGAACGAAAGTTCCAGCACCACTATCCGTTGTGGCGTTTTATCAAGCGTAAAGGTGCCATGTTCGTCATGAACCGTGGCGGCAAAAGCATGACCGGTGAGCAGCAGAGCGGCGAATAGCGTGCGTAATGGTGTGAACATGTAAATTGCCTGCGTCGGGTGGCGTTTCGTTTGCCCGACCTACAAAACAGCATGCAGGCCGGGTAAACGGGGTTTAGAACTTCAACGAACCCTGCATATACAGCGTGCGCGGCTGGCCTGCGTAGATGCCTTTGTTGTTGTCGTCGTAAGAGCGGGTGAAATACTCTTGGTCGAAGATATTTTTCACACCGAACGCCAGGTTCAGGTCTGCCATCTGCGGGCCGAAGTCATAGGCTACGCGTGCGCCCCAGAGCATAAAGCCAGGGATGCGACCGGTACTGCCATCAGCGCTCTCTTTAACGGTGTTGGCGTTATCCGCAAACTGGCTGGACTGGAAATCGCTATTCAGATTGAAGGTCCAGTTGCCCGGCTTATAGTCCACGCCCAACGTGCCTTTGTGTTTTGGTGAGAAGGGCACCTGATTGCCATAGGTATCGCCTTTCTCGCGAATCTCAGCGTTCACATACGCATAGCTTGCGTAGACTGAAACGTTGTCGAGCGTTGGCGTCAATGTGCCGAGATCATAGCGAGTCTGAGTTTCCAGTCCGGTATGACGCGTTTTACCGCGTGCAGTAACGGTGTCGTTGGTTTGGTTGGAATCGTACTGATTATTAAAGTTAATCAGGAACAGCCCCATTTCCGCCGTCAGCGCGCCATCGTCGTATCGGGTTCCGAGCTCCCAGGTTCGCGCTTTTTCCGGTTCCACATTGCCGCTTTGCACAGCCTTGCCAATTTGGCTGTACTGTACGGTGCCGAATGAGCCTTCAGTGTTTGCATAAAGATTCCAGCTATCAGTCAGGTGATAAAGCACATTTAGCGCCGGAAGTGGGGCGTTGTAGCTTACTTCCTCATGTGTGCCTTTGATGGCGTTGTTCTGGTATGACTCGATATGTTCAAAGCGCATACCCGGTGTGATAGTCCAGTTGCCAATGTCGATTTTGTCATCCAGATACCAGGCGTGCGCTTCGGTGCCCGAACGAGTGTCGCGATCGTAAGGGCTGGCGCTGGACGGCAGTTGTCCACTGCTGGTGGCCGTGTAGTAACGCATTTCATGCGTCGACTCGCTCACATAGCGGTATCCCACGCCCACTTCGTGCGCGGAAGGACCCACCATAAAGCTCTGACTGTAGCGTGGTTCAATGCCGCGTACCCAGTAGTTACGCGGTGAAAGGGTGAGGCGTTTTCCCTGTTCCAGGTAGCCGCTGCGCAGGGTTTCAGTGTAGAAGCCCTGAATATTGAATTTATGCTGGCTGTCCGGCTGGAACTGATAGCCGAGGCTTGCCAGCTTGCGGCGCCCCCAGAAGCGATCGTAAGGGCGCGTGGATTGCCAGCGGTCAGCGTCGTAATCCGCGCGAGACAGGCCACCGGGCATGTCAGCTTCACCGTCGTAGTATTGCAACAGACTGTTGAAGGTATGCACTTCGTTTGGCGCATATTTGCTTTTCAGCATCAGGTCGTCGATGCGGGTCGCGCTGTGTTCGCGCCAGTCGCTTCCACGTGTACCGGAGTAAAGCAGGGCGGTACCAAAACCGTTATCCGCCGTGCCGCCCACCATCAGGTTGTGCGTTTCTTTTGGGTTATTTTGTGAAGATGCTGGGCTGAGCTGGCCTTCCACGCCGGCTTCCATGCCGAAGTCTTGCGGAATAGCGCGGGTAACAAAGTTCACCACCCCGCCCACGCTCTGTGGCCCGTAACGCACCGCGCCACCGCCGCGAACCACGTCGATGGCGTCCATATTTCCGAGTGAGACGGGCGCCAGTGAAAGCTGCGGCTGGCCGTAAGGGGCAAACGGCACGGGAATACCGTCCATCAGCACTGTTGAACGGCTGGCCAGGCGCGGATTCAGGCCGCGAATACCAAAGTTCATTGCCAGATCGTGGCTACCGGTGCCGTTGTTTTCTGGGGCGGTAACGCCAGGAATGCGGTTCAGTACCTCGCGCATGGATGTTGCGCCGGTTTTGGCGAAATCCTCGCGGCGGATAACGTCACGTGCGCCAGCATGTTCGAAAACGTCGTTTTCGCGCGCATCCCCCAGCCAGTCGCCCACCACGGTCAGGGCATCTTCTTGCGGTGTTGGTGCGGGCTCCAGCGTCCAGCTATTATTACCCAGCGATTTCACCTGCAGGCCACTACCGTTCAGCAGGTGTTGCAGGCCGGTTTCGACGTCGTAGTCACCGTGAAGACCGTTACTCTGTTTGCCGCGAGTCAGGCTGGCGTCAACCGACAGGGTAATTCCGCTAAGCGCGGCATACTGATTAAGGGCTTTGTCGAGCGAACCCGGTGCAATATCAACCTGCGCTGCGAAGGCGGATAACGACAGGCCGGCCAGCGGCAGCAGGCTCAGGCGAACGGCGTTAACCAAAGGTGTTGTTTTGCGAAAAACGCGTAAAGGCGTCATACCTTCTCCATCATCATTTTTGTTGTGTTCATCTATGAGTCGAATGAGAAGGGGAAAAAGGACAATCGAAATGAGAATTATTTTTCTTACAGTGCGGAAATATTTACCCAGTATCGCGTAACTGACTGAATTTTCACTGGAAGAGTCTTGGCAATAACATCCAGGATTGCATCAGTATTTTTCAGCGGGAAAGTGCCACTCAGGCGTAACCCGGCCACAGCCGGATCGCAGCGCAGCACGCCGTTGCGATAACGGCTCAGCGTGGCAATCACTTCACCCAAAGGTTTATCGCTGAAGCTCAGAATGCCCTGCGTCCAGGTGGCGCTTTCATCATCCGCTGAGGCTATTGCACCAAATTCAGACGCGCTAAACTGCAGGCTCTCGCCAGCGCTGACGATGCGTTTTTCCTGCGGACGATTTGCCAGTAAGACTTCAACAGCGTGTTGTTGAACGACAACGCGTGTGACGTTGTCATGCTGGTAGACGGTAAATTCTGTGCCTAATGCGGTGAGCTGGCCCTGGCGGGTCACAACGCGGAAAGGTCTCTGCTGCGCGTCTTTTGCGGTAGTAATAGCAATTTCGCCGTACCAGAGATGGACAGCGCGTTGACGCGTATCAAAACGAACGTCCGCGGCGCTTTGTGTGTTGAGCGTCAGCAGAGAACCATCTTCCAGCCGCTGATGGCTGACCGCGCCTTTGGCGGTGCGGTAATCCGCGCGCAGACCTTCACCGGCTTCAGACTGCCAGAGCTGCCAGCCGCCGCCCACGCCGAGCAGCAGCAGTAACCCTTTCATGACATGACGACGGGTAAAGCGCGTATCGTGCAGCGCCCGGCTGGCAACATCGCCCGGTACGCGGCTGAGCTGGCTGCGCAGGTTTTCAACCTGTTGCCAGGCCCACTGATGATCTTTGTCCTCTTCGTACCATTGTTGCCAGCGCGCTTCTTGCTGTGGGCTGACACGCTCGCCGCTTAATACAGCATACCAGTGCGATGCCGAGCGCAATGCCTGGCGGCGAGAATCGGTGATAGAAGCGTTCACAGACCGTGCTCCAGACGAAACAGCAGACAATGTTCGATAGCCTTTGCCATATACTTTTTCACCGAGCTGACGGAGATACCGAGCTTCAGCGCGATCTCGCTGTATGTCAGACCATCCAGTTGCGAAAGCAGAAACGCTTCTCGTGTTTTTCCGTTCAGCCCGTCAAGCATGCTGTCGATGAGTTGCAGGGTTTCGAGCTGGCTCTCGCGTTCCTCGGGGGAAGGCGCGAGCGCCTCCGGCATAAGCGCCAACATCTCCAGATAGGCTTTTTCCAGCGCGTTTCGGCGAAACAGGTCGACCATCACCCGTTTGGCGAGAGTGCACAGAAAGGAGCGCGGATCGCGGATCGTCGAGAGCGAGTCGCTGCCCATTACCCGTAGAAAAGTGTCCTGGGCAATGTCATCTGCATCAAAGGCGGACTGGAGTTTGCGCGTCAGCCAGCTTTTCAACCAGCCGTGATGTGCGCCATAAAGCGACTCGAGCGTAAAGGAAGCAGTGGTAGTGGCGTGGTCAGACATGTGGAATGTATCAAAAGTTAATTATCACGCTATTATAGTAATATGAGAATGGTTATCATTACAATTAGAAATATAATTGTATTACGTTGAACTTCTTAATGCGTTGTTATTTATAAAAATGTTATGAGGTGGATATCGGATGGGGATGGGGAGTCTGCTTCCGGCATGTGACAGTTGGAATGACATCTGACCATGTCTGCTGTGAGCATGGAGCAGACGAATGCTTTAAAGCATGCTGAACTCTTTAAAAGTAAACCGTTTTTGGGAGGACACCGAGAGCAGAGCAGCTGTTACTTTTCGGGAAAAAGTGAGTTGCGGATCAGGAAATGCTCAATCGAGTCGATTAAACCGGGAGCTAAGGGGAGCGCGGGTTCAGCGTATGTCGCGATATTCGCTTTGCGATCGTCCGAAGTCACCTCTTTCATAACATGGTTCATATTGGGCAGTATAACCAGGGACGCTTGAGGATTCGCGGCCTTAAGCAGTCTTGCATCCGTTTCTTCCACCTGGAGATCGCGTTGCCCTTGTAGCACTAACACGGGTTTGGAAATACTCGAAATGAGATGACCCGGATTATATGAAAACGCATTGATCAAAAACCCCTGAACAGCAGGATTAAAGATACTTTGCAGTGCTGGGTGAATATTCGTAATATCGACTCGCCGCCGATGCTCCAGAGCATCAATTATCGGCAGCGCCTGCTTTAATAGAATTTCATTTTCCGGATTAGCGTTAAGTTGCCCCCTCAACACCTCGCCCATCGGCCTCCCAGGCGTTGCGATAAGAACCACACCGCACACATTCTCTTCTTGAGCCGAGGCAAGTGCGACTAGGCCCCCTTCGCTGTGTCCTAAAACCCAAACACAGGGAGTGTGCATGTGACGTCTAAGCACGTCTACCCAGGATCGAATGTCGTCAACATAGTCAGCAATCGTCACCGCATTGGCATCGTCTACGGCCATTGCGCTAGCGAACATTCCACGTTTGTCGATACGAAGCGTCGCAAAACCTTTGGCAGCCAGGCCTTCAGCAAGAAGTCGGTAAGGCGATGCATTCACACCAAGCGGGTTGTTTCCATCCCGATCGGTTGGCCCGGAGCCAGGAACGATAAGAACAACGGCTGTTGGTTTTGAATTCGGGGTGAGTAACGTGCCTTTCAAAGGGCCTTTTGGCCCTGCGGCATCCAGGGCAGTTTCGGAAAAGGTCTCCGGTACTGCCGCCAGACTCACAAATGGGCAAGCGCCCAAAAGGGCAATTGAGGCGGCAATATTCATTGGAGATGTTCCTGTAAAATTCAGCGTACCCGTCAATTTATATTATAAATATGGCCTGCTCTACATTGATTAATATATCAGCAGTGATAGAAAAGTCCTCTGCTGGCACAGAGCGAAGGTACTGGGTGAGTTTAAAGTCTACTGTGAGCGAAGAGTGGACATCTCAACTCATTGTTGTTCCTGTCTATTGATATGGAAGCCCGGAACGGTAAGCGTTTGGAACAAATACCTGCGGCTATTATGAATGAAGTGTTGGCCAGACTAAGTTGAGGTTTTGATATGCGCACTGAGCAATGGCATAAAAGCAAAAAGCCTGCTTAGTTTCCTAAGCAGGCTTCTTAAATATGGCTCCTCTGACTGGACTCGAACCAGTGACATACGGATTAACAGTCCGCCGTTCTACCGACTGAACTACAGAGGAATCGTTTGAACGAGGCGCATATTAGCGAGGGTGGTGAGGCTTGTCAAAGGGGTAAATACATTTGTGTGTTCGTTTGCTGACAAAATCAGCAAAGCGGCGATCTTTCCGTCTTTTTATGCTTTTGCCCCATTCTGGTGCGTGTCTACCTCTTCCAGGGCAGCCTGAATGAGATACTTAGGTGTGCAGAATGATCTTCCTTCGCTTTTACTCCTGACTTTACGCGGCTTTAACCGTAAAACACCGTTTTAGACGAAAGTGGCAAGCATCTTGCAATCCTGAATTTAATGACTGCCAGCACGGGTTCTGGTATTCCGACAGGAGGCAAAATGAACTTCAGACGACTGAAATATTTCGTGAAAATCGTCGATATTGGTAGCCTGACCCAGGCAGCGGAAGTGTTGCACATTGCGCAACCCGCGCTGAGCCAGCAGGTCGCTACGCTGGAAGGTGAGCTGGATCAGCAATTGCTGATTCGTACCAAGCGTGGCGTCACGCCGACGGAAGCAGGAAAAGTGCTATATACCCACGCCCGGACGATTTTACGTCAGTGCGAACAGGCGCAACTTGCGGTTAATAACGTGGGCCAGACCTTGAGTGGACAGGTCTCTATCGGCCTTGCGCCGGGGACAGTCGCGTCATCCATTACCATGCCGTTATTACAGACGCTACGTGCCGAACTGCCTGATGTGCTGGTCTATTTGCATGAAAACAGTGGGGCAGTGCTGAATGACAAGCTGCTCAGCGGGCAATTAGATATGGCAGTGCTCTATGAGCGTTCACCCGTGGCGGGCATCAGCAGTCAACCGTTGCTTAAAGAGGATCTGTACCTGGTTGGCACGCGTGAGTGTCCGGGGCAAAGCGTCGATTTAGCCGCAGTGGCGCAGATGAATTTGTTCTTGCCACGGGATTACAGCGCGGTTCGCCTGCGCGTGGATGAAGCTTTTTCGCTACGTCGCTTAACGGCTAAAGTGATTGGCGAAATTGAGTCTATCTCCACCCTAACGGCCGCCATTGCCAGTGGTATGGGTGTCACAGTGTTGCCTGAGTCGGCCGCCCGTTCATTATGCAATGCGGCTAACGGCTGGATGGCGCGCATCACAACACCGTCGATGAATCTGCCATTATCGTTGAACGTATCCGCCAGAGGGAGCTTATCGCCCCAGGCGCAGGCCGTGAAGGAGATCCTGTTGTCGCTGGTCAGCCGTCCGGCGCTGGAAAATCGCGAGCTGCAGCTGGTCAGCTAAACCTTATTCCCGCAAGGAATAAGATGCAGGTTTTTATTATTTGTTATGCCGGGCATCAGACTTTAACAATAGCGTAATGTCTGATGTGCCCGGAGCGAAACGTGAATTTCCAGCAACTTAAAATAATCCGCGAGGCGGCCCGTCAGGATTACAACCTGACAGAGGTCGCGAATATACTGTACACCTCGCAGTCGGGCGTCAGCCGACACATTCGTGAACTTGAAGATGAACTTGGCATCGAGATTTTTATCCGTCGCGGTAAACGCCTGTTGGGCATGACCGAACCGGGTAAAGCCTTGCTGGTTATTGCCGAGCGTATTCTGAATGAGGCCAGCAATGTTCGTCGACTGGCGGATCTGTTTACCAATGACACGTCCGGCGTTCTGACGATTGCCACCACGCATACCCAGGCACGCTATAGCTTGCCTGCGGTGATAAAAGCTTTTCGTGAGCTGTTCCCTGAGGTGCGTCTGGAACTTATTCAGGGTACGCCACAGGAGATTGATGTCCTGCTACAAAATGGCGGGGCAGATATCGGAATTGCCAGTGAGCGGCTGAGCAGCGATCCATTGTTGGTGGCTTTTCCCTGGTTTCGTTGGCACCACAGCCTGCTTGTTCCTAATGACCATCCATTAGTGAAAGCCTCTCCGCTCACGCTGGAGTCTATTGCTCACTGGCCGTTAATTACCTATCGTCAGGGGATTACAGGGCGTTCCCGCATCGATGAAGCATTTGCTCGCAAAGGGCTGATACCGGATATTATTCTCAGCGCCCAGGACTCGGATGTGATTAAAACTTACGTGTCGCTGGGGTTGGGGATTGGGCTGGTGGCAGAGCAATCCAGCGGCGAGCAGGAAGAGGGGACCTTAACCCGTCTGGATACCCGGCATTTGTTTGATGCAAATACCGTTTGGCTGGGGCTTAAACGCGGACAGCTGCAGCGCAACTACGTCTGGCGATTCATCGAGCTATGCAATGCAGGGCTATCCGTCGATGAAATTAAGCGTCAGACGATGGAGCCAGATGAGGCGGTGATTGATTATCAGATTTAACTACAAAAGCCCGTGAGTAAACGGGCTTCTCTGACGTCGCTGAATGGCGGGTAGAAAGCTGCGTTACCTCAAGGTCTCCAGCCTCAGATCCTGCGTCGGCACCCGCGACAATATCGAACAAGACACCGCCCGTCCCGAATCCGCATAAATAAACTGAAATCCATTCTTCACCGAAAGAACATCTCGATTGGTAAACGTATAGAATTTATTACTCTGACTACGGCGGGCATCGGAAACATAAAAACTATTGTTTTCCCACAGCACGCTAACGTGCTGGAACAAATGAAATGTCACCTCCGCCCAGCCTCTGTCCGGGCAACGTAGCGTGACTTTCTCACCGGCTATTGTACTCAGTGGAATTACTAATAAAGCGATTAGCGCTGCTTTCAGCAGTATCGGCATGGGCAAGTATGGGTCTCATTCTGATGTCGTTGCACGATAAGATACTTAACCATGACGTTAACGAATTGGATCATAGAGACATTTTGCATAAGCAGACGGACATTCTCCCGTCGCCAGTATGGAAAAGCCTGGATGTGGAGTGAAGCGGTCTACCTGGCAAATGGGATCGCAGAAAAGCTAAAAGCCTGCTTAGTTTCCTAAGCAGGCTTCTTAAATATGGCTCCTCTGACTGGGATCGCCTTAGCTATTAATTGGCTGAATATTAAGCTAAATAAGAAGTTCAGTCTTGTCAAGACCATCAAAATGAGCACCACGAGTAGCTGGTGAAAGGTCTCATGTATTTTGTGCTCGTTATTAAGATCATATTCATACGGATCGTCTGCTTAACGTCAAAAACGAGCGTCAATGGTAGATGTATAGAAAAGGTTATGAGTGGTGCAGGGTGCCAATCAGTTAGCTGCCTTCGTTAACAATAATATTAGTGTTTTATAATTTATTTATAGACCTCTGCAACCCCGTGCAGACGGTTATGCCCCGTGGTTGACAGAATTTTGAACGATGTTGCTCCTTGCTCATCAGCCTTACGAGAGAGTGCATTTGATAACTCATCAAGGGTATAGGCATTGCTGGCTGAGACTACGCCGATCTTTTCTTTCCCGTCTGCATGGTTAATTTCCTGAGCAGCGGAGGCGGCATTCACTGAAATAAACCCCATGACTAATGTAGTAATAAGTAGTGCTTTCATATCTAATACCTCTTTTAAAATCTATGTTTGAAACTGGATTCGTATCAGGAGAACTATCCCCGTCGGTATATTCAAATATACAGACCCAAGCTGTCATGATGCTGACCGCTATATGACAAAATTGTCAGGGTTATAAATTAGCTATTTTTTGAATACAGGTTCATCTCGTTAATAATGCACTCCGGTTCTTCTCTGAGAGGCATATTGTCTATGTCCAGAACTCCATCATTTTTCTGTGGGTCATCAGTCTGCAGGTCTGCAAACAGCGGGGTAAGATCCTGTGGTGCTTCACCTTGTTCAGCCACCAGCTCGAACGTTTTATTTTTTGCCTCGTCGTGGGTCAGGGCACTGACCAGAACCTCTGCGATTTGCTCCCGAGATATCACACCATCTTCCGGTGTTCCCGCATGACGCCTGTCTCCCTGAAGCATAACGATTCTGTGCTCATCATCATTGTTGTAATCAAACCAGCCGGGCCTGACGATGGTATAGGGATGACCGCTGGCCCTGACCAGACGCTCGGCACGTCTTTTCCAGTCATGAACCTCAGTGCGTTGATTCCAGGTGCTGAGTCGTTCAGTCACGCCAATCGTGGTCATCAGGCCGATACGAATAGGTGTATCCCTGAATATTCGTAAAATATTGCGCACTCCGCCGTAATCTATCGCTCTGGCACCAATACGCCCCTGGCCATCGGAACCGAGCGTGAAGATTATGCCATCAATATCTTTCGGCAAATCGGTGAGTGTTTCAGGCATTGAAACATCGCCATAAAAAACATCAGTTCCACGAGGAAGTAATTTTACTTTGCGTTTATTTCTGACCAGAGCGACGGGCTGATGGCCCATTTCAATAGCGGTATTCACGACATGAAGACCAATACTTCCTGTCGCCCCTGCAATGAGTATTTTCATTATAAACCTTCTGATAATTGTGACTTATTTTCGATACGGTCAGAATATCAATTATCATTATTGTCAGTAATGGGGCTAAAATGATTGTGTCTATGAACACCCTTCATGAGTGCGCGATGAAGGGAATGCCTCCATAAGGAAATCGCCGATGCTCAAAGAAAACTTCAACGAACTGCAAATCTTTCTGGTGGTGGCAAGGGAGCGAAGTTTTACCAAAGCAGCGGGTAAACTGGGCGTTTCTCAGTCTGCACTCAGCCACGCGATGAAGGCCCTGGAGGAAAGGCTGAATATCCGTCTTCTGACCCGTACGACCCGAAGCGTTGCCCCTACGGAAGCCGGTGAGAGAATTATTGCCTGCCTCGAACCTCGCATTGCCGATCTTGAACAGGAACTGGAATCGCTTGTTCAACTGAACGGCACCGCCTCCGGCAATATCCGTTTATCTGCCGGGGAGCATGCCGCACGAAGTCTGGTATGGCCGAAGTTAAAACCCTTTCTCAGGGAATATCCGGAAATTAATCTCGAACTGGTGGTTGATAACGGCTTTGTCGATATTGTTGAGAGGCGTTTTGATGCCGGGATCCGCTTGGGCGAAAGCGTCGATAAGGACATGATTGCGGTAAGAATTGGGCCGGACATGAGAATGGCTGTGGTGGGAGCACCGTCTTATTTCGCTGCAAACCCTGCACCTGAAACGCCGCACGAGCTACAAAATCACCGGTGTATCAATATGCGCCTGCCGACTGCCGGTGGGCTTTACCACTGGGAGTTTGAGAAGGAAGGGAAACCGTTAAGGGTCAGAGTGGAAGGGCAGGTCACGTTTAATCTGCAGGCGGAAAGAATTGATGCGGCGTTATCCGGTTTTGGCATCGCCTGTATACCTGAAGACAGAGTGCAGGATTATATAAAGTCAGGAGAGCTTATTCAGGTTCTGCAGGACTGGTGCCCATCTTTCCCCGGATATTACCTCTACTACCCGAGCCGTAAGCAGCATCCGCCCGCTTTTGCGCTGATGATAGATGCACTTCGCTACCAGGAATAACGGGTCTGCCAATCTCAGCGGACCCTTCCGGATATTAACGGCCTACGCGGGCCTGATGTTCAGGGGAGTAACGCTCGCCGACGACTTTAATAGTTTCAAGCGCCTGGGTTATCTGCCGTGAGTCATCCTGCGACAGAATGATATCGGCGGCCCCCAGGTTTTCTTCCAACCGGTGTAGTTTGGTGGTTCCAGGGATAGGCACAATCCACGGCTTTTGTGCCAGCAGCCATGCCAGCGCGATTTGTGCAGACGTCACGCCTTTCTCCGCCGCCAGTTCACCCAGCAATGAGACCAGCTTTTCATTGGCTTCAATCGCCTGCTCGGCGAAACGTGGCACTGTGCTACGGTAATCATCCTTGCCAAAAGTGGTTCCTGGCTTAATCGAGCCCGTCAGGAAGCCTTTGCCTAATGGGCTGAAGGGAACGAAACCAATGCCCAGTTCCTCCAGTAGCGGCAGGATCTCCTGCTCAGGCTCGCGCCACCACATGGAGTATTCGCTCTGCAGCACCGTAACAGGTTGTACGGCATGCGCACGACGAATGGTTTGCGCACCCGCTTCGGACAGACCGAAATGTTTAACTTTGCCTTCAGCGATAAGGTCCTTCACCGTTCCTGCAACATCTTCAATCGGGACATCCGGATCGACACGGTGTTGGTATAGCAGGTCAATAACATCAGTCTTGAGGCGGCGTAATGATCCTTCCACCGCTTCACGGATATGCTCCGGACGGCTGTTTAAAATCAGCTGCTTGTTGTCGTCGCCAAAAGTAAATCCAAACTTAGTGGCGATGACCACGCGGTCACGAAACGGTTTTAAGGCTTCGCCAACAACCTCTTCATTAAGGAAGGGGCCATACACTTCAGCGGTATCGAAGAAGGTGACGCCACGTTCAACCGCTGCGCGAATGAGCTCGATAGCCTGTCGGGTATCGGTCGCCGGGCCGTAGCCGTGGCTTAAGCCCATGCAACCGAGCCCAAGCGCGGAAACTTCGAGTCGGGATTTACCCAGATAACGTTTTTGCATTGAATGAAACCTCTCTTATCGCGACTTAAACATCAAGTTTGCGGCCAGTTAGCCATTCCACCATCGCCGGGTCACGGTGGGAGAAGAAGGCGCTGGTAGCGGTATCGAGGGCGGCAATTTGCAGCATATCCTCAGCGCTGAGTTCAAAATCGAGAATATTGATGTTCTCAGCCATGCGTTCTTTGCGGACCGATTTCGCCAGTGAAACGATGCCTCGCTGGAAGATCCAACGCAGCACAACCTGGCCCACGCTTTTACCGTACTTCTGGCCAATTGCTGTTAGCACGGGATGCTGGAACAGACCATTTTTACCCTCTGCAAACGGTGCCCAGGCTTCCGGCTGAATGCCACGGCTTTGATTCCATGGAACGGCATGCAGCTGCTGGTTGAAGGGGTTAACTTCAATCTGGTTCACCGCAGGGGCAACGTTGTTGAAGGCGATAAGGTCGGCCAGTCGGTCAGGATGGAAATTGCTAACGCCAATGGCGCGGATTTTGCCAGCCTGCTGCAGTTCTTCCATCGCACGCCATGCCCCATGGACATCGCCGTAAGGCTGGTGAATCAGATACAGGTCAACGTAATCAAGCTGCAGTCGGTTCAGAGAGCGTTCGAACTGGGCTTTCGCGCCTTCATAATTAGTATCCTGCAGCCACAGTTTGGTGGTGACAAACAGTTCATCACGGGCGATGCCGGTCTGTTTCAGCGCGTTCCCGACCTGGGTTTCATTCTGGTAAGACGCGGCGGTATCGATCAGACGGTATCCCGTATCGATGGCATCAATAACGGCTCTTTCGCATTCCGCGGCATCCGTCATCTGGAAGACACCAAAGCCCAGCAGGGGCATTTCAATCCCGTTGTTCAGTTTTACAGTTTGCATGACGTTATCCTTCAGCTGTTGTGTTGGAAAAGCATAACGCAAAGTGATTTATTCGATTAGATGGGGTAATTAGCTAGGGTTTATTAGATGTGTTCATTAATTTAGAGGGGGAAGGAAGGTCGGCTTTGTGCCAGGAGCGGACGTTAAGGGTTTCCAAGGGAGCTATCTAATATGGCATCCACGGTGAACGCATTGCCAGCCGGGAAATGATGCGAATAACTGTGTTTAATTTTATCGAGTGAGATTACAATCGGTGGCGAAATCACTGTGCTGTGGCGGACTCAGCTCGGAATTTATTGAAACTATAACCTCGCTAGGGTCTTGCTCACATTGGGTAGGATCAGTCTTGTAATGCACCTGTTGTATGGCCTTGTTCATCCGAAGATCCTGCAATGGCTGATGGTGCATGAGAAGTTTGAGTGCAATGAGGTCAACACCAAAGTCTTTGCCCTCGATGTGGTGGCCAGCCAGCAACTAAGATTTATCCTCTATACCCACTAATCTCTGCAGCAGCTGCCGGCCCCCCGTGATAACGGAGATCAGGATGCATACACGAACAAAATTACCTGCCCCTCTCGCAGCTGATGTGGCGGCTCTCATTAAGAATGGCATGGATTTTCTGGATAAGGCACGTGAAGAGTTCGAGGCCAAACAGTACAAACACTCGGTAGTTAGTTTCTGGATAGCTGTAGAAATTTTGCTCAAGGTACCCCTTGCCAGCGAACACTGGACGCTGGTCTGCAGCGGTAAAAAAGTATCGCGTAAAAGCTACCTTGCCGGTGATTTTCAGTCGGTGTCCTTTGATGATGTCTGTACCCGGTTGAGGGATATCCTTGAAAAGCCCCTGCCTAAAGAAACCGAAGCTGTGTTTAATACCATTCGCAATCACCGAAACCGTGTAGTTCATTTCTTTCATACAGCTTTTAGTGATTCTGAGGTGGAGACCATTCTGGCTGAACAGGCTCGGGCATGGTTTGCACTGAACCGACTAATGCGTGAAGACTGGCAACAGCATTTTGCTTCACCACACAACTGGGCACTGGCATTAGGTGAAACACAACTCCTGCGAGGCAACGAGTTTTATGCCGAAGCCCGTCTGAAACATATCCAGCCCGAGCTGGAACAACTTGCGACTGAGGGCGCTGAATTTCATCCCTGCACCATTTGCCACAAGCCAGCAGCCATCATGGAAATTCTTGCCGTCGGGAAGAACGGTCCTACCGTTTATGAGCAAACTTGTCGCGTCTGTTTTCACTCAGAGCGCCATGTAAAGTTTACCTGTCCTGAGTGTGATACAGACCAGGTTCTGCCGGTGGAAGAAGAAGATGACGATACCTTCATCTGCCGCACCTGTAACGCAGAACTCTCAAGGTATAACTTGCTTGATGAGGAGAATTTTCGTCATGTGGACGAAATGATGTATCCCGATGGCCTAGCAAATTGCGCTCACTGTGAGGGCCATGAAACGGTCTGTGTGTTTGGCGAGAACTTCCTGTGCACACGATGTCTTGAGATCCATACAGGCTATGATACTTGTGAAATTTGTGGGACTCCCTGTGAAGCAATGGGCGAGACAATGAGGTATACGGGCTGCCCACATTGTGCGGATGAAGACTGAATCGCCACAAATTCAGTAGCCTTCTTTTAGCCTTCAACGTCTGCTCCTCGCTCAAAGCAGACCTTGGAATTGAAAGCAGAGGGACTACCTGACACAATTTTGTACAGTGAAGAGTCGGTCGTTGTTAACGTTCAGATTTTCAATGTATCAATGACCATCCGCAGGGCGGGGGAGACGTTGCGATGAGGGTAATAGAGAAACAATCCCTCCATTCGCAGGCTGTAACGCTGCAACACCCTGATAAGCTTACCGTGTTCTAAATCATCCGCGATCAGTTCAACAGGGACATAGGCTAACCCGAGGCCCAGCCGGGCGGCCTCTGCTTCCATGTAGCTGTCAGATAAGGCCCATTGGCCTTCAGGTCGATGGGTAATTTTTTTATCATCCTGATTGAGTTCCCACTGGTATACGCTACCGTCGGCAAACTGATAGGCGATACAGGGATGCGTCTTTAAATCTGCCGGGGTTTGCGGAAAACCGTAGCGACGAAAATGTTCCGGAGTACCCACAATCGCCATCTCCATATCGGGCGTGATGCGTACCGCGACCATACCCTGGCCGACTTCAGGCCCCAGACGGACGCCTGCATCGAATCTTTCCTCGATGATATCGACGAACCGGCTCTCATTCATCAGTTCCAGCCTGATATCAGGATAGCGCTGTTTAAATACCGCCAGCTTCGGCAGCAGGCATTTATCAATCGCGTGCTGGCTGGCATTGATACGCACCGTGCCGGAGGGCGTCTCCCGATAATGCGCCAGCGTGGCAAGCCCAAGATCTAACATATCAAATGCAGATGCCGTCTTCTGGTAGAGCTGCTCGCCTGCCTGCGTCAGCGACAGCTTACGCGTGGTGCGCACCAGCAACTGGACGCCCAGCCTTTCTTCAAGCTCACGAACAGAACGACTGACTCCTGATTGAGCAAGCCCCAGCCGCTGAGCAGCCGCGGTGAAACTGCCTTCCCGAACAACCTGCATAAACAAGTACAGCTCGTTGTAGTTCTCCCTTTTCGCCATTGAATAATCCCTCTGAATGACAGCAGTCTTAATATTAATTTATAACATTATGGTATTAATCTTAGCAGTAATCGCCCCCTAATCAGCACTAATTCTGCTCACTATAATGACCCCATCAAAGCAAAGCACCGCAGCGTTGTCCGTCGGAAACCTGTCTTTCTCTGTTGTTTTTTATGGGGATTTTTATGAAAACCTTCACCCGAACGCTAAAAACCGCGATGCCGACCATGCTGTTATTCGCATCATTAAGTGGAGTCACGACAATGAGTTATGCTGATTCAACCAATCCGAATGCCCCTGTGTCCATGACAGATAAATGGGATAAAACGTTCGCTGAAAGTCAGAAAGTCGAACATCGTAAAGTCTCGTTCCCGAACCGATATGGCATCACCTTAGTGGGCGATCTTTACCTGCCTAAAGACCGTGGCGATCGCAAGCTGGCAGCGATTGCGGTCAGCGGGCCTTTTGGCGCGGTGAAAGAGCAATCCAGCGGTCTGTATGCGCAGACGCTGGCGGAACAAGGGTTTGTTACCCTGGCGTTCGATCCCTCTTACACGGGGGAAAGCGGCGGCTATCCGCGAAACGTCGCCTCTCCGGATATCAACACGGAAGATTTCAGCGCGGCGGTGGATTTCTTAGGGCTGCAAAAAGAGGTGGATCGCAACCGTATCGGGCTGCTCGGTATTTGTGGCTGGGGCGGCATGGCGCTGAATGATGCCGCGATGGATACCCGCGTTAAAGCGGTGGCTACCAGCGTGATGTACGACATGAGCCGGGCGATGGGCCATGGTGTGGGGGATGGCAAAGACCGTTATTCCACCGCCGACAGTCGTGCTGTTCTGCAGTATCTGAGCGAACAGCGCTGGAAGGATGCGCAGAGTGGAACGTTCGCACACGGTGGTCATGATATTAATGTCGACAGCAACGGCAAGGTCAGCGTGGGCGAGCGCGTTCTGCCAGAAACGCTGCCGGTAAATCCACATCCGGTACTGAAAGAGTTCTTTGACTACTACCGCATGCCGCGCGGTTTCCACGAACGTTCCGTTAACTCGACCGGGGCGTGGACGGCAACGATGCCGCTGTCGTTTATGAATATGCCGCTGCTGAGCTACGCCAGTGAAATCACCATCCCGACGCTGATTGTGACCGGTGAGAAAGCGCATTCACGCTATTTTGCTGAAGATGCTTTCAAGGCGGTCGGCAGTAAAGACAAAGAGCTGGTGGTGGTACCAGGGGCAAATCACGTGGACCTGTACGATAACGTGGCCGGAAAAATACCTTTCGCGAAATTCGAACAATTTTTCCAGACCAAACTGAAATAAATCCTCTCCTGAATTGATGCAAAGCCATCGGTCTATGGCCGGTGGCTTTTATCCTGATCTTCGTGAAATTTCACTATGTCGACGCTAAACCAAACACCATCACCTCATCATCAGCGCGCATACTGGGGCGGTATTTTTGCCATGACCCTGTGCGTGTTTGTGCTGATTGCTTCTGAATTTATGCCCGTCAGCCTGCTCACGCCGATTGCCCGCGATTTAGGCGTGACGGAGGGGTTGGCTGGGCAGGGGATTGCTATCTCCGGCGCACTGGCGGTTCTAACCAGCCTGACGCTTTCAACGCTAGCTGGAAAGATGAATCGTAAGTTCCTGCTATTGGGAATGACGGTCCTGATGGCCGCATCGGGGCTTATTATTGCGCTGGCTTCCAGTTATCTGGTGTATATGGTCGGTCGTGCGATGACTGGTGTGGCGATTGGCGGATTCTGGTCGATGTCTGCGGCAACGGCGATTCGTCTGGTGCCGCAGCATCAGGTCACGCGTGCGCTGGCGATTTTCAACGCCGGTAATGCGCTGGCGACGGTCGTGGCCGCGCCGCTGGGAAGCTATCTGGGGGCCACGGTCGGATGGCGAGGCGCTTTCTTGTGCCTGGTGCCCATCGCGGTTGTCGCCTTTATCTGGCAGTGCATCAGCCTGCCTGGTATGGATGCGAATAAAAGCCACACGTCACCTGGCGCGGTATTCTGCATACTTAGCCGCTGCGTGGTTGCGGTTGGCATGCTGGCGTGTGGCCTGTTTTTTATGGGGCAGTTTACGCTATTTACCTATGTGCGCCCGTTTCTGGAGTCGGTGACGCGGGTTGATTCCTCAGGTTTGTCGTTGATTTTACTGGTTATCGGCGTAGCCGGTTTTATCGGCACGCTGGTTGTTTCGACATTCCTCAACCGGAAATTTTACCCCACGCTGATGGCCATACCCGGGCTGATGGGCGTCATTGCCATCGGCCTGATGCTGACCGGGCATCATGTCTGGACGGTTTCGCTGTTGTTAGGGCTCTGGGGCATGCTGGCCACCGCCGCCCCAACCGGATGGTGGACATGGATTGCGCGTACGTTGCCTGATAACGCTGAAGCCGGAGGCGGGCTCATGGTCGCGGTGATTCAGCTCTCCATCGCCCTTGGATCAACGGCAGGAGGCATCGTGTTTGACCACCTTGGTTGGCAGAGCACATTTGCCATGAGCAGCGTACTGCTCCTTTGCGCGGGCGTACTGACCTTTTTCACCGCCCGCCAGAAGGCCGGTGCGCGTTAATCCGGCGAAGGTCCGCGCTCCAGAAACGTGGAAAGCGCAATATAGCTGCGTACGGAGCGTACGCCCTCAAGGCTCTGAATCTCCATCAGGAAATTTTCCAGCGATTCGGTATCGGCGGCGCGTACTTTGATAAAGACGCAGCCGTCCCCGGCAACGGTATGCAATTCTTCCACCTCCTTGCGGCTGGTGAACTGCAAAAGGGCGCGCGTTGCTTGATAGCTACTGGTATCGATAACCAGGAACGTTAACAGCGTCCGTCCCAGCTTGCAGCCATCCAGAACCGCCACGGTTCCCTTGATCACCCCGTCGCGCTTAAGTCGTTTTACGCGATCGTGAACCGCGGGGGCCGACAGGTTCACAATCTCGCTCAATTCCGTGTAGCTGCGACCTGCGTCCTCTGCCAGGGCACTTAATATTTTTCGGTCAATGGCATCCAGTTCCGCCGGTTTATGTCTCGTCTGCCGAATACCATCTTTTTCTTTATCAAATGCGCTCATAGGGCTTCTCAATCTGAATGAAAGTATGAATATACTTAATTCTACCTAATATTATTAAGCCACAAAACGAATAATGGAGTTGCAATGCCTATCGCACTTTTCGCCCTCGCCGTGGGCGCATTTGGTATCGGCCTGACTGAATTTGTCATCGCCGGGATCCTGCCACAAATCGCCGCAGAATTTAGCGTCAGTATCCCGAAAGCGGGAATGATGGCGACGTCATACGCGCTGGGCGTATTTATTGGCGCACCGCTGTTAACGATTATCGGCGCGAGGATCCCTCGCAAGGCCATGCTGATTACGCTGGCGGGTATTTTTACGATCGGTAATATCATGACGGCCATCGCGCCGACAATGGAGATAGCGATTGTCGGCCGTATTATCACCTCTTTTAATCACGGGGCCTTTTTTGGTATCGGCTCGATTATTGCCGCCTCGCTGGTGGCGCCAGGACGCCAGGCAAGCGCCATTGCCTTTATGTTTTCGGGGCTGACTTTAGCCAATCTGCTTGGCGTTCCGGCCGGTACCTGGCTTGCGCAAACCTTTAGCTGGCGGCTGGTATTCTGGATCATTGCCGGTATCGGGGTGCTGACGATGGCAAGCGTAGCCGTGCTGGTTCCGCATATTGCGAAAGGCAAAGCGATTGCTTTACGTAACGAACTGAGAGCCTTTGTTGACCCGCAGGTGTTGCTGGTCATGGGGATCACGATTTTCGGCCCGGCTGCCTTTTTCACCTCGATTACCTACATTGCGCCAATGATGGTGCAGGAGGCCGGTTTCTCCGCAGGCGGCGTGGCTGGATTAATGGTGCTGTTTGGTCTGGGGCTTGCCGTTGGCAACTGGATTGGTGGGCGCTTCGCTGACCGCTCTCTGTTTGGCACGCTGTTCGTCACCCTCGCGGCTCAGGGGCTGGTGCTGCTGGTTTTCTGGGCGGGTGTTGAAAGCCAGTGGGTTGCCAGCATCTCAGTCTTCCTGATGGCGGCCTTCGGCTTCGCGACGGTCTCACCGATTCAGAAACTGGTGATGGAGCGTGCCAGCCATGCGGGAGCGCCGACAATGGCGGCCTCGGTCAATATCGGCATGTTTAATCTGGGAAATGCACTGGGGGCATGGGCTGGCGGGGTAACCATTGCTGCGGGTTTTGGACTGGCTTCTCCGAACTGGGCGGGCGCAATTCTGTCCTTCATTGCGTTGGGCCTCGCTGTTCTTGCATGGCAAAGTGCGCGTAAAGGTTATATTTTGCCGGTACTTGAATAAGTTACCCAAGGCGATGAGCGCCCACTATGTGTTGGGCGCTCTTTTAAATGATTTAGGTGATTTTCTAAAACGGCTACTGCAGATTTTTCTCTTTCAAAAACTGACTCACCAGGTCAGCAATCTGCACATTATTGAGATCAGAGAACGGGAAGTGGGTATTCCCTTTGATTCCCACTTCAGGCAGATGCGTCACCGTCACATCCCCGCCATGCTTGTTCACCACATCACGCCACTCACGCGCCATCGTCAGTCTTACGCGCCAGCTGTCCTGCGCGGGCATGGTAACAGGCTTATCCGGTATGTTATCGCCGTAAATAATCAGAATCGGGATTTTGGTCAGAGCCATAAACTGCGCCATCTGCACCGGCTCAGCCTTCAGCGTGTCGAACGCGCTTGGCATCGGGGCAGGGAGTTCTTTTTCCGGGAAGACAAAGCTGCTGCCAGGCTCGAAGGCGACAATGGCTTTGACCTTGTTGTTTTTCATCGCCGTGTACCAGCCTGGTCCGCCACCCTGAGAGTGGGTGAAGAGGATTGCTGGGCCGGATTTGTCCACGACGGCGGACATCGCATCAGAGATGACATTGATATCAAATGGCCCGGTATTCGGGGTCATCTGACGGAAATACTGGTTCAGGGCTTCTTTGTCGTGAGAGAACTGGACACCTTTAAAATACTCAGGCCACACGCCAACGCGGAACTGATTGAACCACATCTGTTCATCCGGTTTAGGCGTAATAGTTCCTTCTACCGTCGTGCGCCCGGCGCTGCCCCGTCGTGGCTGATCGACAAGATAGGTTGAGAATCCACGACGCAGGAATATATTCTGGAACCCTTCGCGACCATCCGGGGTGCTTTCCCAGGTTCGAGAGAACTGACCTGCGCCGTGCAGCATGACGATAGGGTATTTATGCGGATTCTCCGGGATTTGGTAAAATACTGAGGTATGATCGCCATGATAGGTTTGGCCAGCTGAATCCAGCGGCTTTTTCGCGTCAAATGTTCCTGGTGCGGTGATGATAGTGCCACCCGCAGAAAAGCTTCCCTGTTCCTGAATGACCAGCGGCTCGGCATAGACCGACTGAGCCACCAGGCCACCCGCTATTACGCAGATGGCCAGCGTTTTTAAGATTGTCTTCAAGATTACATCCTCTGTTATGTTTGCCGTTCAATAATATCTGAGTTGTCCGCGTTAATTATTTAGCAACCCTGATTGCCCTTATTTGGCAGATTCATGAATGCGGACGATTAACTGCGTATCGCCTCTAACCAACTGACCTTATTTGCTACCGAGCGCCTGTTGCAGCGCCTTTTCAGCTCGCGTTGCTGCATCATTTTCGCCATGTTCACGCAGAAGCTGTGCCAGCTGGCGCAGCTGCGCTGCCGTCAGGCCGACCCGCATGCTGGCTCGCATATGTGACAGCAGTTGTGATTCAACGCCTGGCGTGGCCGCTAAAGCGCCAACCGTTGCCAGCTCGCGGCTTTGCCAGTCGAGGTTATCGCGGGCGAAAATGTCACCGAAAAGGTGCGCTTGCAGGAACTGGTTAATGACCGGGGCAAAATCAAACAGCGGGCCCTGGACGGGCGCGCCTGAGATTTTTGTCTGGTTTGCGGTACCGACACGGCGAAGTTCATCCCCAACGGGGATCGGGGCAACCGGTTCTTTACCCTCAACATCTTTGATACCACGTTGTTTACGTGCTTCGACGACCTTCATCAGTTCACTAAGCGCGTTCAGGCTACGGGGGAAGCCCGTATAGGCATAAAGCTGGACGAGAATCTCTTTGGTTTCGTTTATCGTGAGTCCGGCATCCAGTCCCTGATTCAGGGCTGCATTCAGCTTATCCATCTGACTGCTGGCCATCGATGCCGCAATCAACGGGATGGCCTGTTGGCGGGCTGACAGCGTATCTGAAACGGTTTGTTGGTGGCTCATTTCTGAGGCTCCGTGATTGACGGGCGCAGCATGTGCCGCGAGACCAAAACCAAAGGTCAGCAGTACCGCTGCCGCTAATGTTTTAATGGGCGTGGTATTGTTCATCTGTCACTAACTCCTTCCAGTTAACGCTTTTGCCATCCACACTCCCGGTTATCGCCAGATGCGTCATCGCGCTGCCGGGTGCCGCTCCGTGCCAGTGTTTGACGCCCGCCGGGCAAGAGACAACGTCACCGGCGCGGATAACCTGCACCGGCTGGCCTTCTTGCTGGGTGAGCCCAACACCCGAGGTCACAATCAGCCGCTGACCTGCCGGATGCGTATGCCAGGCGGAACGAGCGCCGGGTTCAAACGTGACATAAGCCCCGGAAACAGGGATGTCGTTATCCGGTTTGAAGAGAGGATCAACCCTGACACGACCGGTAAAGTTCTCGGCTGGCCCGAACACCGCATTCTGACTTCCTGCGGGGGCGATATGGACAGCGGGATTTTGTTCCGCTGCCCAGGATGAAAATGTGAAGAAGGGCAGTAACAGCCCGAGGTAACGTAAATGTCCGATCATGCAAAGCGTCCTTATCTATGAAGAGGGGATTGCCTGACATGATTTTATCGAGAGGGTGATGACGTCAGGCTGACGCCCCCCTGACAATTCTGTCAGTTAACCCGGGTTCCGGCTCAGTGCCGGAGTGAGCGTTGCCCGACGCTTTATCGTCTTGCATCGCAAAGGTGAGGCCAAATGTATTGATGCCAGCTTCACTACGGGCAAAGACATCTCCTCGGTGCATAATGGCGACGGCACGCACGATCGACAGGCCCAGTCCATGATGGGTATCACTCCTGGCCCGGGAGGTGTCAACGCGATAGAACCGCTCGAAAAGTCGGTGTAAGTGCTCTGGTGCTATTGGATCGCCCGGGTTTGACACTTCAACACAGACTTGATGACCTTTTTCGCTTAAGCGTACCGTAACCGTACTATTGGAGGGTGAATGCCTTGCGCTGTTTTCCAGTAAATTAGCCAGTGAGCGGTGGAACAGCCGTCGGTCGATGTGCGCGGTGACGTCGCCTTCCACATACAGAGAAAGCTGTTTTTCAGCAAAAGAGGGTTCAACGTACTCCGCTGTTTTCAGGGTTTCTTCCCGCAGGGACACCTGCGTAAGCTGGGAAGCATGCTCACCCGCATGAGCATGGGACAGGAACAGCATGTCGTTAACTATCGACGTCATGCGTTCAAGTTCTTCCAGATTGGAACCCAATAACTCTTCCAGTTCATCATGTGAACGTCGGCGTGAGAGACCCAGCTGCGTCTGGCCGATCAGATTAGTCAGTGGGGTTCGAAGTTCATGCGCAACATCAGCATTAAAGCTTTCGAGTTGTCGCCAGGCGACCTCTTGCCGTTCCAGCACGCCATTAAAAGATGATGCTAATTGCTGTAATTCGTCAGGTAATGCTTCGGTATTCAGGCGCTGACCATGGTCCCCGGGAGCGAGATGCCGGGCCTGTTTACTGAGCGCCCCAACGGGACGAAGACCGATCCTTGAAACGACGTACCCCAGTAAGGCGACAATCACGACGCCCAGTGCGGTAATGATCAACAATGTACGCGTGAACGCATCGAGTGTGCCCATGTACGGCGTGGAGTCGATGGCAACCACATAGCGAAGCTCAGGCCTTTCACCGTTGGCGGGAATCGTTTTCACTAACAAAAACAGCGAGCAGGCACCTTCTGATGCGCCGGGCACTTTATTAAACCCTTCCCGCAAAGAAGACCACTGAACACCCACCGGTGGTGTTCCCCCCATGCTAAAGCGTGGGTTATCGCTTACTATCCAGTAGCGAACGCGCTCGCCTTCAGAATTGGTTAACACGGTGAATTTATTGGCAAGCAGTGACCAGCCGTCAGCCGAAGTTCGGGCGGTGATCCACGGGCTCATTAATGATTCGCGGAACAGCAGCTCGTTGTGCATCTGCTTTTGCAAAGTATCATGCAGGGAGCTTCTAAGCAGGATACCGATAATGGACACTATCAGTAGCGCGGATAAGGCAAACATCAGCGCCAGGTGAACGGAGATGGAACGCTTAAACATGCTTATCCCCTTCATTTATTCGGACCGGACTTCAAGGACATACCCCATACCACGAACGGTATGCAGCAGTTTGATATCGAATGGGGCGTCCACTTTGGCCCGCAGACGTTTAATGGCCACTTCAACCACGTTGGCATCGCTGTCAAAATTCATGTCCCATATCTGCTCCGCAATCATCATTTTTGACAGAATCTCCCCCTGATGCCGGGCCAGAAGGCTCAACAGGGAAAACTCTTTTGCGGTCAGCTCCAGGCGCGTTCCGGCTCGAAATACGCGGCGAGCCAGTAGGTCGAGATGCAGATCGTGAATTTGTAGTTGGGTGATGTCTGCGCCATCCGTAGAGCGGCGGCGCACCAGTGCCTGAATTCGCGCCACCAGCTCAATCAGCGAGAAGGGCTTGGGCAGATAATCATCCGCGCCAAGGCGAAGCCCTTTAACGCGCTCATCAACCGAACCCCGTGCCGAGAGCATCAGCACAGGCGTTTGTTTGGCTGCTCGCACCCCCTCAAGTACCCGGTAGCCGTCCATCCCCGGCAGCATCACATCCAGTATTATCGCGTCGTAGTCGAACTCCAGCGCGTAATGAAGACCTTCAGCTCCGTCTGCAGAAACATCTACTGTAAACCCGGACTCACCCAGCGCACGGGAGAGATAGGTTGACGTTTTTTCTTCATCTTCGACTAACAACAGGCGCATAACGGGGCTTCCTCTTAACTTTTCATCGGTGCTTCAATACCTGAACAACCCTGTGACTGAGACCATTTTGCCTCCCGGTTGCCAACATAAAGCTGACAGTTACCTGACAGCATTGTCAGAATCGCTTTGCCATCCCAGCCCGTTTCCTTACAAAAATGTTATTTCCCTGTCACCTGGCTGACAGTCCTCTCGCCCTAATCTGGGTCAGCATATTTAAATCCGCGAGCCTGAGTAACCAGGCCGACACTCATCGGGAGAGACCATGAAATTCACGCTTATCAGTGCAATGCTACTCACGGCAATGGCTGGAGTAGCCTCAGTCAATGCGGCTGATTACAAAAAAAATCCATTCACACTCGTTTATGACGGAGCCATCACCGAGAACGTTAAAGGCAAGGTCAATATTCACCCCGTGAAATACGATCTACATGGCATCCAGATTGCTGCAAATGTCTATACCCCTGCTCACTACGATCCCGCCAAAAAATATCCTGCTGTGGTGGTCGCGCATCCTAATGGCGGCGTAAAAGAACAGGTCGCCGGGTTGTATGCCCAGCGTCTTGCCGAGCAGGGCTACATCACCATTACCGCCGATGCGGCTTATCAGGGCGCTAGCGGTGGGATGCCGCGCAGCGTGGATAAACACGCTAATCGCATTGAGGATATCCACGGTATGGCTGACTACATTAGCCAGTATCCTGGTGTAGATTCCGCCCGCCTTGGTCTGCTGGGTATTTGCGGTGGCGGCGGTTATTCACTTGTTGCGGCTGAAACTGACAAGCGGTTTAAATCGATAGCAACCATCAGCATGTTTAATTCAGGCCTTGTGCGCCGCAACGGTATGCAGGATTCACAGCTAGATACAATCCAGCAGCGTCTTCAGCAGGCGTCTGACGCACGTGCTCAGGAAGCAGCCGGAGGAGAAGTGCTTTACTCCGGCGATGCCAACCTGACTGATGAACAGATTGCTAAATTACCTTTTGCCTTGTATCGCCAGGGCTACGAGTACTACTGGAAAACCCACGCGCACCCGAACTCCACGTTTAAATACACCACCAGCAGTCTTCTTGATTTGATGAGCTTTGACGTGACGGACCATATCAATCTCATCAATAAACCGCTGCTGATGATTGCCGGTACAAAAGCGGATACACTCTATATGACTGAAGATGCGTTCGCGAAAGCCTCCGGTACGAAGGACAAAGAGCTTTTCCTGATCGACGACGCTACCCATATCGAGACATATTGGGTGCCTAAATACGTTGATAAGGCTTTGCAAAAGTTAGACGTCTTCTTTGATAAAAATATCTAGTTAGCCACAGATGATGCCCCAGCCGCAGCAGGCTGGGGTATGCCTTTCAGTTGTAGTCACTTGCCGCTGCAATTCAAATTGCGTATTCACGCGATATACCCAGATTAACGATGTTGCGGTTAAAGATAATTACGCTGATTAGATAGGCGCTATGAGTTAAATTCATAAGCGTTGTGGATATGTGGTGGTTATTTTTATAGATGAACGGTCAGTGCCATCATGGTGCTGGCAGCTGTAAACAACGCAATTATCCAGCCCATCGTCCATGGCGTGCCGTCACTGAACAGAGTGAGAAGAAGTGAAGAGATGATGCGATCCTGAAGAAGGGGATAACCAACTGATAGAAATGCAGAAAGCAGACGTCAGTGAACGTCTGCTTCCCTAAAATATGGCTCCTCTGACTGGACTCGAACCAGTGACATACGGATTAACAGTCCGCCGTTCTACCGACTGAACTACAGAGGAATCGTGTGAACGAGGCGAATATTAGCGATGCCGCTCAGCGTTGTCAAAGCCTGAATAGATAAATGCGATCGTTTGCTGAAATATTCCTCATTTCGCCGCTTATTCAGACGCAACCGGTTGTTTTATGCACTTTTCGCGTTCGGGGCGCGGGTATTTCCACAACCAGCGGCCGGTGACCATACGCCAGTAAAATAACGCGGCGCGTACGGCCCAGTCGAAGAACATACCTAACCAAACGCCGACAACTCCCCATCCTAATACGATACCCAGGGTGTAACCCGCGACTACGCGGCAGCCCCACATGCCCAGCATCGATACCCACATAGCAAAACGTGCATCTCGCGCACCTTTAAAGCCTGCTGGTAATACCCAGGAGGCTGCCCATATCGGCATAAATGCTGCGTTGAGCCAAATCAGGATGACTATGACCTCTTTTACATCCTGATCGTGGGTATAAAATGAGGCCATCACCCCGGCGAAAGGAGCGGTTAACCAGGCAATTGCCGTCAGGCCGATCGTCGACAGCCAGAATACATGCCGTAGCTGGATTTCAGCCTGGGCAATCTGGCCATTTCCCAGACGCCTGCCGGTAATGATTGTCGACGCGGAACCTAAAGCATTCCCCGGTAAGTTGATAAGCGCGGCGATAGAAAATGCAATAAAGTTCCCGGCGATAACGCTGGTTCCCATGCCTGAAACAAACATCTGCGTCAAAAGTTTACCGCCATTGAACAGCACTGACTCGATACTTGCCGGAATGCCGATCCCCATCACCTCCCAGATAATGGCGAGATTGAGTGGCTTAAAATAGCTTTTGAAGGGAATTCGCAGCGCGGGGTTAAAACCAATCATCAGTACCCAGATGATGGCAATCGCCCCGATGTAGCGCGAAATGGTCAGTCCCAGGCCTGCTCCCACAAATCCCAGACCTTGCCAGGAAAAGATCCCGTAAATCAGGATGCTACTGATGATGATATTCAGGATGTTCATGCCGCCGTTAATCAACAACGGTATTTTTGTATTTCCGGCTCCACGTAGTGCGCCACTGCCAATCAGCGCAATGGCTGCTGCCGGGTAGCTGAGCACCGTCAGCTCCAGATAGGTGAGTGCCAAAGCTTTAACGTCTGGCGTTGCTTCACCTGCGACAACGTCAATAATCTGTTGACCAAAATAGTGAATGACAGCTGCCAGAACGGTAGCAAAAATTGTCATGATCACCAGTGATTGTCTGGCCGCGGCTCTGGCCCGTCGACGATCTCGTTTCCCGAGGCTAAATGCTACAACCACGGTGGTGCCCAGATCGATGGCGGCGAAAAATGCCATGATGACCATATTAAAGCTGTCGGCGAGTCCGACACCGGCCATCGCTTCTTTTCCCAACCAGCTGACCAGGAAGGTACTGAGAACACCCATCAATAGCACACAGGTGTTTTCCAGAAAAATGGGGACAGCCAGCGGAGTGATTTCGCGCCAAAAGAGAACCTTATAACTCTTGCGTTTGGCATACCAGGGCGTGCGGGAAGCGACCTGGCGTAAGGCAGCGGAGACGTTCAAAGTGGACCTTAACGAAGAAAGTTGAAACCTCATTTCAAATGATGAGGGAGAATCAAAAAAGCTGCAAAGTTTTTTCTATTTAAAATGTCTGTAAATGCAACAAACTGTCGAGAGAAGCATCAATTGATTCGCATTCGAGGAAATGGGGTTTGACAAAATTTTTTTCGCCGCTAAGATAAGCCTCCACAACGATTCCTCTGTAGTTCAGTCGGTAGAACGGCGGACTGTTAATCCGTATGTCACTGGTTCGAGTCCAGTCAGAGGAGCCATATTTAAGAAGCCTGCTTAGGAAACTAAGCAGGCTTTTTGCTTTATGTTTCAAGCCTGATCGAGCGAAGCTACGCCGGAATCTTACGCCGGGAAATCCCCATGCTGACGCGCAACCAACGTCAGAATGGAATACAGCGCCACCGCCTGCTGGTGCTGATTAAAGATCTCCACCGACCACTCCACCACGCCGGTCGCTTTTTCTTCGGCATTGCGCTGACGTTTCACCGTTTTGCGTTTGCAGGTTAAACGCACCTGGATAGTATCGCCCGGCTTAACCGGCTCGATAAAGCGCAGGTTTTCCATGCCATAGTTAGCAATCACTGGACCGACACCCGCGTCGACAAACAGACCGGCTGCGGCGGAAATCAGGAAGTAACCGTGCACCACGCGCTCGCCGAAAATGGAATCGGCTGCTGCAATCTTGTCCATATGGGCGTAGAAGTGGTCACCGCTGAGGCAGGCAAAGTTAACGATATCCGCTTCGGTCAGTGTACGACGTGGCGTCAGCAGGCTGTCGCCCGGCTGGATCTCTTCGAAGTATTTACGGAACGGGTGAATACGATCTTCCTCCACCCGAGCGCCACGCACCCACTGTTGGCTTACCGCCGCGAGCATGGTTGGGCTGCCCTGAATGGCGGTGCGTTGCATGTAGTGTTTCACCGCGCGCAGACCACCCAGCTCTTCACCGCCGCCTGCACGTCCAGGCCCGCCGTGGACCAGCTGTGGCAGCGGAGAGCCGTGACCGGTCGATTCCGCCGAGGACTCTTCGTTCAGCACCTGAATACGCCCGTGGGCGCGGGCCGCACCGAGGACAAACTCTCGCGCCAGTTCACCGCTCGCCGTCACCAGCGTTCCTGCCAGACTGCCTTCACCGGCGCGCGCCAGCGTCATGGCATGCCCGGTATTTTGATACGGCATCAGCGTGGCGACCGGACCAAAGGCTTCAATTGCATGTACCGCGGCAATTTCATCCGGCTGCGGACAAAACAGCAGCGTTGGCGGGAAGAAAGCCCCAGCCGTGCTCAGATCTGCTTTTCCGCCCAGAAGCACCTCACACCCGGCTTCAACCAGACGATTCACATTATCCTGTACGTCCTGACGCTGATCGTTATTCACCAGCGACCCCATCTTCACGCCTTCCTGCGCCGGATCGCCCACTACCACTTTTTGCAGACGGGAAATCAGCGCCTCGCTGACCGCTTTCACCTGCGCCTGTGGCACGATAATGCGGCGGATAGCGGTACATTTCTGCCCGGCTTTGGTCGTCATCTCGCGCACTACTTCACGTACAAACAATGCAAACTCAGGCTGTTCTGGGGTGACGTCATCACCAAGCACACAGCAGTTGAGTGAATCCGCTTCCATGGTGAAAGGAACCGATTTAGCCACCAGGTTGGGGTGCACGCGCAACTGCTGCCCGGTATGAGCAGAACCGGTAAAGGTCACCACATCCTGGCTGTCGAGGTGATCGAGCAGGTCGCCCGCGCCGCCACAGATAAGGCTAATTGCGCCGTTCGGTACCAGGCCACTGTCGATAATCGCTTTCACCATTGCCTGAGTGAGCTGCGCGGTGGCGGTTGCAGGTTTGATAATGGCTGGCATCCCGGCAAGCCAGGTTGGCGCCAGCTTCTCTAACATACCCCAGCAGGGGAAGTTAAAGGCGTTGATATGCACCGCAACACCGGATTTGGAGGTCAGCACGTGGCGTGCGGCAAAACCGCCCTGTTTGGACAGCGGGATCAGTTCGTCTTCCGGCCACAGCGTATCGTCCGGCAGCTCGCGGCCACCGAGACTGGCATAAGTGAAAAGCGTGCCAATGCCGCCTTCGATATCGACCCAGCTGTCACCGCGCGTTGCTCCGGTTTGCGCGGATATGGCATAGAAATCGGCTTTCAGTTCCATTAAATGCTTCGCCACCGCTTTTAGCATCGCGCTGCGCTCAATAAAACTCATTGCCTGTAACGCTTTGCCGCCGTGCTCAATAGCAAAGCGGCGCGCCTGCGCCATATCCAGTCCAACGCTTGTCACTTCCCAAAGCGCTTCACCGGTAAGAGCGTGGTGGATGGTGCGCGTGCGGCCCCGGCCTGTCTGCCAGGCACCGGATAAATAACTGGCTAACTGCTGCATCGTTAATCTCCAGATGTGTTCCGTAATATCTCTTTAAATAGTTCTTTTATGAATCAAAAAATGCAAGTGAGATTTTAATAATTTGTTAACAATGAGATCGCGAACACTTTACCTTTATTGGTTATCTATCTGTTATTAATGAATAAACAAAAACCATTTGCGACAAGTATCGCAAAATCAGCAAACAAAATTTGTGGTTTTATTTAACCAAGATGTAACTTTTATAAAACAAAGTGATTCGCAAATATTGATTTGTTGAAATTATCGGAATCATAAGGTGATGACGTGACAGAAGAACAACGCTTTGACCAGCGCATCGCGCAGGAAACGGCCATCGAGCCGCAGGACTGGATGCCGGACGCATACCGTAAGACGCTGATCCGCCAGATTGGCCAGCATGCGCACTCGGAAATTGTCGGCATGTTACCGGAAGGCAACTGGATAACCCGCGCACCTACGCTGCGGCGTAAGGCCATTCTGCTCGCAAAAGTACAGGACGAGGCCGGACACGGTCTGTACCTCTACAGCGCGGCGGAAACACTGGGCTGCGCGCGTGAAGATCTGTACCAGAAGATGCTCGACGGCCAGATGAAATACTCCTCCATCTTCAACTACCCAACCCTGAGCTGGGCGGATATCGGTGTGATCGGCTGGCTGGTCGATGGCGCGGCGATTGTTAACCAGGTGGCGCTGTGTCGTACCTCCTACGGCCCGTATGCCAGGGCGATGGTCAAAATCTGCAAAGAAGAGAGCTTCCATCAGCGTCAAGGCTTCGAAGCGTGTATGGCGCTGGCTACTGGTAGCGAGGAACAGCGTCAGATGCTGCAGGACGCCATCAACCGTTTCTGGTGGCCTGCGTTGATGATGTTTGGCCCGAACGACGACAACTCACCGAACAGTGCCCGCAGTATGGCGTGGAAAATCAAACTGCACTCCAACGACGAACTGCGTCAGCGCTTTGTTGATAACACGGTCCCGCAGGTAGAAATCCTCGGTATGACCGTGCCGGACGCCGACCTACAGCTTGATGAAGCGACGGGGAAATATCGATTCGGTGAGATCGACTGGCAGGAATTTAATGAGGTCATCAACGGTCGTGGTGTCTGCAACCACGAACGTCTGGGCGCAAAGCGTAAGGCCTGGGAAGAAGGGGCATGGGTGCGCGAGGCCGCACTGGCGCACGCCGAAAAGCAACAGGCCCGCGACGCGGCGTAAGGAGAGAGTCATGAGCAAAACATACTGGCCGTTATACGAAGTTTTTGTCCGCAGCAAACAGGGGTTATCACACCGTCACGTTGGCAGTCTGCATGCCGCCGATGACCAGATGGCGCTGGAAAATGCACGCGATGCCTATACACGCCGCAGCGAAGGCTGCTCCATCTGGGTGGTGAAAGCCAGCGAAATTGTTGCGTCACAGCCGGAAGAACGCGGTGAATTTTTTGACCCGGCGGAGAGCAAAGTCTATCGCCATCCCACGTTCTACACCGTGCCGGACGGCATGGAACATATGTGAGGCAACGATGAATAACCTGAATCCCGTTGCAACCTATGCCCTGCGTCTGGGCGATAACGGCCTGGTGCTGGCTCAGCGTCTGGGTGCCTGGTGCGGTCATGCGCCGGAGCTGGAGATTGATCTGGCGCTGGCTAATATCGGCCTCGACCTGCTGGGGCAGGCGCGCAACTTCCTCAGCTACGCCGCCGAACTGGCGGGTAACGGCGACGAAGACACGCTGGCTTTTGGTCGTGACGAGCGTCAGTTCCGCAATCTGTTGCTGGTGGAACAGCCTAACGGCAACTTTGCCGACACGATCGCTCGCCAGTTCTTTATCGACGTCTGGCATGTGGCGCTGTTCACTCGTTTGGTTAACAGCCGCGATAAGCAGATTGCGGCTATCGCTGCCAAAGGACTGAAAGAAGTGCGTTATCACCTGCGCTTCAGCCGCGGCTGGCTGGAGCGACTGGGGAATGGTACTGACTACTCCGCGCAACTGATGCAGAAGGCGGTGGACAATCTGTGGCGTTACACCGGCGAATTGTTCCTTGCCGACGAACTGGAGATCGCTCTGGCCAGGCAGGGCATTGCCGTCGATCCGCGCGAACTGCAAACCGAATG
Source organism: Citrobacter freundii complex sp. 2024EL-00216 (assembly GCF_043945515.1). NCBI lineage: Bacteria > Pseudomonadati > Pseudomonadota > Gammaproteobacteria > Enterobacterales > Enterobacteriaceae > Citrobacter > Citrobacter freundii complex sp. 2024EL-00216. The sequence goes on along the minus strand of NZ_JBIMRA010000005.1, from coordinate 182,215 downwards.
GCAAATGACGGTACACACTGCGCTGATTGATTCTGGTTTACAGGTTCCGCAAGAGGCGGCGTTTCGCAACGGCGGTAAGCAGGGGCTACACAGCGAACATCTCGGGCCGATGTTGGCCGAGATGCAGTACTTGCAGCGTGCGTATCCTGGGCAGCAGTGGTAGCAGGAGGTGGCTATGCAACGTCTTACCGCGATCGCACCGCCAGAGGTGCACACCGTTTGGGGGCTGTTAAGTGCGATTTCCGATCCGGAAGTGCCGGTGCTGACCATCACCGATCTCGGCATGGTACGCAGCGTTGAGCGCTGCGGCGACGGCTGGGTTATCGGCTTTACGCCGACGTACTCCGGCTGCCCGGCCACCGAGCATCTACTGGGTGAAATTCGCATGGTGATGGCGGAGCACGGCTATACGCCAGTACATATCGTCCTGCAGCTTGACCCACCGTGGACCACTGACTGGATGAGCCCGGACGCCCGCGAACGCCTGCGCCAGTATGGTATCAGCCCGCCGCAGGCCCACGCCTGCCATGCCGAAATGCCAACTGACGTACAGTGCCCGCGCTGCGCCAGCACCCATACCTCGCTGATTAGCGAATTCGGATCCACGGCCTGTAAAGCGTTGTATCGCTGCGACAGCTGCCGTGAACCCTTTGATTACTTTAAATGTATTTGAGGTTGCGATGACAACATTTCATTCGCTTACCGTGGCCAACGTTGAAGCGGAAACGCGCGATGCGGTGACCATCACTTTCACCATTCCTGACGCGCTGCGTAATGACTACGCCTTTCGACCGGGCCAGCATTTGACGCTGAAAGCTCACCTCGGTGGAGAAGAGCTGCGTCGGTGTTACTCCATTTGTCGCAGCCGCTCGCCGTCGGAAATTAGCGTCGCGGTTAAAGCTATCGACGGTGGGCGTTTCTCCCGCTATGCCCAGCAGGATATCCAGCAGGGTATGGCGCTGGAAGTGATGGTGCCGCAGGGGCACTTCGGCTACCAGCCGCAGGCCGAGCGCGAAGCCGAATATCTGGCGATTGCCGCCGGGTCCGGCATTACGCCGATGATGGCGATTATTGAAGCGACGCTGACGACCGAACCGGCCAGCCAGTTCACCCTGATCTACGGCAACCGCAGCAGCCACAGCATGATGTTCCGTCAGGCGCTGGCCGATCTGAAAGACCGCTATCCGCAGCGTTTACAGGTGGTGCACCTGTTCAGTCAGGAGTCGATGGACAGCGATCTGCTACAGGGTCGTATCGACGGCGACAAACTGCGTGCGCTGGGCAAAAACCTGCTCGATTTCAGCCGCTTTGACGACACCTTTATCTGTGGCCCATCGGCAATGATGGATGAAGCCGAAGTGGCACTGCGCGAACTGGGCATAGCGGAAAAATCCATTCACCTTGAGCGTTTCAATACGCCGGGGACCAGCGTGAAACGCGCCACCGGCGTGCAGGCGGAAGGCCGCACGGTCACCCTTCGTCAGGATGGGCGCGATCGCCTGATTTCACTGAGTGCGGAAGATGACAGCATTCTCGACGCCGCGTTGCGCCAGGGCGCTGACCTGCCGTTCGCCTGTAAAGGCGGCGTGTGCGCCACCTGCAAATGCAAGGTGGTCAGCGGCGAGGTGGCGATGGCCGCCAACTACAGCCTTGAAGCCGATGAACTGGCGGCGGGCTATGTGCTGAGCTGCCAGGCGCTGCCAACCAGCGGTGACGTAGTGGTCGACTTCGATGCGCGGGGGATGGCATGAGCGAACTGCTGATTTCCCGTCACGACCGTGTACTGCAACTGACCCTGAACCGTCCGCAGGCGCGTAACGCCCTGAACAATGCGCTGCTAACGCAGATTGCTGATGCGCTGGAAAGCGCGGCGGCGGACGCCAGCATCAGCGTTTGCGTGATTGGCGGCAACTCGCGCTATTTCGCCGCCGGGGCCGATCTTAATGAAATGGCGGAAAAAGATCTGCCCGCCACTTTCGACGATATTCGTCCTCGCCTGTGGGCACGTATTGATGCCTTCAACAAGCCGTTGATCGCGGTGGTTAACGGTTACGCGCTGGGAGCCGGGTGCGAGCTGGCGCTGCTGTGCGACCTGGTGATTGCCGGGGATAACGCCCGCTTTGGTCTGCCGGAGATTACTCTCGGCACCATGCCAGGGGCGGGCGGTACGCAGCGGCTTATCCGTTGTGTTGGCAAAGCGCTGGCCAGCCGAATGGTGCTGAGCGGTGAAAGCATTGATGCCGAACGAGCGCAACAGGCCGGGCTGGTGAGTGACATTCACCCGGCGAACCTCTCCGATGAATACGCGCTCAAGCTGGCGGCGACCATCGCCCGTCACTCACCGCTGGCGCTGCGGGCGGCAAAACAGTCTCTACGCGCTTCGCAAGAAGTGGGTCTCCAGGCCGGTCTGGTGCAGGAACGTCAGCTGTTTACGCTGCTGAGCGGCACCGAAGATCGTCGTGAAGGCGTCAGCGCCTTTTTAGAAAAACGCACACCGGAATTTAAAGGACGCTAATCGTGGACGCATTTATTCTCAGCGAAGTGGAGCAGGGCGTGATGACTATCACCCTGAACCGCCCGGACCGACTCAACAGCTTTAACGACGTGATGCACCAGCAGCTTGCCGATTGCCTGAAACAGGCCGAGCGAGACGACACCATTCGTTGCCTGCTGATCACCGGTGCCGGACGCGGATTTTGCGCCGGACAGGATTTGAACGACCGTAACGTTGACCCGAGCGGCCCCGCGCCGGATCTGGGCATGTCGGTGGAACGCTTCTACAACCCGCTGGTGCGCCGCTTAGCCGCGCTGCCGAAGCCGGTTATCTGTGCCGTCAACGGCGTTGCCGCTGGTGCCGGTGCCACACTGGCCTTGGGCTGCGACATCGTCCTCGCCGCGCGCTCGGCGAAGTTTGTTATGGCCTTCAGCAAACTCGGCCTGGTGCCGGACTGCGGCGGAAGCTGGGTGCTGCCGCGCGTAGTCGGTCGCGCTCGCGCCGTGGGTTTGCTGATGCTTGGCGATAACCTCAGCGCCGAACAGGCCGCGCAGTGGGGCATGATCTGGCAAGTGGTCGACGATGCCGAGTTGAAAGATGCCGCGTTGACCATGGCGCGCCATTTCGCGACGCAGCCGACCTATGGCCTGGGGCTGATTAAGAAAGCCTTGCAGCTTTCCGAAACCAACACGCTGGATCAGCAGCTTGAGCTTGAACGCGACTACCAGCGCATGGCCGGTCGCAGCGACGACTACCGCGAAGGGGTCAGCGCCTTCCTCGCCAAACGTCCACCACAGTTCAGCGGGAAATAAGCCATGACGCAAACTCTTCATCGCGTTGCCGTGATCGGCGGCGGAACAATGGGTGCAGGTATTGCCGAGGTGGCTGCCAGCGCCGGACATTCGGTCCTGCTGTATGACATTTCCGCTGAGGCGATTACTCGCGCCATTGAGGGTATTCGCCAGCGACTCGACGTTCGTGTTGGTCGTGGAAAAATCAGTGCGGAACAGGCCAGTGAGCTGCTGGCACGGATCGCCCCCGCGACTGAACTGAATCAGCTTGCCGATGCACAACTGGTGATTGAAGCCGCTTCCGAGCAGCTGGAAATTAAAAAAGCGCTGTTTAGTCAGTTGGCGGAGATCTGTTTGCCGTCAACGCTGCTAACCAGTAATACCTCGTCGATCTCAATTACCGCGATTGCGGCGGGAGTGAAGCATCCGGAACGTGTGGCGGGGCTGCACTTCTTTAACCCGGCACCGGTGATGAAACTGGTGGAAGTGGTGAGCGGCCTTGCCACCTCAACGAAAGTGGTCGAGCAGCTTTGCCAGTGCGTGACTGCCTGGGGCAAACAGCCGGTGCGCTGCCGCTCTACGCCAGGCTTTATCGTTAACCGCGTGGCCCGTCCGTACTACGCCGAAGCCTGGCGTGCACTGGAAGAACAGGTTGCGTCAGCGGAAGTGATTGATGCCGCACTGCGCGACGGCGGCGGGTTCCCGATGGGACCGCTGGCGCTGACCGACTTGATTGGCCAGGACGTCAACTTTGCCGTGACCTGTTCGGTGTTTAACGCCTTCTGGCAGGACCGCCGTTTTCTGCCGTCTTTGCTGCAACAGGAGCTCGCTCTGGCGGGGCGTCTGGGAAAGAAGAGCGGTTACGGCGTCTATCGCTGGCCTGCTGAAGTATCGCATGAACTGGCTGTTGCAGCGGTAGCGCCTGAAAATGCAGCAAAAAATATCAAGCGTGACGTTGTCACTGAACTGGATGATGTGCTGCTCCTTGAAACTACCGGTGAAACCGCGCTGGCCTTAAGCGTGCAGCACCAGCGCCCGGTGGTGGTGTATGACCATGCTGCGGGCGACACCGTCGTTCTGGCAAGCGCACCAACCAACCCGGCTTCAGCCACCGACAAAGCGGTGTACTACTTCCAGCAGCAGGGCAAAAAAGTGCTGCGTATTGCCGACTACCCAGGGCTGCTGGTATGGCGCACGGTAGCGATGCTGGCGAACGAAGCGCTGGATGCGCTGCAAAAAGGAGTCGCCAGCGCCGAGGATATCGATACCGCCATGCGCTTGGGGGTCAACTACCCGCACGGGCCGCTGGCCTGGGGCGAATCGCTCGGCTGGGGACGTGTGCTGCGTCTGCTGGAAAATCTACAACAGCACTACGGCGAAGAACGCTATCGCCCGAGTGCGCTGCTGCGCCAGAAAGCGCTGATGGAGATGCGTCATGAGTAACGAAGCCTGGCGCAACGCCCGCGCCATGTATGTGAAAGACACCTGCGCGCAGGCGCTGGGGATTGAAATTATTGAGATGGACGACGGTTATGCGCAGATGATCATGACCGTGTCGCCGTCGCAGCTGAATGGACATCAGACCTGTCACGGCGGGCAACTGTTTTCATTGGCGGATACTGCCTTTGCTTACGCCTGCAACAGTCAGGGACTGGCAGCAGTAGCCTCAGCGGCCAGTATCGACTTTCTGCGTCCGGCCTTTGCAGGTGACAAACTGACCGCCACCGCGCGGGTCAAGCAGCAAGGCAAACTCACTGGCGTTTACGACATTGAAATTGTCAATCAGCAACACAAAACCGTGGCTCTGTTTCGCGGCAAATCCCACCGCATCGGTGGCACGATTACAGGAGAAGTCTAATGCGTGACGCATTTATTTGTGACGGTATTCGTACCCCGATTGGTCGCTACGGCGGGGCGCTGGCAGGCGTGCGTGCCGACGATCTGGCGGCCATCCCGTTGCGTGAATTACTCAACCGCAACCCACGCCTGGATCCCAGCGCTATTGACGATGTGATCTTCGGTTGCGCCAACCAGGCGGGCGAGGATAACCGCAACGTGGCGCATATGGCGACCCTGCTGGCGGGTTATCCGCACAGCATTGCCGGCACGACCATCAACCGTCTGTGCGGCTCAGGGCTTGATGCAATCGGCTTCGCTGCTCGCACGATCAAAGCCGGTGATGCCGACCTGCTGATCGCTGGTGGTGTTGAGTCAATGTCACGCGCGCCGTTTGTAATGGGCAAAGCCACCGCGCCGTTTCAGCGTCAGGCCGAGATGTTTGATACCACCATTGGCTGGCGTTTTGTGAACCCGCTCATGCAGCAACAATTCGGAACTGACAGCATGCCGGAAACGGCGGAGAATGTAGCTGAATTGTTAAATATAAGCCGAGAGGACCAGGACGCCTTTGCGTATCGCAGCCAGCAGCGCACGGCGAAAGCCCTGCGTGACGGCATTCTGGCGCAGGAAATTGTGCCGGTACAAATCATTGGCAAGAAAGGGGCAGTTAGCGCAGTACGTGAAGATGAACATCCGCGTGCAGAAACCACGCTGGAGCAACTCGCACAACTGAAAACACCGTTTCGTAAGAACGGCGTGGTTACCGCAGGCAATGCATCTGGGGTCAACGACGGCGCGGCAGCAATGATCGTAGCCAGCGAGCAACACATAAAGGCCCAGGGACTAACGCCGCGTGCACGCATTGTCGCGATGGCGACGGCGGGCGTGGAGCCGAAGTTTATGGGGCTTGGGCCAGTTCCTGCGGTACGAAAAGTGCTGGAGCGCGCCGGGCTGAATATCAACGATATGGATGTGATTGAGCTGAATGAAGCCTTTGCCGCCCAGGCGTTGGGTGTGATGAGACAGCTTGGACTGGCAGATGACGCAGAACACGTGAATCCCAATGGGGGGGCTATCGCTTTAGGTCACCCGCTGGGGATGAGCGGTGTGCGGCTAGCGCTGGCCGCAACGCTGGAGCTGGAACGACGCAATGGACGTTATGCGCTGTGTACGATGTGTATTGGCGTGGGTCAGGGCATTGCCATGATCCTTGAGCGAGTGTGAGCTAATTGACCTGCGAGTGCCCTACAAAATGACAACGACAACAACAAAATTAGATCCGATTGAAACCGCATCGCGTGACGAATTACAGGCTTTGCAAACCGAGCGCCTGAAATGGACGTTAAAACACGCCTATGAAAATGTCCCGATGTACCGCCGTAAGTTCGACGCGGCGGGGGTTCACCCGGATGATTTCCGTGAGCTGAGCGATCTGAGCAAGTTTCCCTGCACCACCAAGCAGGACCTGCGTGACAACTATCCCTTCGACACCTTCGCGGTACCGATGGAGCAGGTGGTGCGTATCCATGCATCATCCGGCACCACGGGTAAACCGACGGTGGTGGGCTATACGCAAAATGATATCGATACCTGGGCTAACATCGTCGCCCGCTCGCTGCGTGCCGCAGGCGGTACCGCGAAAGATAAAATCCACGTCGCTTATGGCTATGGCCTTTTCACCGGCGGACTGGGTGCGCACTACGGCGCGGAACGCCTGGGGGCAACGGTTATCCCGATGTCCGGCGGTCAAACCGAGAAACAGGCGCAGCTGATTCGCGATTTCAAACCTGACATGATTATGGTCACGCCATCCTACTGTCTGAACCTGATTGAAGAGCTGGAGCGCCAGATGGGCGGTGACGCGCGGGGTTGTTCGCTGCGTACCGGTGTCTTTGGCGCAGAGCCGTGGACAACGGGGATGCGCGCGGAGATCGAACGTCGCCTGGGTATTACGGCGCTGGATATTTATGGCCTCTCGGAAGTGATGGGGCCGGGCGTGGCGATGGAGTGCATCGAAACGGGTGATGGTCCGACAATATGGGAGGATCATTTCTTCCCGGAAGTGGTCAATCCGGATGACGGTACGCCACTGGCCGACGGCGAGCACGGCGAACTGCTGTTCACCACGCTGACGAAAGAAGCGCTACCGGTCATTCGTTATCGTACCCGCGACCTGACGCGCCTGCTGCCGGGTACCGCACGCACGATGCGTCGTATGGATCGCATTAGCGGGCGCAGCGACGATATGCTGATTATTCGCGGCGTCAACGTCTTCCCATCGCAGGTGGAAGAAGAGATCCTCAAGATTGAACATCTGGCTCCGCATTACCAGTTGGAAGTGGATCGCCGAGGACATCTTGATTCGCTTTCGGTACGCGTGGAGCTTAAAGAGAGTAGCCTGGTGCTAAGCCATGAGCAGCGCTGCCAGATTTGCCATCATTTACGTCATCGTATTAAGTCGATGGTCGGTATTTCAACGGACGTAAGCATTGTTAACTGCGGCAGCATCCCGCGCTCAGAAGGAAAGGCGTGTCGGGTGTTCGACCTGCGCAAAGTTGCCGCCAACGGCTAAGCCTCGTAGGCCTGATAAGCGCAGCGCCATCAGGCGAGAGCGCACAAGTTGCCGGATGGCAGCGTTGCCTTATCCGGCCTACAAATTCCTGCCATATCGCGGAAATTATCCTGTGCTATGATTCAAAAAGGACAAAAAAGACAACAGTATGAATCATATGGAAAAACTCGATAGTTTTATTCAGCAGGCGGTAACCGCAATGCCGGTCAGCGGCACCTCTCTTATCGCCTCGCTTTACGGGGACTGTTTATCGCAACGCGGTGGAGAAGTCTGGCTCGGTAGCGTTGCCGCGCTGCTGGAAGGGCTTGGCTTCGGTGAGCGTTTTGTACGTACTGCGCTGTTTCGCCTTAATAAAGAAGAATGGCTGGACGTAGTACGTATCGGCCGCCGCAGTTTCTACCGCCTGAGTGATAAAGGGCTACGCTTGACGCGCCGCGCCGAGAGCAAAATCTACCGTGCCAGCGCCCCTGAGTGGGACGGTACCTGGCTGCTGCTGCTGTCGGAGGGGCTGGAGAAAAATACCCTGGCCGAAGTTAAAAAGCAGCTGTTATGGCAAGGTTTTGGCATACTGGCGCCGAGTCTGCTGGCGTCGCCATCGCAAAAGCTGGCGGACGTACAGTCGCTGCTTCATGAAGCTGGGGTAGCGGAAAACGTCATCGTTTTTGAGGCGCATTCGCCGTTGGCACTCTCCCGCGCTGCGCTGCGTGAGCGGGTAGAAGGGTGCTGGCACTTAACCGAACAAAATGCCATGTACGAGGCGTTTATCACGCTGTTCCGTCCGTTGTTACCGCTACTGCGTGACGCCGGGCCGGACGAACTTACGCCAGAGCGCTGCTTCCAGATCCGCCTGTTGCTCATTCACTTCTATCGTCGGGTTGTGCTCAAAGATCCGCTGCTGCCGGAAGAATTGTTGCCTGCTCACTGGCTGGGTCAGACGGCGCGTCAGCTGTGCATTAATATTTATCAACGTGTTGCGCCCGGCGCCCAGGTTTTCGTCAGCGAAAAAGGCGAGAGCTCGGTGGGGGAACTGCCCGCGCCGGGTCCGCTCTATTATCAACGCTTCGGCGGATTAGCCGAGGTGTAACAGGAGAAGCCATGCCGATTTACCAGATTGACGGGATGATCCCGGTAGTTCCTGCAGAAAGCTATGTTCACCCAACCGCAGTGCTGATTGGCGATGTCATTCTCGGCAAAGGTGTTTATGTTGGTCCCAACGCCAGCCTGCGCGGAGATTTTGGGCGTCTCGTGGTTAAAGATGGGGCGAATATCCAGGATAACTGCGTGATGCACGGATTTCCCGGCCAGGATACGGTGGTGGAAGAGGACGGACATATCGGCCACGGCGCGATTCTGCACGGCTGTGTGATTGGGCGTAACGCGCTGATCGGCATGAGCGCGGTGATTATCGATGGCGCGATCATCGGTGAAAACAGTATCGTTGGCGCTTCGGCGTTTGTGAAAGCGCGCGCTGAGATGCCCGCCAACCATCTGATTGTCGGCAGCCCGGCGAAAGCGATTCGCATGTTAACTGAGCAGGAACTGGTGTGGAAAAAACAGGGCACTCGCGAGTATCAGGTGCTGGTGGGGCGCTGTCAGCAGACGCTTGCAGAAGTGGAGCCGCTGACTGCGGTAGAACCCGACAGAAAGCGGCTGGAGTTTGATGAGAATTTGCAACCTAAGTCAGCGAGTTAGCGATTCTACGCAATACCCGGTGTCAGAACTGATAGCTGGCGGTAACGCTGACGTTACGCGGCTCACCATAAACGATAGAACCGTCGATATTCGTGTCGTAGGTTTTATCGAACAGGTTATTAAGGTTACCCTGCACTGAGAAGTTTTTTGTTACCTGGTAGCGGGTGAACAAATCTACCAGGGCGTAGCTTCCCTGTTCCGCGCGGAATGTGCCATAAGGCGTGACCGTATCGCTGTAAACACGATTCTGCCAGTTAACTCCACCGCCGACGGTCAGTTCCGGCATGGCTGGCAGGCGATAACGGGTAAACAGTTTGACCGTGGTCCGCGGCAGATTCGGGTTTACTGCATTGCCTTCGTTGTCTTCAGCAACATAGCGTGTCGCACCAAACGTCATCTGCCAGTTATCAGTGATCGCACCGTTAATCTCGAATTCGACCCCTTTGCTGACCGTACCATCCATCGCTTTAAAGGCTGTGTCGCCATTGCTACCGGCGATTGGCACGCCGGTTGATTGCGCTACGTTATCCTGTTCAATGCGGAACACCGCGAGCGTGGTGGTTAAACGGCTGTTCATCCAGTCGGACTTCAGGCCAAGCTCATAGTTGTTGCCGGTGATCGGAGAGAGATATTTACCGGAACTGTCGCGCTTGTTCTGCGGCTGGAAGATTGAGGTATAGCTGGCGTAGGTAGACCAGTTATCGTCAATGTCATAGACCAGACCCGCATACGGCGTGGTGTGGTTTTGCTCCATGCTGTAGGTCAGGGTGTCGATACGCCAGTTGGTGTAACGTGCGCCAACAATCAAATGCAGTGGGTCGGCCAGCGAAATACGCGTTGCGGCGTACAGCGATTTCATGTGCGTGGTATCGTCCTGAGCCAATGACTGCGGGTTCCAGTTGGTTTCAGGGAAGTTACCATCATAGGTATAGAAGCTGCCGATTTCGTTGGGGAAAACGTTCGCCCACGAGCTTTCATAACGGTTATTCTGTTTACTGTAGCTGCCGCCCAGCATCAGATTATGCTGACGACCAAACAGATCGTAACCGCCGTCGGCAAATAGATCGACAGCATCCACTTTACGTTTGCCGCTGTTCCAGCCGGTTCCTCCGACGTAGTCATATCCTGGACCATAGTTACCATATGGGCCAATCAGCGTGCCGTCGGCCTTATTAACATAGGCATCGACGTACATCATTTTACTGTCGAACTTGACCTCGGAGTGGGTGGCGTTCATGGTCGCCTGCCAGGTATCGGCAAAACGCTGTTTGATGGTGACAAACACTTTGTTGAAGTCTTTATCGTTGTAAGCCCAGTCCGGCGCAGTGCTGCGCGAACGGTCGTAGCTGTTTTTACTGCCGTCGGTATTCCAGCGCGGCAATCCACCCCAGGTTGGGCTGTTGATATCAATGCGCTGATATTCATAGCCCGCAGACAGGCTGGTGGTGTCACCCAAATCGGCATCGACAATCCCGGAGAAGAACATTTTTTCGCTATTGTAGCGATCAAGCCAGGAGTCGTTATTCTGGTAACCCGCCACGATGCGGCCGCGCACGTTGCCGTCTGCTGTAAGCGGGCTTTGCAGATTGGTCACATAGCGTTGTTTGTTCCAACTGCCATATTCCGCTGAAACATTACCGGTGAACTCGCGGCTGGAGGCATGCTTACGGATCATGTTAATGGAGGCTGAAGGGTTACCCGTCCCGGTCATTAGCCCGTTTGCGCCACGGACCACTTCGACACGCTCAAAAAGGGCGGTGTCAGAAAGGGCGTCACCGAGATTCCAGCGGGATTCAAAATAGGTCGGGATCCCATCGACCATATAGTTATCAATCTGAAATCCGCGCGAGTAATAGCTGCTGCGATCTGAATCCGCCTGGCTTTTGCTTATCCCCAACGTGTTATCCATCACATCGCCCAGCGTTTGCAACTGCTGATCTTCCATGCGCTGCTGGCTGACAATGCTGACTGATTGCGGGATATCGCGCTGTGTCATCTGCATTTTTGTGCCAGCGGTCGTCGATTTAACGCTGTAATCCTGCTCCTCACTGGATGCGGCTGGAGCAGAACCCTCCACGATCACTGTCTCTTCAGCAGGGGCTGCGAGGCTGGTGGAAGGTAAAAGCGCTAGCGTGATGCATGCTGCCAGCAAAGAAGGGGCAAGGCCCGGTTGGCGTTGAACATTCCCGTTGAGTGTTGTGAAAGACATCGAAAAGTCCTTGATAATTATTAATATTAAGTTCAAATCACCGGTAGTTGTGATGAACCCTTTGGTTGTAAATTATTAAATGCGCATGTAAATACAAATGCGAAATATACGCATTAGCACTCAATGTGTAAACAGATGCTACGGCATAAATGAAATATTGTTTCAGTACTATGCTTGAGCAATAGCGCAGGGAAATGGTTATAAGAGCAGCACTGACTGGGGTTTTCGCTTAAAAAATCGAGGGTTAAAGTTGAAAGAGCGTGAGTAACTCGCTCATACTCTATACTCGCAGAGTTACCCGGCGTAGCATGGCAAAACGCTTGGGCTGTTAATGAAAAAGGAAAACGTCGTGGCAGAAGAAACTATATTCAGCAAAATTATTCGTCGTGAGATTCCGTCGGATATCGTATACCAGGATGAACTGGTCACTGCGTTTCGTGATATTTCCCCTCAGGCACCAACGCATATCCTGATCATTCCTAACATTCTGATCCCAACTGTCAACGATGTGACGGCGGAACATGAACAGGCATTGGGCCGCATGATCACCGTTGCGGCGAAAATTGCTGAGCAGGAAGGCATTGCTGCAGATGGGTACCGCTTAATCATGAACACCAACCGCCACGGGGGGCAGGAGGTGTATCACATTCATATGCACCTGCTGGGTGGACGTGCGCTTGGCCCAATGCTTGCGCATAAAGGTCTGTAAGCATGACCAGAGGATGCATTGCGCTTTCACTGGGTTTGTTGTTGCTGGCGGGTTGTCGTTCACACCCTGAAATCCCAGTAAGTGATGAACAGTCGCTGGTGATGGAATCAACAATTCTGGCGGCGGGTATTACAGCAGAGCAGCCTACGTTAACAACGTCTGATATTCAGGCCTCGGCATCCTCGCGACTCTATAACGAAAGGCAAGAACCCGTTACCGTTCATTATCGGTTTTACTGGTATGACGCCAGAGGGCTGGAAATGCACCCTCTGGAAGCGCCACGCAGTGTGATTATTCCGGCCCATTCGTCGGTGACGCTGTACGGCAGCGCCAATTTTCTGGGGGCGCACAAGGTTAGACTTTATCTTTATTTGTAAGGGGTGAATCTTGATGAACAAAATGAATCGCTACGCACTGATTGCCGCGCTGGCGATGTTTCTCTCAGGCTGTGTGGTGCAACGTGAGCCCGCGCCGGTAGAGGAAGTGAAGCCGGTACCGGAACAGCCTGCGCAGCCGCAACAGCCGGTGCCGGTTGTGCCAACGGTGCCAAGCATACCGCAGCAGCCGGGTCCAATTGAGCACGAGGACCAAACGGCGCAGCCTACGCCACGTCAACGTCACTATGACTGGAACGGGGCTATGCAGCCGATGGTCGGCAAAATGCTGCAGGCAGACGGCGTCAAAGCGGGCGGCGTTCTGCTGGTTGATAGCGTGAATAACCGCACCAACGGCTCGTTGAACGCGGGTGAGGCCACCGAAACCTTACGTAACGCGCTGGCGAATAACGGTAAGTTTACGCTGATTTCTGCCCAACAGCTGGCTGTCGCCAAACAGCAGTTAGGTCTGTCGCCGAATGACAGTCTGGGAACGCGCAGTAAAGCGATTGGTATCGCCCGTAACGTTGGCGCGCAGTATGTGCTTTATTCCAGCGCATCCGGCAACGTCAATTCGCCTGCGCTGCAAATGCAATTAATGCTGGTACAAACTGGCGAGATAATCTGGTCAGGTAAAGGTGCCGTTCAGCAACAATAACAGACTCACGCGCGGCGAAGTGTTGTCGCGCTATTTCCCGCAGTATCATCCCGTCGCAACCAGCCAAACCGGCCTGAGCGGCGGGAGCTGCATCATTGAACACCGTTCCCACCGACTGGTACTGCGCTGCCATCACGACCCTGACGCGCCGGAATCTCATTTCTTACGCCAATATCATGCGCTAAAACACCTGCCAGAAAGCCTTGCGCCACGTCCCCATTTTTATACGCGTGGGTGGATGGCAGTCGAGTTTTTTCACGGTAAGGTAGAATCCAGATTACCGGAAGCCGACGAACTCGCAGGCTTACTGTCTCATCTGCACCAGCAACCCCGATTGGGCTGGCGAATCAACCTGCTTCCGCTACTTGAACAGTACTGGCAGTGTGGCGATCCGGCGCGTCGTACACCATGCTGGCTGCGCGCGCTGAAGCGGCTAAGGAAACGAGGTGAGCCTCGACCTTTGCGTCTGGGGCCGCTGCATATGGATGTTCACGGTGACAACATCGTACGTACGGCATCAGGGCTGCGGCTGATTGACTGGGAATACGCCGGAGACGGTGATATTGCCCTGGAGCTGGCGGCAGTATGGGTTAGCGATGAATCCCAGCACCAACAGTTGGTTAGCACCTACGCCCAACGAGCGCACATTGAGCCAGACGTTTTGTGGCGACAGGTCAGACAATGGCAACCCTGGATAATGATGCTGAAGGCGGGGTGGTTTGAGTATCGCTGGCGGCAAACCGGCGATCGACAATTTATCAGGCTGGCCGATGAAACCTGGCGGCAGCTAACAATGAAAGGATAAGGAGAGCAGTGTGGGCCCAGTAATGTTGGATGTCGAAGGGTATGAGCTGGACGCTGAAGAGCGTGAGATTCTGGCACATCCGCTGGTAGGTGGGTTGATCCTCTTTACCCGAAATTATCATGACCCGGAACAGCTGCGTGAATTAGTGCGTCAGATCCGGGCTGCGTCACGTAACCATCTGGTGGTGGCGGTAGATCAGGAAGGCGGACGCGTACAGCGTTTTCGTGAGGGCTTTACCCGCCTGCCTGCAGCTCAATCCTTTGCTGCGTTGCACGGTCTGGAAGAGGGCGGCAAACTGGCTCAGGACGCCGGGTGGTTGATGGCCAGCGAAATGATCGCGATGGACATTGATATCAGCTTTGCACCCGTGCTGGATGTGGGCCATATCAGCGCGGCAATCGGCGAGCGTTCTTACCATGCCGATCCGCTAAAAGCGCTGGCGATGGCGACCCGCTTCATTGACGGGATGCATGCTGCTGGCATGAAAACGACCGGTAAACATTTCCCAGGACATGGGGCGGTGACGGCGGATTCACACAAAGAAACCCCAACCGATCCACGCCCAGAAGCCGAGATTCGTGCGAAAGATATGTCCGTGTTCCAGACGTTGATTACGGAAAACAAACTGGATGCCATTATGCCTGCGCATGTCATCTACAGTGATGTCGATCCGCGTCCGGCGAGTGGTTCACCTCACTGGTTGAAAACGGTGCTACGCCAGGAACTTGGCTTCGATGGTGTCATTTTCTCCGACGATTTGTCGATGGAAGGGGCGGCGATTATGGGAAGCTATGCGGAGCGTGGACAGGCGTCGCTGGATGCAGGTTGCGATATGATCCTGGTCTGCAATAATCGTAAGGGAGCGGTCAGTGTGTTAGATAATCTGTCGCCGATCAATGCAGAACGTGTTACACGTTTGTATCATAAAGGTTCATTTTCACGTCAGGAACTGATGGACTCGGCACGCTGGAAGACGGTAAGCGCTCAGCTTAACCAGCTTCATGAGCGCTGGCAGGAAGAGAAAGCAGGTCATTAACGCAAGTTTGGCGAGGATGCGATGATTATCTATTTACACGGTTTTGACTCTAACAGCCCGGGCAACCATGAGAAGGTGTTGCAGCTGCAATTCATCGACCCGGATGTCAGGCTGATTAGCTACAGTACGCGGCATCCTAAACATGATATGCAGCATCTGCTGAAAGAAGTGGACAAAATGCTGCAGCTGAATGTGGATGACCGTCCGCTGATTTGTGGTGTGGGGCTCGGGGGATATTGGGCTGAACGGATTGGTTTCCTGTGTGATATTCGTCAGGTAGTGTTTAATCCCAACCTGTTCCCGTATGAGAACATGGAAGGCAAAATCGACAGACCTGAGGAGTATGCAGACATCGCAACAAAATGCGTGACCAATTTCCGTGAGAAGAATCGCGATCGCTGCCTGGTGATCCTGTCACGTCATGATGAAGTGCTTAACAGTCAGCGTTCGTCGGAAGAGCTGCATCATTTTTACGAGATAGTCTGGGACGAAGAGCAGACGCATAAGTTTAAGAATATCTCTCCGCATTTGCAGCGCATTAAAGCGTTCAAGACGTTAGGTTAATCCTTATTGAGTGTGTAAAAAACCAGCCATCGGGCTGGTTTTTTTGTTCTTAAAGTTCCGGTTGTCTATCTTTTCAGCATCAAAACTTGATACATATCAATTTTGGTATGACCAATGCACCGTTCGTGTTATTCTCACTCTCGAAGAACATTTTCATTACCGTAACTTGTTGTTAATTAAAGGCTATACTCATAACTTTTAATTAACAATTGGTTAATAAATTTGAGGGGGTCACGTTGACTACACCATTGAAAAGGATCGTGATTGTCGGCGGCGGTGCTGGCGGACTGGAAATGGCGACGCAGCTGGGTAAAAAACTCGGGCGTAAGAAAAAGGCCAAAATCACACTAGTAGACAGAAACCACAGTCACTTGTGGAAACCGTTACTGCATGAAGTGGCGACGGGTTCACTGGACGAAGGTGTGGATGCGCTGAGTTATCTGGCTCATGCTCGTAACCATGGCTTCCAGTTCCAGTTAGGCTCGGTGGTGGATATCGATCGTGAAGCGAAGACCATTACTCTCGCTGAGCTGCGCGATGAGAAGGGTGAGCTGCTGGTTCCTGAGCGTAAAGTGCCGTATGACACGCTGGTGATGGCGTTGGGCAGTACGTCCAACGATTTCAACACCCCTGGCGTGAAAGAAAACTGCATTTTCCTCGATAACCCGCATCAGGCGCGTCGTTTCCACCAGGAGATGCTGAATCTGTTCCTGAAGTATTCCGCGAATCTGGGCGCTAACGGAAAAGTGAATATCGCCATTGTGGGCGGCGGTGCGACGGGTGTTGAACTCTCCGCTGAGCTGCACAATGCGGTAAAACAACTGCACAGCTATGGTTACAAAGGGCTGACCAATGACGCGCTGAACGTTACGCTGGTCGAAGCCGGTGAGCGTATTCTGCCTGCGTTGCCGCCGCGTATTTCCGGTGCTGCGCATAATGAGTTAACCAAACTGGGCGTACGCGTACTGACCCAGACGATGGTAACCAGCGCTGATGAAGGCGGACTGCACACCAAAGATGGCGAATACATTAAAGCCGATCTGATGGTGTGGGCAGCGGGTATCAAAGCGCCAGACTTTATGAAAGACATTGGCGGTCTGGAAACGAACCGTATTAACCAACTGGTGGTTGAGCCAACTCTGCAGAGCACGCGCGATCCTGACGTGTACGCGATTGGCGACTGCGCTTCCTGCGCTCGCCCGGAAGGCGGTTTTGTGCCTCCGCGCGCTCAGGCAGCACACCAGATGGCGACCTGCGCGATGAACAATATTCTGGCACAGATGAACGGTAAGCCGCTGAAAGCGTATCAGTACAAAGATCACGGCTCTCTGGTCTCGCTCTCTAACTTCTCTACCGTGGGTAGCCTGATGGGCAACCTGACCCGTGGTTCGATGATGGTGGAAGGACGTATTGCGCGCTTTGTGTACATCTCACTGTACCGCATGCACCAGATTGCTTTGCACGGCTACTTCAAAACCGGGCTGATGATGCTGGTCGGCAGTATCAACCGGGTGATTCGCCCGCGTCTGAAACTGCATTAATATCGACCTGTGGCGTCGGATGATTTTACGCATCCGACGCCTTCCTTCAGAGTTGTCTGAATCATTCCGCTTTCGCTCCACCTCCCGCTATTTTCATCCGTAATCTGATTGGCATTCCTTACCTTCTGTTGCAAAGTTGTTGCTAATAGCAAAAAAGGAGGTAGTCCCGTGAATAAATCAATGTTGGCGGGTATAGGGATTGGCGTAGCTGCTGCGCTGGGTGTTGCAGCGGTGGCCAGTCTGAACGTTTTCGAGCGTGGCCCACAGTATGCGCAAGTTGTCTCTGCAACACCGATTAAAGAGTCGGTAAAAACACCGCGTCAGGAGTGCCGGAACGTAACGGTCACCCACCGCAAGCCGGTACAAGATGAAAACCGTATCGCGGGTTCCGTACTGGGCGCGGTTGCGGGTGGTGTTATTGGGCATCAGTTTGGCGGTGGACGTGGTAAAGATATTGCTACCGTGGCCGGTGCTTTAGGCGGCGGCTATGCAGGTAACCAGATTCAGGGTTCGATGCAGGAAAACGATACTTACACCACCACGCAGCAGCGTTGTAAAACGGTGTATGACAAATCTGAAAAGATGCTGGGCTACGACGTGACGTACAAAATTGGCGATCAGCAGGGGAAAATCCGTATGGATAAGGATCCCGGCGCG
Source organism: Citrobacter freundii complex sp. 2024EL-00216 (assembly GCF_043945515.1). Classification (NCBI taxonomy): domain Bacteria; kingdom Pseudomonadati; phylum Pseudomonadota; class Gammaproteobacteria; order Enterobacterales; family Enterobacteriaceae; genus Citrobacter; species Citrobacter freundii complex sp. 2024EL-00216. The sequence continues at coordinate 164,274 of NZ_JBIMRA010000005.1, read as the reverse complement.
CAAATTCCGTTGGATAACAACGGACAGTTGGTACTGAATAACAAAGCGTAAAATAGCATTATCCTGAACATTAGCCCCCCATTCGCTCAGGCTGGGGGGCTTTTTTTATCAGAAGGTTAAGGCGTAGTTCAGACCAAAAGTACGACCCCGGCCCTTGTATTCATACAGTGACGGGCTGCCGTAGGTTGGGCTATACAGCAGTGGCGCACGTTGTCCCCACAGTGTGGTGTACTCTTCATTCAGCAGGTTTTCCACGCTGAAGGTCAGCTTACCCAACGGGAGCTGATAGCTGCCGATAAAGTCCATCGTGTTATAGCCATCCAGCTTGTTACCGCTGGCGTCGGTCAGATCAAATGTTTGCTGGCTCTGTACGCGCAAGGTCCACGGTTCTGGTGCCCAGCCGACCCACGCGGTTGCTTTGGACGGTGAGGCCAGCGTGACATCCCATTTTTGCCATTTACCGTTCTGTTTCACTTCCGATTTAATGACGTTGAAGTTGCCACCCAGGCTCCAGTCCGTGTCCGCAATGAAATAATCCACCGCACCTTCAACGCCATAAATGCGGCGATCGTCGGGCTGAACGTTAATGGTCATATCGCTACGGTTGATAACGATCGATTTATCTGAAGTCGAGTAGTAAGCGGCCAGTTGCGTGCGCAGACTATCGCCGGTGTAGCGCCACCCCAGTTCGTACGAGTTAACTTTAATCCCTTCCAGACGTGAATCCGCCACGTTGACGCTGCGCTGGAGCTGGTAATGATCGCCAACCAGCAAATAGGTACCGTTACCGTAATATTTCCCTGGGTCCGGAAGCTCCACGCCCTGAGAAAAGTTAAACCACGTTTGCTGACGGTCGGTCAGGTGGGCAAGGATACCGGCGTTGAACAGGAAATTATCGTAATCGGTTTTGCCGCCCGGAATGGTATCGGCAGAGTTCGCAAGCCCGGTCGCGATTCCCTGCTGTTGAGCATAGCCAACGAAATCATCAACCCTGTTTTCGGTCCACTGATAGCGCACGCCGCCGCTGAGGGTAAAAATGTCGTTAATGTCATAGCTGTTTTGCAGGAAAGGCGCGAAGTTGGTGATGCTGTAACCGGGGTAACGCCCGGTGGTATAAGCGGTACGGTTGTCCATGCCGCCGGAGGGCAGGGACCAGGCCAGATCGAAGAATTTCTGATTGGAGTCGAAGGTTTCGTGATCGGCATCGACACCCCACGTCAGCTCCCAGTTATCCATCAACTGGCTGTTGAGGGTAATTTTGGCACCAAACTGGTCGGTGTCCTGCTGTGATGCGGAGAAACTGGTGACTTTGCCTTTGCTGAGCGTAGGGAAGGGGTAGAATTTCAGCGATTCGTCACGGTAATAGATTTGGCTGACCAGGTTCTGGCCAAAAAAATCTGCATCTGAATATTGCAGACTAATAAGATGACGTTCGGTGCCGGGAATACGATCGGAATTCAGTCCGCTGCTGGTATATGCTTTGCCGTTTCCGGTCACGGCGGACATGTTCTCGCCGAGATCCAGCCCGTAATCGTCATCCCCCTGACTTTTATAGTACTGCGTAACCAGTTGCAACTGACGGTTGTCGTCAAGTTCAATCGTCCCTGTGCCCATGACGTCCAGACGATCGGAGTGCTGTAACCCGGTTTGGGTGTTATCGAGCAGCAGGGCATCGTGATTACCGTCATACCAGCCGCCAAATCGTTGATACGCGACGGACATACGCCCGGAAGCGCGATCGGTTCCGCCACTCACCGCCGCGGCAACGCGTTCATCATGATCGTTGCTATTGTTGAAGCCGCTTTTGCTCCCCAGTTCGAGTTCTACTTCACGCTCCGGCTGACCTTTTTTGGTAACAATGTTGATTAATCCGCCGGTACTGCCACCGCCATAAAGTGAGGTTGCGCCTGAAATGACTTCAATGTGCGCAATGTTAAATGGGTCAATGGAGTCAAGCTGACGGCTGTCGGTTCGCGAGGAGTTCAGACGGACACCGTCAATTAGCACGACAATGGCGCGACCGCGCATGTTCATGCCGTAGTTTGTGCGTCCCTGGCTACTAACATCGATTCCTGGGATTAGCTGAGCAAGAACATCCTTGAACTCTTTACCTCCCTGAACCTGTTGTTCAATCTCGCTTCCTTCAATAACCCAGGTCGTTTGCGCCATTTCTGCCACTGTGCGCTGGCTACGGTTGGCGCTGACGATGAGGTTCTCTTCCTCAGCCGCAACAGCGGGTAGAGTTAAAGATAACAGAAGAGGATTGAGCACCCAGAGACGCTTATGCATTTGTATTCCTTTTAAAAAAAGTCGGTCTGTTTTTGTTATAGCGGTAGAGAAACCGATGGTTACATTGTGAAACAGGTATTAAAACAAATGCGAATATTGCTGATAATAATTGTCGTTATCAATACTTTTTACAAAAAATGATCGGGTAACACGATGAAAACAATGAGAAATGTAGGGACAATAGAACGGGAATCTAACCGGGGGCTTTATCAGCTCCCGGTGGTGTGAGTACAGCGGGGAATTGCGGGAAAGGGTTAAGCTTTGACGAGTTCGGGCCACAGCCGCAGAGTTGTGTGCGCGATCTGCATCAGTTTTTCAAACGTTGCGCCTTCACGGGCGCTGATCGACATACCTTGTAAAATACAGTTCAGGTATTCGGCCAGTTTTTGCACGTCGCAATGGGCCGGAATTTCGCCTCGTTGCTGGCGCTGGTGAAGGAACTGGGTAAGCGTCTGTTCCTGCATTGCATGGCGGGATTTCACCGTGTACGCAATATCGCGGGAAGAGGCTGCCAGCGTCGCAGAAGTATTAATCATGAAACATCCAGCCGGGGTGTCCTTGCTGGTAAAGCAGGTCGCTATAGCGGTGAAATAGTCTTCCAGTGCGGACTCAAGGCTTTTTTCTTCACAAAACAGCTGGGCTTCGTGTTTCGCCGCAAAGCGGGTGATGTAGCGGTCCAGTACGGCACGGAACAACCCTTCTTTATTGGTGAACTCCGCATACAGCGTAGGCGCTTTTGCGCCGGTGGCTTCCACGAGATCGGCGAGCGAGGTCGCTTCATATCCGTGCTGCCAGAAGAGTGTCATGGCCTTATCAAGCGCGGCTTCCCTGTCGAACACTTTTGGTCGGCCACGGCTTTTTTTTGCACAACCTGTCGTTTCAGTTGTCATGGTGCCGATGTACCTTTGTTGGGTTTATTGAATAACCATTATAAAAATATTCGACTGCACACTCCAGCGGATTCACGATAAAAATAATTTATAGCTATTAGCATGAAAAATAAGACCTTTATATTTTATATAACGATCATTATAAAAAAATGTTGACGTGTGACCTGGATCACATCTATGATTTACCTATCGATCGTTAAGTTAATCTTTTCGACACCCATTCATCTGCTAAAGGTCACTATCATGAAAAACGTAAAAACACTGTTTGTCGCTGCTGTTCTTAGCTCACTGTCATTTGCAAGCTTTGCCGCTGTTGAAGTTCAGTCCACCCCTGCGGGTCAAGAGAAAGTCGGTACTATTTCTGCGAATGCGGGGACTAACTTAGGTTCTTTGGAAGATCAACTGGCGCAGAAAGCCGATGAGATGGGTGCGAAGTCTTTCCGTATTACTTCCGTTACCGGTCCTAACACTCTTCACGGAACTGCTGTTATCTACAAATAAGATTTAACCCATCGCAATGCCACTGCGAGTTAAATAAAAAACCCCCGCGGAATAAAATCCAGCGGGGGTTTTTTTATACGCTACGTTTACAGCGGTTGTTGAGCAACGTCATGATGACGGGTCACATCGACCGGCATGCCTGAGCGAATCTCCATCGCATGATCCATGACGGCGGTATCTGTTTGCGCCGCATTTTTAAATGTCTGCATGGACGCGTTCAGCACGATCGGCAGCAGTTGCGGGTCGTCATTGATTTTTTCGGACAGCGGTTGGTGTACTTCCACCAGGCGCACGCCGTTAGGCTCAACGGATGCTTTGATCGGCGTATTGATAATATTGACCTTAGTTCCGGGCGTTACCTGACGGAACAGGGTTTCTATATCACCGTCGCGCAGACGAATACAGCCGGAGCTGACGCGCATTCCGATGCCAAAATCAGCATTTGTACCGTGCAACAGGTACACGCCGCCGTATGCCGCTAAGCGAATCGCATGATGGCCCATCGGGTTATCCGGACCGGCAGGCACAACGGCAGGCAGGTCAATCCCGTTTGCTTTGTATCGCGCGCGGATATTTGCCGTCGGCGTCCAGGTGGGGTTGGCGCGTTTATCAGAGATGGTGGTTACCATCGTAGGCGTCAGCGTGTCACCACCTAACTGGCCAATCCCAATAGGATACACGGTCACCGAATTGGTCCCCGGCTGGTAATAATAAAGACGCAGTTCGGCGAGGTTGATAACAATACCTTCGCGCGGGGCATCAGGTAGCAGAGTTTGTAACGGGATCGTCAAAACGCTGCCCGGACGTGGTACGTAAGGGTCAACGCCAGGGTTGGCTTGCAGCAGCGCGAGAAAGCCGACATTGTACTTTTTTGCAATCGCTTCCAGAGAACCGCCATTGTCTTCAACAACGTGAACGGCATTCTGACCCACCAGACGGCTTCCCGGTGGCGGCAGCGGCCAGGTGTTTGCCTGAGCCGGAAGTGCTAACGCGAATGTCGCTGCAAGCGTAAAAAACGCGAGCCAGCGAGAGAGTCGTTTATTGTTTAACATCACCATAAATCCATTGTTTTTACGTGGTTTTTATTATGTAAAAGTAAACGAGAATTATGGCTGTTTGCTGTGTCGGGAAGTGCAGGGAAGTGCAAAGAGTTTGTAAATTCATCAGGCCGGGTGAGTGGTGTGCTCACCCGGCCTGTTCACTATGCTACGGCGTTTTCTTCAAGCTGACGCATAAACTGGCGGACCCAGTCGATCCGCGTTTTACGCTCGCTCAACTCCTGCATAAATTTCAGCCGGGTTGGACCGTCCAGACGGAAGTGCTGCGGCTGCTTTTGCAGTAAACCAATCAGCCAGACCGGGTTGACGTGGTTTTTCTCGGCAAATTCAATGGTACCGCCTTTTTCATTGCCTTCGAGCTTTCTGATCCCCAGTTTCTGCGCCTGCTGGCGTAAACGGGCGATATCCAGCAGCGTACGAGCCGGGTCGGGCAGCAAGCCAAAACGGTCTATCAGCTCAACCTTAATTTCTTCCAGTTCGTTTTCGCCTTTCGCACTGGCAATGCGCTTGTAGAACGACAGTCGGGTGTTTACATCCGGGATATAGTCATCCGGCAGCAGAGACGGCATGCGCAGCTCAACTTCGGTTTGCTGGCTGGTGAGATCTTCCAGTGACGGCTCACGCCCTTCTTTGAGCGCATCGACCGCGTTTTCCAGCAGTTCCATATACAGTGAGAAGCCGATGCTTTCCATGGAACCACTCTGATCTTCACCCAGTAACTCCCCGGCGCCGCGAATTTCGAGGTCGTGGGTCGCCAGCGCAAAACCTGCGCCCAAATCTTCCAGCGAGGCGATGGCTTCCAGACGTTTTTGCGCGTCGGTGGTCATTGCTTTCGGATGCGGCGTCAGCAGCCAGGCGTAAGCCTGGTGGTGAGAACGTCCCACACGACCGCGCAACTGGTGTAATTGCGCTAAACCGAAGTGATCCGCTCGTTCGATGATGATGGTGTTAGCGGTGGGGATGTCGATCCCGGTTTCGATAATGGTGGTACACACCAGCACGTTAAAACGCTGATGGTGGAAATCATTCATCACGCGTTCCAGTTCGCGCTCGCGCATTTGTCCGTGACCGATACCAATACGCGCTTCCGGCACCAGTTCAGCTAATCTGTCAGCGGTTTTCTGGATGTTTTCGACGTCGTTAAACAGATAATAAACTTGTCCCCCGCGCAGAACTTCACGCAGGATCGCCTCGCGTACCACCAGGTTGTCGTATTCGCGCACGAAGGTTTTGACCGCCAGACGACGAGCGGGCGGCGTGGCGATAATCGACAGATCGCGCATGCCGCTCATTGCCATATTGAGCGTACGTGGAATTGGCGTTGCCGTCAGGGTCAGAATATCGACATCTGCGCGCATCGCCTTGATGCGTTCTTTGTGGCGCACGCCGAAACGGTGCTCTTCATCGACAATCAGTAGACCCAGATCTTTTAACTTCACATCCGCTTGCAGCAGTTTGTGCGTGCCGATGAGAATATCAATTTTTCCCTCGGCAACTTGCTCCAGAATCTGCGCTTGCTCTTTGGCGCTACGGAAACGGGACAACATCTCAATGCGTACCGGCCAGTTGGCAAAGCGGTCGCGGAAGTTGTCGAAGTGCTGCTGTGCGAGCAGGGTGGTCGGCACCAGCACGGCAACCTGCTTGTGGTTCTCTACGGCGAGAAAGGCCGCGCGCATCGCGACTTCGGTTTTACCAAAGCCGACGTCGCCGCACACGAGGCGGTCCATGGCCAGCGGTTGACACATATCGCTGAGTACCGCGTTAATCGCCTGCGCCTGGTCAGGCGTGGTTTCAAACGGGAAACTGTCGCAAAACAGCTGATACTGTTCACGGTCATGCTTAAAGGCAAAGCCTTCTTTCGCCGCGCGCTGGGCATAAATATCCAGCAGCTCTGCCGCAACATCGCGCACCTTCTCAGCGGCTTTCTGTCGGGCACGTGACCAGGCATCGCCGCCAAGTTTATGCAGCGGCGCATTCTCTTCTGCGCCACCTGCATAGCGGCTGATCAGATGCAGTGACGACACCGGCACGTACAGTTTGGCGTCGTTGGCATAGGTGAGCATCAGATATTCACCGGTGATGCCGCCCGCTTCCAGCGTGGTCATACCGGCATAACGACCCACGCCATGCTCCAGATGCACCACCGGCTGACCGGGATGCAGCTCTGCGAGGTTACGAATTAACGTATCCGGGTTGATGGTGCGACGAGAATCCTGGCGGCGGCGCGCCACGCGTTCCCCAAGCAGATCGCTTTCACAAATCAGCGCCAGATTGCGTTTGCTATCGATGAAGCCGTGCTCAGCTGCGCCAATCATCAGATAACGACCGTTATCTACGGCTTCATCGAGTCGCAATATCCGCTTCGGCGCCACTTTGATACGGGCGAGCAGTTCGCCAAGTGCTTCACGGCGGCCTTCACTTTCCACCGAGAAAATCACCGGACCGGTGAAGCCTTCAAGGAATTTACGTAACGCATCTAACGGCGCTTTTTGCTGTGCCTGAACGGCGATATCCGGCAGCTTCTGGAACCCGAGGTTAGTATTCGCTGCTTTGTTCGCCAGACTCTCGGTTTTCAGTTGAACGCGCGGCCAGCGTTTAAGTTCAGAAAACAGCTCATCAACCCGCAGCCACAGCGATTCCGGCGGCAGAAGCGGGCGCATCGGATCAACACCGCGATTTTCAAAGCGTGACAGGGTATCGGCCTGGAAGCGTTCTGCGCTGGTCTCGATATCACCGGTATTCACCAATAACGTATTGGCGGGGAAGTAGCTGAACAGCGGCGGCAGCGGCTCGCTGAAAAACAGCGGTTGCCAGTATTCAATACCCGCAGGTAACGTGCCTTTGCTGACCTGCTGGTAAATATGTTCGGCGTCGCGTTTCACCTCAAAGGTATCACGCCACTGGCTGCGGAATAGCTCGATGGCCGTTTTGTCAGTCGGGAATTCGTGTGCGGGAAGCAAATTAATGGCATCGACTTCTTCCAGCGTGCGCTGGGTGTCGGTATCAAACAGACGCAGGCTGTCGATTTCGTCATCAAAGAAATCCAGACGATAAGGCAATTCACTGCCCATTGGGAACAGATCCAACAACGCGCCGCGCGTGGCATATTCGCCGTGTTCCATGACCTGATCAACATGGCGATAGCCCGCACTGTCCAGCTGTTCACGCAGAGCATCACGTGAAAGTCGTTGGCCCTTTTTCATGACCAGCGCATGACCGTGCAGATAGCTGTGCGGACAAACGCGCTGCATCAGTGTATTTACCGGAACGATCAGCACGCCGCGCTGCATGGCAGGCAACTGATACAGCGTGGAGAGCCGCGAGGAGATAATCTCCTGATGGGGAGAAAAGCTGTCGTAGGGTAGCGTTTCCCAGTCGGCCAGGTTCATCACCATCTGGTCAGTAAACTGACGAATTTCATCATGCAAACGCAGCGCATTTTGCATGTCCGGCGCGATCAGCACCACTGGACCCGCGTGATGTTCGGCGATTTCGGCGACCAGCGTTGCGCAGGCGGCACCGGTAAGCTCACCTAACTGGCGCTGATCGCCAGCTTTCGCCGGGAGCGTGTAACGATGTTGTTCAGGCATTCGGTTGTCAGGATCTCGTTTAGATATACATCTGATAAGCAATGTTCTTTATTATCCGTGATCGTTTCTCATAAGCAAATTGATTCGCCCCCTGATGGGGGCAAAAAGCGCGTAGGGGTTAGCGCGAGACAGCCGATAAAGAAGGCGGGGAAAAGAGCAGGTCGGCCACTGTTTTTTGTGAAATTTTACGTACCAACAGGCCAAACAAGGTGCACAGTAGCAGGCAGGCGAACGGATACACCAGCAGCAGGGCCAGCTCCGCATATGCAGGCCAGGCGGTATGATTGATTTTGGGGATTAGCGTTAAGCTGAACAGCTCAACCAGAATACGGTGGGTGGTGTAGATGGCGATGGTATTGGCACCAATCACGCTTAACGGGCCGGACTCACGCATACCAAAGCGCAGCTCAAATTGATAAAACAGCTTCATGATCAGCACAATGGAAAGCAGAGAAAGTAATAGTGAGACATTTGCCAGCCACGCGACGACGGCGGCGATTGCGCTAACCAGAACAATGACCGCATGGCGGCGCAGGGGCACCTCCTTAATCCATACCATCAGCGTTGCGCCAAACCATGCACCGAGGCTGTACCAGGGCAGATTGCGAATCACGCTGTTCATTCCCCACCACGGCGTCGGGACAAAATTGATCGCCACGCTTAGCACCACAAATACCGCCAACAGCGGCACCGCCCAGCGGCTGAAAATTTTACACAGAACAAAATAGACAATCAGCGCGTACAGATACCACAAGCTGGTACTGGCGGTCAGCATTCCGTGGGTAAAACCCGCGATCGAATCGGCATACGCGGCGTTGGCAGCATGGCTCAGATCGCGCTGTGGGGCCAGCCAGTTATTGAGCGCGACTAACGCCAGCCATTGCACTACTCCCCAAAGCACCAGCACCCAGGCAATGCTCCAGATCCGCTTATCCACGCAGGTGGTCCACGGGACGCTATCAATGTAGCGACGGATCAGATACCCCGAAATAAAGAAAAAGACCGGCATGCGAAACGGCGCCAGGTACAAATTGAGGTAAATCCAGCATTTGCTCAGCAGCTCTGAAAGCGGATGCTGAAAAGTAGTGAGGTGCGGGTAAAACGTGATTACCGAGTGGTAAATCACCACCAGACAAATACATAACCCTTTGATTTGATTAATCCATAGTTCTTTTTTCTTCATCGAGACGGCGTATCCATATTGTTGGCTATAGCCTGCCATCCTGCGCAACCCGCTGTGCGCTGTAATGCGTAACTGTCTGCATTTTGTTTTTTTAAGATAAAGATCAGGGATCCGGGCTGAAGGGTAGAGGGACAACTTTAGCGAATTGATTTATTTATACTTTTAGGAATAGTGCTGACGAACACTTACGGTTCAGTCATTTACCCATTCCGCTTTCGCTTATATACTCGTGACTTTGCTAACAGCAACCAGACGGATTTCATGTACCAACCTGTCGCTCTATTCATCGGCCTGCGTTATATGCGTGGGCGTGCAGCAGATCGCTTCGGTCGCTTCGTTTCCTGGCTCTCCACCATAGGCATTACTCTCGGGGTAATGGCGCTGGTCACGGTGTTGTCGGTGATGAACGGTTTCGAGCGCGAGCTGCAAAACAATATTCTTGGCCTGATGCCTCAGGCCGTACTCTCGTCTGAACAGGGTTCCCTCAACCCGCAACAACTGCCGGAAAAAGCGGTGGTGTTGAACGGCGTCAACCGCGTTGCACCCATAACTACGGGAGATGTGGTGCTGCAAAGTGCGCGTAGCGTGGCGGTCGGCGTGATGCTCGGTATCGATCCGGCGCAAAAAGATCCGTTAACGCCGTATCTGGTCAATGTGAAGCAAACAGATCTGCAACCGGGTAAGTATAATGTCATCCTCGGCGAGCAGCTTGCCGGGCAGTTGGGCGTGAACCGTGGCGATCAAATCCGTGTGATGGTGCCCTCGGCCAGCCAGTTTACGCCGATGGGGCGTTTGCCGAGCCAGCGTTTGTTTACGGTGATTGGCACTTTCGCCGCCAACAGCGAAGTCGATGGTTACCAGATGCTGACCAACATTCAGGATGCCTCGCGTCTGATGCGTTATCCGGTGGGTAATATCACTGGCTGGCGTCTGTGGCTGAACGAACCGTTAAAAGTTGACACGCTGAGCCAGCAAACGCTGCCGCAGGGCACCAAATGGCAGGACTGGCGCGAGCGCAAAGGGGAACTGTTCCAGGCCGTGCGCATGGAAAAGAACATGATGGGGCTGCTGCTTAGCCTGATCGTGGCGGTGGCGGCTTTTAATATTATTACCTCGCTGGGTCTGATGGTAATGGAGAAGCAAGGGGAAGTGGCGATTTTACAAACGCAGGGGCTAACGCCGCGGCAGATAATGATGGTGTTTATGGTTCAGGGGGCCAGTGCCGGGGTGATTGGCGCGCTGCTGGGCGCTGTACTGGGTGCCTTGCTCGCCAGCCAACTGAACAATCTGATGCCAATTATTGGTGTGCTGCTGGATGGCGCTGCGCTGCCGGTCGCTATCGAGCCGCTGCAGGTTATCGTCATTGCGCTGGGGGCGATGGCCATCGCGCTGCTGTCTACGCTTTATCCTTCCTGGCGCGCTGCCGCCACTCAACCCGCTGAGGCTTTACGTTATGAATAAGATCCTGTTGCAATGCGACAACCTGTGCAAACGCTATCAGGAAGGCACTGTGCAGACCGATGTACTGCACGATGTCAGTTTTTGCGTCGGCGAAGGTGAGATGATGGCGATTGTCGGCAGCTCAGGCTCCGGCAAGAGTACGTTGCTGCATCTGTTAGGTGGGTTGGATACCCCGACTTCCGGCGACGTCATTTTTAGCGGTCAGCCAATGAGTAAGCTCTCGTCGGCGGCGAAAGCGGAACTGCGTAATCAGAAGCTTGGCTTTATTTACCAGTTCCACCATTTGCTGCCGGATTTTACGGCGCTGGAAAACGTAGCGATGCCGCTGCTGATCGGCAAGAAAAAACCGGCTGAAATCACCGAGCGCGCACGGGATATGCTGAAAGCGGTAGGGTTGGATCATCGTGCCAGTCATCGCCCGTCTGAACTGTCTGGCGGCGAACGCCAGCGGGTGGCCATCGCACGTGCGCTGGTGAATAACCCGCGTCTGGTCCTGGCAGATGAGCCAACGGGTAACCTGGATGCGCGTAACGCGGACAGCATTTTCGAGCTTTTGGGTGAGCTGAACCGCTCTCAGGGCACGGCATTTCTGGTGGTGACGCACGATCTGCAACTGGCGAAGCGGATGAGTCGCCAGCTTGAAATGCGCGATGGTCGCCTGACGGCTGAACTGAGCCTGATGGGAGCTGAGTAATGGCTTCGCCTTTATCGTTATTGATTGGTCTGCGCTTTAGCCGTGGTCGGCGGCGCGGCGGTATGGTTTCGTTAATTTCGGTGATATCTACCGTTGGCATCGCGTTAGGTGTGGCGGTGTTGATCGTCGGTTTAAGTGCCATGAACGGATTTGAGCGTGAGCTGAACAACCGTATTCTGGCCGTAGTCCCACACGGAGAGATTGAAGCCGTAAATCAGCCGTGGAATAACTGGCAGGAAGCGCTCGACAAGGTACAAAAAGTGCCGGGTATTGTCGCCGCGGCGCCTTATATCAACTTTACCGGACTGGTGGAGAGCGGGGCGAACTTACGCGCGGTGCAGGTGAAGGGCGTTGACCCGAAACAGGAACAGCGTTTAAGCGCGTTGCCATCCTTTGTGCAAAACCACGCCTGGGATAATTTTAAAGCCGGTGAACAACAAATCATCATTGGTAAGGGTATTGCCGATGCGCTGAAGGTGAAGCAGGGTGACTGGGTGTCGATTATGATCCCTAACGCCAGTGCGGATCATAAGCTACAGCAGCCTAAACGCGTGCGTTTGCACGTGATGGGGATCCTGCAACTGAGCGGTCAGCTCGATCACAGCTTTGCCATGATCCCAATGGAAGATGCGCAGCAATATCTTGATATGGGAACCAGCGTTTCCGGGATCGCGCTGAAGGTTAACGACGTGTTTAACGCCAATAAGCTGGTGCGAGACGCGGGTGAAGTCACCAATAACTATGTTTACATCAAGAGCTGGATCGGCACCTACGGCTATATGTACCGCGATATTCAGATGATCCGCGCCATTATGTATCTGGCTATGGTGCTGGTGATTGGCGTGGCCTGTTTTAATATCGTTTCCACGTTAGTGATGGCGGTAAAAGACAAAAGCGGCGATATTGCGGTATTAAGAACCCTCGGGGCGAAAGATGGGTTGATCCGTGCCATTTTTGTCTGGTACGGCCTGCTGGCGGGTCTGTTCGGTAGCCTGATAGGCGTCGTCATCGGGGTGGTTGTCTCGTTGCAACTGACGCCGATCATAAACGGGATTGAGGCGCTTATCGGCCATCAGTTCCTGTCCGGCGATATCTATTTCATTGACTTCCTGCCATCGGAATTACACTGGCTGGATGTGATTTACGTGCTGGTGACAGCACTCGTGCTGAGTCTTTTGGCAAGTTGGTATCCGGCGCGTCGCGCCAGCAATATTGATCCTGCGAGAGTACTTAGCGGCCAATAACAACAATAATACACGACAGCATTCATGCTGCATCAAGGCGTAACTAACGTAGAGGCATCTCGAAGGATGACGTGTATCAAGGAGCGGTGATGTATTACGGATTTGACATCGGCGGGACCAAAATTGCGCTGGGCGTGTTTGATAAGCAACGTCGTCTGCAATGGGAAACTCGCGTTCCTACGCCTCGCGACAGCTACGACGCTTTCCTTGATGCGGTCTGCAATCTGGTGACGGAAGCGGATCAGCGGTTCGGCATCAAAGGTTCGGTAGGCATCGGCATTCCGGGCATGCCGGAAACCGAAGACGGCACGCTGTACGCGGCCAATGTTCCTGCCGCCAGTGGCAAACCGCTCCGCGCCGATCTCAGCGCTCGCCTTGACCGCGATGTGCGTCTGGATAACGATGCGAACTGTTTTGCTCTCTCCGAAGCCTGGGATGACGAGTTCACCCAATATCCGCTGATGATGGGGTTGATCCTCGGTACGGGCGTCGGCGGCGGCCTGGTGCTTAACGGGAAATCCATCACCGGACGCAGCTATATCACCGGTGAGTTTGGTCATATTCGTTTGCCGGTCGATGCGCTGACGCTGATGGGCTTTGATTTCCCGCTGCGCCGCTGCGGATGCGGTCAACTGGGATGCATCGAAAGCTATCTTTCCGGCGGTGGATTTGCGTGGTTGTATCAGCATTACTACCATCAACCGCTGGATGCCCGCGAAATTATCGCGCTGTGGGAGCAGAGTGATGAACACGCGCGTGCCCACGTTGAACGCTATCTGGATTTGCTGGCGGTGTGTCTTGGGAATATCCTGACTATCGTCGATCCTGATTTGGTGGTGATTGGCGGAGGCTTGTCGAATTTTACCGCTATTACGACGCAACTGGCGGATCGACTGCCACGTCATCTGCTGCCGGTTGCCCGGGTACCGCGTATTGAGCAGGCACGGCACGGTGATGCCGGCGGGATGCGCGGGGCTGCTTTCCTACATCTTACCGATTAATACAAAGAGGTTGTTATGCTGTCGCGTCGGGGTCATCGGTTAAGCCGCTTTCGTAAAAATAAACGCCATTTGCGCGATCGCCTGCGTCAACGAATCTTTTTCAGAGACAGAGTGGTGCCTGAATTGATGGAAAAACCAAGAGTGCTGGTACTGACTGGAGCGGGAATCTCCGCTGAGTCAGGAATTCGAACATTCCGCGCGGCGGATGGTCTCTGGGAAGAACATCGGGTAGAGGACGTTGCGACTCCGGAAGGATTTAGTCGAAACCCGGAACTGGTTCAGTCGTTTTATAACGCCCGTCGCCATCAGTTGCAGCAGCCTGAAATCCAACCCAACGCGGCGCATATCGCACTGGCAAAACTCGAAGCCGAGCTGGGCGATCGTTTTTTACTGGTGACACAGAACATTGATAACCTGCATGAGCGTGCGGGCAGCCAGAACGTTATCCATATGCACGGCGAGCTGCTCAAAGTTCGCTGTTCGCAAAGCGGGCAGATTCTGGAATGGACGGGCGATGTGACACCGGAAGATAAATGTCATTGCTGCCAGTTTCCGGCACCGCTGCGACCACACGTAGTGTGGTTTGGTGAAATGCCGCTGGGTATGGATGAAATTTATATGGCACTGGCAATGGCAGATGTGTTCATTGCGATTGGCACATCGGGACATGTTTATCCGGCAGCGGGTTTTGTGCATGAGGCGCGGCTGCATGGGGCACATACGGTAGAACTCAATCTCGAACCGAGCCAGGTAGGCAGTGAGTTTGAAGAGAAGTATTACGGTCCGGCAAGCCAGGTAGTGCCTGAGTTCGTTGAGAAGTTATTGAAAGGGCTGTAACGGCTATCCGGATAATACTGTTTAAGCCTGTACAAGCTGGCGGTCCTCACGCAGGGCCGCCATAATCAAAAATCCAACGATGTAAAAACAACAGATCAGCCCCAGTGCGCTCAGCCACATGGGTAGTCGGGTAATGTAAACCAGGCTGCACGAGATAATCACCAGCGTAAATACGATCAGATTAGCCAACTCAAGTAGCAGCCAGAGCGTTGTCATTGGAAGCCTCAGAAGCCGGCCTGGAATACTGTAAGCATAGCCAGAAACTGGGGAGCGGGAATCAGCCGAAAGGCGTAAAAAGTAGGGATTGGCAGGTAGCAACCCGGCGCAGCGACGCCTGCCGGGTTGCACGAGTATTAGCGTCCTGCTTTTAGCTTCTGATAATACTCTTCGTAGATAGCGCTGGCGGAACCGACATCGTTTTGCCATTCCCCTTTGTTGATGGTTTCCGCGTCAGGGTAGAGCGTTTTGTCGTTCGCGACCTCAGGACTTAACAGCTTGCGTGCTGCCAGGTTCGGCGTCGGGTAACCGATAGTTTCTGCGACTTCTTTCGCGACGTCCGGGCGCAGCAGGAAGTTAATCAGCTTCAGCGCACCTTCTTTGTTTTTCGCGTTAGCCGGAATAGACAGGCTGTCCATCCAGAAAATGCCACCTTCTTTCGGCCATACCACTTCCAACGGTGTGCCCGCCTGACGCGCAACATACGCGGAGCCGTTCCACACCATCCCCAGATTAACTTCGCCTTCCATATACGGGTTGGCCGGGTTGTCAGAGTTAAATGCCGCAACGTTAGGCATCAGCTTCTTCAACTCGTTATAGGCGGCTTCAATCTCTTTAGGATCGGTGGTATTGCCGGAATATCCCAGCTTGCGCAGCGCCATCTGGAACACTTCTCGCGCATCATCCGTTAACAGCAGACTGCCTTTGTACTCCGGCTTCCACAGATCGGCCCAACTGGTGACGGTTTTCGGATCGATAGCATCGCTGTTGACGCCAATGGCCGTTGCACCCCAGATATACGGGATGGAGTAGTCATTGTTTGGGTCAAACGGCTTGTTGAGCATTTCCGGATCGAGGTTGTGGAAGTTGGTCAACGTCGACTTGTCGATCTTCTGGATCATGCCTTCTTTACGCATTTTATCGACGTAATAGGTGGACGGGACCACCAAATCGTATGCGCCGTCTTTATAGGTTTTGAGCTTGGCGTACATGGTTTCATTCGACTCGTAGGTCGAATAGATAACCTTAATGCCGGTTTCTTTGGTGAACTGCTCCAGCAGCCCCGGTGGGACGTACTCGGTCCAGTTATAGAAATAGAGCGTGTTGTTGTCATTCGCGTGAGCGGCGCTCATGCCCAGTGCCAGAGCACCCGCCGCGAGCAGGTGGCGTGACCATTTTTTCATCATTTAACGTCCCCTGAATTAAGGGCCTTAGCGGCCCTTGGTTTTATCACGTGCAATAAGCTGGCTGGCAATCACCATAACCAGCGACAGAACCAACAAAATGGTCGCCAGCGCGTTCACCTCTGGTGATACGCCGACTTTAACCATTGAGTAGATTTTTAATGGCAAAATTTCATAACCCGGTCCGGTGACGAAAGATGAAACAACAACATCATCCATCGACAGCGTAAAACTCAGCAACCAACCCGCAGCCACCGCAGGCATAGCCAGTGGCAGTATTATCTTGCGCAGAATAGTTACTTCGCTGGCACCCAAATCTTTAGCCGCCTCAAGCATGCGGACATCAAAACCTTTCAGGCGAGAGTAAACCGTCACCACCACAAAAGGCAGACAAAAAGTGATATGCGAGAACAGCAGCGACCAGAAGCCCAGTTGAATGCCGATCAGCATAAACAGCACCAGCAGAGATATTGCCATCACAATATCCGGCGACATCATCACCACGAACAGCATGCCACTGACGAACGGTTTACCGCGAAAACGGTAACGATAAAGCGCGACCGCAGTAAGTGAACCGATCAGCGTGGCGAACGTGGCGGAGAGCACCGCCATGGTCAGCGAGTGCTGCGCCGCCTGCAGCAGGCTGTCGTTGTTCACCAGCAGACCGTACCACTTGGTCGTAAAACCTTGCCAGTTGATGCCAAAGCGCGAGCTGTTAAAGGAGTTCACAATCAAAATAATGATTGGAATGTACAGATACGCGTAGATAGCGGTCATAAAACCGCCGCGAAGCAGTCGACCGATCATTCGAGTTCTACCCTCTTATTCAGCAGGCGGGAGGCGCGCCAGTAGACCAGCAGCATCAGCCCCATCACGATAGTCAGCGTTATGCTGGTGGCGGCGCCAAACGGCCAGTCGCGAATGTTCAGGAACTGAACTTTAATTACGTTACCAATCAGCAGGTTTTTCGCGCCGCCCATTAAGTCGGAAACGTAAAACAGCCCCATTGCGGGCAGCATGACCAGCAGGCATCCGGCGATAATCCCCGGCATCGTCAACGGAATAATGATGCGGGTGAAGGTCTGAAGCTTACTGGCGCCTAAATCGCGTGCGGCTTCCAGCAGCGGTTTATCGAGCTTTTCAATGCTGGAATAGAGCGGCATCACCATAAACGGCAGCAGGATGTATACCAGCCCGATAATCACCGCGCTGGGAGTAAACATAATGCGAATGGGTGTATCGATAACGCCGAGCCATAACAGAAACTCGTTGAGATAGCCTTTGGTACTGAGGAAAATTTTGAGTCCGTAGATGCGAATCAGAGAATTGGTCCAGAACGGAACAATCAGCAGGAACAGCAGCAGCGGGCGTACTTTTTCCGGCAGTTTCACCAAAAACCAGGCAAACGGGTAGCCGAGTACCAGACAGGCGAGCGTGGCAATCAGCGCCATATTGAGGGAGTGAACCAGTACCTCAAAATAGAGCGGATCGAGCAGGCGCGTATAGTTCTCCAGCGTAAAGACCATTTTGACGAAATTGGCGTCGTCACGGGTCAAAAAGCTGGTGCCGATGATCATCAGGTTGGGCAGAAAGACAAATAACACAAGCCAACCGACAATGGTGAAGATCACCACACTCTGGAATTTACTTGTGCTCTTCATCAGCCAGTACGACCTCCCAGCTTTCTACCCAGTTAATTGCCATTTTCTGGTCGAGCGAGTGGTCAAAGTCAGGATCGTCTTCGTTGAAGAATTCGCTGACCATCACCATCTTGCCATTTTCCAGTTCTACAACCGACTCCAGCGTCATGCCTTTGTAGTTGCGTTCGCGCACGTAGCCGATCAGGCCTTCGATATGATTATCATCATTGATTTCATCAACGCGCAAATCTTCAGGGCGTAACAGGACGTGCAGCTTTTGTCCGGGAACTACCGCGAAGTTGACATAAATATTGCACTCGCGGCCTTCAACGTTAGCACGAACACGCTGTTCATCCAGACGTTCAATCACCGTGGCGTTAAACATATTGATCTCGCCGATAAACCCGGCGACAAACAGATTCTTTGGCTCTTCGTAGATTTCGCGCGGCGTACCGTCCTGCTCAATCTTACCATCGCGCATCACCACGATGCGGTCGGACATGGTTAGCGCTTCTTCCTGATCGTGTGTGACAAAGACAAAAGTGATACCAAGCTTACGCTGCAGTGCTTTCAGTTCATTCTGCATCTGCTTACGCAGTTTGTAGTCCAGCGCAGAGAGGGATTCATCTAACAAGAGTAAGCGGGGTTTGTTGACCACTGCTCGGGCAATCGCTACGCGCTGCTGCTGTCCGCCGGAAAGTTGATGCGGTTTTCTCTGGGCGAACTCTTCCAGTTGCACCATGCGCAGGGCTTCGGTAACGCGGGGAGAAATGTCGGCTGCGGGCGTTTTTTGCATGCGCAAACCAAAGGCCACATTTTCAAACACAGTCATGTGGGGGAATAGCGCATAGCTTTGGAAGACGGTATTCACGTAGCGATTTTCCGCTGGAACGTGAGTGATGTCCTCGTTGTCCAACAAAATATGACCGGAATCAACCGTTTCCAGACCGGCAATCAGGCGAAGAACGGTTGTTTTACCGCAGCCAGAGGGGCCAAGCAGCGTAAGAAACTCGCCATTATTGATGGTCAAATCCAGGCTGGAAATCACCTCTTTGCCATCGAAACTTTTGCGAATTCCCGCTAATTGCACCAGTGGAGAAAGCGAACGCGGTTGTTTATTCAATTTTTTACTCTGTCCCATGTAAACGCAACGGATGGCTGACCGATGCGGGGTTTGTGGTTAACCACCTTGATGACTCTTAATGAGGGCCGTTATTCTACGGCAAACCATTGTAATCGCCAATCCTTGTTGCGAATTACTGACTTAGCCCTATAGTCAGAGGGGATGTCAGGGCGAAATATTCTCACTTGCGGGGATAAAAGTGACCTGACGCAATATTTGTCTTTTGTTGCTTATTGATAATGTTGTCACAAAAAGTGAGGGTGACTGCATGGATAAACTACTTGAGCGTTTTTTACACTACGTGTCGCTGGACACCCAATCAAAATCGGGCGTGCGGCAGGTTCCCAGCACCGAAGGACAGTGGAAATTATTACAACTGCTCAAACAACAGCTCGAAGAGATGGGGCTGGTTAATATTTCACTGAGCGAAAAAGGTACGCTGATGGGAACGTTACCCGCAAACGTTGCTGGCAATATTCCCGCGATCGGCTTTATTTCCCATGTGGATACCTCACCGGATTTCAGCGGTAAAAATGTCAATCCGCAAATCGTTGAAAACTATCGCGGTGGCGATATTGCGTTAGGCATTGGTGATGAAGTTTTATCGCCGGTGATGTTCCCGGTGCTGCATCAACTTCTGGGTCAGACGCTGATCACCACAGACGGTAAAACGTTGCTGGGCGCGGATGATAAAGCAGGCGTGGCGGAAATCATGACCGCGCTGGCTGTGCTTATCCAAAAAGATATTCCGCACGGTGATATCCGCGTAGCCTTTACGCCGGACGAAGAAGTGGGTAAAGGGGCGAAGCATTTTGATGTTGCGGCATTCGATGCGCAGTGGGCCTATACCGTTGACGGTGGTGGCGTAGGTGAGCTGGAGTTTGAAAACTTCAACGCCGCGTCGGTCAATATCAAAATTGTTGGCAACAATGTGCATCCCGGCACCGCAAAAGGGGTGATGGTGAATGCGCTGTCGCTGGCGGCGCGTATTCACGCTGAGGTCCCGGCAGATGAAAGCCCGGAGAAGACGGAAGGCTACGAAGGCTTTTATCATCTGGCGAGCATGAAAGGGACGGTCGATCGGGCGGATATGCACTACATTATTCGTGATTTTGACCGTAAGCAGTTTGAAGCGCGTAAACGCAAGATCATGGATATCGCCAAGAAGGTCGGCAAAGGGTTACACCCGGACTGCTATATCGAACTGGTGATTGAAGACAGTTACTACAATATGCGCGAAAAAGTGATTGAGCATCCGCACGTGCTGGATATCGCCCAGCAGGCGATGCGCGATTGCGATATTGAGCCGGTGCTGAAACCGATCCGTGGCGGCACTGACGGCGCACAGCTGTCATTTATGGGATTACCGTGTCCGAATCTGTTCACCGGTGGCTACAACTATCATGGTAAGCAGGAGTTTGTAACCCTGGAAGGAATGGAAAAAGCGGTGCAGGTGATTGTGCGTATTGCTGAATTGGCCGCGAAACAAAAATAAAATATGTGTAGTTGCCGGATGGCGCTTTGCTTATCCGGCCTACAATATTTCACTCCAGTAGGCCTGATAAGACGCATGGCGTCGCATCAGGCACAGTCCGCATTACCCTTCGAAGAACCAGTACCCGCTGTTGACCAGCGCGGCAAGCATGGCAAGGAAAGAAGGATCTTCCAGCGCATCCTCAAAGTTCTCAGCCGTCAGCACAATATGACTGGCCAGCGCTTCCAGCGCAGGACGATGCGGTGAATCAATTTTCTCACCGTTAGCGTAGACGTCGTCGCCAATGCGCAATACGCGCAATCCGCCCAGACGCACTAACACATCACCTTGTTTCAGGGCATCATAAATTTCGTCTGGCTGATACGGTGGCTCCGGCGGAGCAATATCCAGCTCATGACGAGACTGAGAAATAAACTCGCCAAACCACTGCTGGAAATGTTCTGGCTGGTTAATCAGGCCCAGCATCATTTCGCGCAGCTTGTCCATTTCCTGCGGCAGAACATCTGCCGGATGATCGCGCGGTGGCAGATCAGGATCGCTGTAATAGGTGCTGCCCAGTTCGCGTTGTAAAACGTAATCGGCGAAGCCGCTGATCAGCTCGCGAGTGTTTGGCGCACGGAAGCCAACCGAATAGTTCATCGCGTTTTCTAACGCATAGCCTTCGTGCGGGAATCCCGGTGGAATGTACAGGATATCGCCGGGTTCCAGCTCTTCATCGATGATAGCTTCAAACGGGTCGACCTGAAGGAGATCCGGGTGAGGGCAGTGCTGCTTCAACTGCAGCTTTTCGCCTACGCGCCAGCGACGACGACCGGTTCCCTGAATGATAAATACATCGTACTGATCCAGGTGCGGGCCAACGCCTCCACCGGGTACAGAGAAAGAAATCATCAGATCGTCGATACGCCAGTCCGGTAATTCACGGAACGGGCGCATCAGCGCGGCGGTAGGTTCGTGCCAGTGGTTGACCGCCTGCACCAGCAAAGACCAGTTGTTCTCGCCAAGATGGTCGTAGCTTTCGAAGGGACCATGGCTAACCTGCCATTTACCATCCTGATGGCTGACGAGTCGGCTGTCGACTTCGCTTTCCATTGCCAGTCCAGCCAGTTCGTCAGGAGAAAGAGGATCAATAAAGTTATTAAACCCGCGTTTTAAGACCACCGGGCGTTTCTGCCAGTGGCGTTCAAGAAAATCGGGCCAATTAAGTGTGAGTTGGTATTCCATAGTGAGCATCCCGCAGGCTGGTATCTGCAACCGATTATAACGGATACTTAACCTCAAGCGTGAAGTCAGTACATATTTATTACATGCGACGATTACTCGTCTTTCTGGCCCGGCTGCTGTCGACCAAAAATAACTTCCATGCGCGCACCACCCAGCAGGCTATCACCAGCAATAATCTGCCCGTCATACTGTTCGGTGATTTCTCGCGCCACCGCCAGACCGACGCCTTGTCCTGGACGTAGCGTATCTACGCGCTGTCCGCGGTCAAACACAACTTCCCGTTTGCTTTGCGGAATACCAGGACCATCGTCTTCGACCAGAATATGCAGCTGATCCTCAGACAGTTGCGCCGAAATCTCGACAAACTCCAGACAATATTTACAGGCGTTATCCAAGACGTTGCCCAACACCTCGACAAAGTCATTCTGTTCGCCCACAAAGCTGATCTCAGGTGAGATATCGAGATTAATGTTGACCCCTTTACGCTGATACACCTTATTCAGCGCCGAGGTGAGCTTATCCAGCAACGGCGCGACCGGGTGCAGCTCGCGACTGAGTAGGGCACTGCTGCCACGCATACTGGCGCGATGCAGGTAATAGCCTATCTGTTGGGAAATACGGCTGATTTGTTCCAGCATGATAGGCTCTGCGTCGCTGACGTTCATCTTTTCATTACGCATTGAGCGCAACGTACTTTGCAGTACCGCCAGTGGCGTTTTCAGGCTATGAGTGAGATCGGTTAATGTGGTGCGGTATTTATCGTAGCGCTCACGTTCGCTTTTTAAAAGCCGATTGAGATTACGAACCAGGCTGGTCAGTTCGCGTGTGGTGGCGGGATTTAGCATCTCACGATGATGTTCCTCAAGCTCACGGACTTCACGCGCCAGTGATTCAATCGGCCGTAGGCTCCACCACGCAGCCACCCATAACAACGGAATGACCAGCAACAGATTGGCGACCAGCACATAAATAAACCAGCTCCAGACCATATACGAGCGCTTTAGCTCTATAGGAATAGTGTCGACAACCACAATGGTCAGTTGCGGCATTCTGGCTGTGGCGGGGTAGACGTTCACCGCCACGGAGTGGGTCATTTCGGCGTCGTCATCATCTTCTCTGACTTCTTTTAACTGCTGCTGAGCGGAGTGATCTTCGCCCAGTAAAGTACTGGTGGCGTCTACATTGGCTTCAATTTCATGAAAACCGTTCGTTTTTAGCCAGTCCGGTTGGATACTTTTCGTCAGCCAGGGAACATTGCGCTGAGCCCACAACAACTCACCGCTTTCGTTATAGATCAGCGACATTGTTGGGCTTTGCATATCGAGATGTTCAGGCAGCTCGACGTTTATCTTGCCGTTTTCCCACTTTGCCAGGGTATAAAACAGATTACTTTCACCCCGCAGCAGGCGAAACGTTGTCTTATCAAAGCTGACGCTGTAGCCCACCAGAGCAACCATGCCGTAGGCCAGCGAGAGCACCAACACCACGCCTGCGGTTGCCAGTAAAAAGCGCAACCGCAGCGATAGCGGGAAAAAATGACGCAATAGTTTATTCATTAGCGCAGTTCAAAAAGATATCCCTGACCACGCACGGTGGTGATGACGTCGTCCGGATACTGCGCCTGAATTTTCTTACGCAGACGCCCCATTAGAACATCAATGGTGTGACTTTCGCGCAGCTCGGCATCCGGGTAAAGCTGCAGCATGAGCGAATCTTTACTGACCACTTTGCCATTATTACGGATGAGGGTTTCCATAATGGTGTATTCAAATGCAGTGAGCTTGATAACTTCATCATTGACGGATAACTCGCGTCGAGAGAGGTCCACCTGAAAAGGCGGAAGGGAGATAATTTGCGATGCCAGACCGCTGTTGCGGCGCATCAGTGCCTGCATGCGCGCAGCCACTTCTTCGATGTGAAACGGTTTGGTGACGTAATCGTCAGCACCGGCGCTGAGGACTTCCACTTTATCCTGCCAGCCTTCACGCGCGGTTAATACCAGAATCGGCAGCGAAACCTCATTACTGCGCCAGCGGCGGATCAGCGACAAACCATCTTCATCGGGGAGTCCTAAATCAACGATCGCGATATCCGGCAGATGTTCATTCAGATAATAGTCCGCTTCCTTCGCATCTTCTGCATCATCCACCTGATGCCCTAAATCCTGTAACTGAACCTTGAGGTGGTGGCGTAATAAAGCATTATCCTCGACAACCAGTACGCGCATCATCGTTTCTCCCTAAAATAATGGTATGAATAGTTTAACGCTGATTATGTGGCTGTGGGGATAAACATTTAATAAACCGGGGGAAGGGATAATCTCGCAGGCAAAAAAAAGCCGGAGGCGCTGATGCTTTCCGGCTTACTACGATATGAACGGAAGGCCGGAACAGGCGCAAGCGCGCTCCGGCATCAAACAGATTACTTCAGTTCATCAACCATGGTGATGGCGCGACCAATATAATTGGCAGGCGTCATTGCTTTCAGGCGAGTTTTCTCTTCTTCCGGCAGCGCCAGACTGTCGATAAACTGCTTCATACCTTCGGCGTCAACGCGCTTACCGCGGGTCAGTTCTTTCAGCTTCTCGTACGGCTTCTCAATACCGTAGCGACGCATCACGGTCTGAATCGGCTCTGCCAGAACTTCCCAGTTATGATCCAGTTCATCCAGCAGATGATCGCGGTTCACTTCCAGTTTGCTCACGCCCTTCAGCGTGGACTGATACGCGATCAGCGCATAGCCAATACCTACGCCCAGGTTACGCAGAACGGTAGAGTCAGTCAGGTCACGCTGCCAGCGGGAGACCGGCAGTTTGCTTGCCAGATGCTGCAGTACCGCGTTAGACAGACCCAGGTTACCCTCGGAATTTTCGAAATCAATGGGGTTAACTTTGTGCGGCATGGTGGAAGAGCCGATTTCACCCGCGATGGTTTTCTGTTTAAAATGGTTCAGCGCCACGTAACCCCAGACATCGCGGTCAAAGTCGATCAGGATGGTGTTGAAACGGGCGATGCAGTCAAACAGCTCGGCAATGTAGTCGTGCGGCTCAATCTGCGTGGTGTACGGATTCCACTGGATGCCCAGCGAGGTGACAAACTCTTCGCTGAACTGATGCCAGTCAACTTCCGGGTAAGCAGCGATGTGGGCATTATAGTTACCGACTGCACCATTGATCTTACCAAGAATTTCAACCTGGTTGAGCTGACGATACTGACGCTCCATACGGTAAGCCACGTTAGCCATTTCTTTGCCTAGCGTAGACGGGGTGGCTGGCTGACCGTGGGTACGGGAGAGCAGAGGAATATCGCGATACTGTACAGACAGATCTTTCACTGCGTCGATAAGCTTACGCCAGTACGGCAGAACCACTTCGTCGCGTGCGGTTTTCAGCATCAGCGCGTGAGACAGGTTGTTGATGTCTTCTGAAGTACACGCAAAGTGGATAAATTCGGAAACAGCATGCAGTTCCGGGATATCCGCCACTTTCTCTTTCAGGAAATACTCAACTGCCTTCACATCATGGTTGGTCGTACGCTCAATGATTTTGATGCGCGCAGCATCTTCTTCATTGAAGTTAGCGACGATCGCATCAAGGAAACCGATTGCGTCGGCAGCAAAAGCAGGAACTTCCTTGATCGCTGCGTGCGCGGCCAGTTTTTGCAGCCAGCGTACTTCAACCTGTACACGGAATTTCAGCAAACCGTATTCGCTGAAAATCCCGCGCAGCGCGCTGACTTTATCGCCGTAGCGTCCATCAACAGGGGAAACGGCGGTCAGTGAGGATAATTCCATAGATCACAACTCCGGGGTTAAATGAGCAAGAATTTGTTTTGCCTGAGTCGTCAGGCGATTACGAGAAAACATGAGTTGCAGACGGCCTCCACCAACCTGATGCCAGAGCACGGCAGCACGGATGCCAGCCAGCAGCGAAGCGCGTACTTTAGCCTGTACTTGTGGGCTCTGAAGGATGGCCGGGGAACCCGTGACCTGAATACGCGGGCCGAGTGGGCTGATGACGTCAACATAAATGCCAGCCATCGCACTCATCAACGTTTCTGACTGCAAATCAAAATGGTCCAGCTGGCGCTGCAAGCCGCTAATACGGTCTCCCAGCGTGTCCATAGCGCCCTTGGCTGCTGACAGCTTACGCTCCAGCACCATCAGGCTTAGCGTATAGCGGGTGAGTTCCGCATTCAGTCCCTGACGACTGCTGGCGTTCAGCACGCCAAGCAGCGTTTCAAGGCCAAGACGCAGGTTGGCTTCGCTGCCGCCAAACACGCCCAGCGTAGAGCTGGGATTCATGTCGATGACACTGTTCAGTGAAACGTGTAATGCATCGGCATCACAATGCCCCTGGTGCGCCAGTTCCTGCACCAGGCGTGCCGACTGACAAATGCCTGCCAGGGCGAGGGTGATGTCATAATAATTCTTTGCCACGTTCACTGCTTCCTTGTATCAAATGTGTAAGTAATTATACCGGCAGAGGCAATCGTTGTTCGATAATGCCGCCGCCGAGGCACACTTCGCCATTGTAAAAGACAGCCGACTGACCCGGCGTGACCGCCGCGACTGGCTCGTCGAAAATGACTTCAATACGCTCAGCATCCAGTGCCTTAACGGTGCACGGAATGTCGGTCTGACGATAGCGGGTTTTCACCGTGCAGCGCATGGTGCCGGTGAACGGTTCGCGATCGACCCAATGCAGCTGTTGCGCCACCAGGCCAACGGACATCAGACGTGGATGTTCATGACCCTGAGCGACAACCAGAATGTTGTTCTCAACGTCTTTATCCACCACATACCATGGATCTTCTGTCCCTTCTTTCGTTCCGCCAATACCCAGACCTTTACGCTGACCCAGAGTGTGGTACATCAGCCCCTGATGCTGGCCAATCTCTTCGCCGTCAACGGTGATGATTTTGCCTGGCTGAGCCGGCAGGTAACGACCAAGAAACTCGCGGAACTTACGTTCGCCAATGAAGCAGATGCCGGTGGAGTCTTTTTTCTTGGCCGTAATCAGACCAAGATCTTCGGCAATTTTACGCACCTGCGGTTTTTCCAGTTCACCGACCGGGAACAGGCTTTGCGCGATTTGCTCATGGCCGAGCGTATAGAGGAAATAACTCTGGTCTTTATTGCCATCGAGCCCACGCAGCAGGCGGCTTTTGCCGTCGACATCCGCGCGACGCACGTAGTGACCGGTGGCGATGTAATCGGCACCTAAATCTTCGGCGGCAAACTCAAGGAAGGCTTTAAACTTAATTTCTTTATTGCACAGAATATCCGGGTTCGGCGTACGGCCCGCTTTGTACTCTTCAAGGAACAGTTCAAAGACGTTGTCCCAGTATTCTGCGGCAAAGTTGACGGTATGCAGTTCAATGCCGAGTTTGTCACAGACAGCCTGAGCATCCGCAAGGTCGGCGGCCGCTGTGCAGTATTCCTCGCCATCGTCCTCTTCCCAGTTCTTCATGAACAGGCCTTCTACCTGATAGCCCTGTTGTTGTAACAGCCAGGCAGAAACGGAGGAATCGACACCGCCGGACATGCCGACGATCACTTTTTTTGGGCTTTCAGACATAGGAATACTCACGACATTGAACTTCAAGGCGGCATATTCTAGCACGCAGCCCTTTACTTGACACCCTCTGTAAACGGCCAGTTAAATTCGCCGATCATGGCCAGTGGGTAGCGCTGTCCGCTCTGATAACAGCGAATACTCTCTGCAACCAACGGCGAACGCAGGTTTGGCGCAGAGAAAATCTCTTCTGCGCTGACCCAACGACAGCAATCTATATCGCTGTCATGGGGTTCTGTAGCGCACATATTGGCAAGCTCGATAGAGAAAAGAAAACGCAAAAAGGGCGTTCTGTCTGGCGCAATCCATTGATGCATACGAATGAAATGCTGTGGCTGCGCTTTAATGCCCGTTTCTTCCCACAGTTCGCGTGCTGCGGCTTGCACCAGCGTTTCATCGGCTTCCAGGTGTCCTGCGGGTTGATTCCACAAGGCTTTACCATTGATCGTTTCTTCAACGACTAAGAATTTATCTTCTGCATGCACAATGCAGGCGACCGTGACGTGCGGTTTGAACATGTTTTCCCCTTATTCCTCAGCAAATCCTTCGGTAACATCTGGCCAGCTAATTTCACCGCTGGCCTTGTCGATACTGATATAAGCCACGGGAGGTGACGTTTGCGGGTCGGCCCCTCCACGGCACAATGCGGTTTGATGATCCTCGCGCACGATAATCTCAATGGCCTTTTTAGCATTCCAGCTTTCATAAAAGACACATTGGTGGTCGTGACGTAGCCCAAGGGTGGCGACTCTCGTTGCCTTTTCTGTCGACAGCGGGTTGATGTCGTCGCGATAGTGGTCACCGCTGTTTATAGCCTGTAACTGCGACTTTTTTAACCAGCCGCGTATGATTTGGCGATCGGTGGTGTAATAGACCGCTTCCATAAAATCATCGTTGGATTGTTCTTGTACAGAGATGAGGTCGCCGGGCACTAAAAATAAGGACGGGCTGCGACACTGTTCGGTTGGCATCGCATAGAACCATGCGCGGGTGTCTCCTGTTACCTGATAGTGGTTTGCGGAGGAGGAGGGTAAGAACCCGCGCTGCGACATCGCTTTATTTGCCCATGTCTGGCAAGACGCGCTTACTGCAAGCGGACTGGATAACGGCGTTAATCCATTAACTGAGACCCAGCCGGTGGCGAAGGTTCCTTTAGCGTCCCGATAACGTACGTAACGATAAGGCTCATCTTTGGAAAGCATGTCCGTGCTTTTGTAGCGCTGTGAACTCCTGAGTACCTCGACGGTGTCGCCATTGACCATGAACGCGGGGAGTTGACACTCTGTTGCTGGTGCAGAATAGAAATGCAGGCGTGAGTCGGTTTTTACTTTGGCAGACTCATAAAGGTAGTTTGCCTCTCCTGCTGCTGTTCCGGCAATTGTCTCACAGTCCAGTTTTGCTGAACAAAACGGTGACACGCCGAGCAGGATGAGTGCTGCAAAAAGCTGCTTATCCATTTTTTTTCATTCTTCCCTGTTAACACTCACGTTAAACCATACGGTTACGATTTCAGTTCCCGCCACTCGCCGTTAGCAAGATTTTCCAGCGTGTAATCCCCCATGGCATAGCGGATGAGGCGCAGCGTAGGAAATCCAACATGCGCTGTCATACGACGTACCTGACGGTTGCGACCTTCATATAAGGTAACTTTCAACCAACTGGTGGGAATGTTTTTCCGTTCCCGAATCGGCGGATTTCTCGGCCACAGCCATACGGGTTCCTCTACTACTTCAATGCCTGCGGGTAGAGTGGGGCCATCATTGAGCGTTACTCCGTTACGCAGGGCGTCCAGCGCTTCTGCTGTCGGCTCACCTTCAACCTGGACGTAATAAATTTTCCCGGTACGCTTACCGGGTTGCGTTAACCGCGCCTGCAGAGCGCCGTCATTGGTCAGCACCAAAAGCCCTTCGCTGTCCCGGTCGAGTCGGCCCGCCGCATAAATTCCCGGCACGGGAATAAAATCTTTTAACGTGCTTCTGCCAGCCTCGTCAGTAAATTGTGGCAAAACATCGTAGGGTTTATTGAACAAAACCACGCGTTTTGGCTGGTTTTCTTTACGCTGCTTAGTGACTTGTCGTGAGCTGAATCGCTCAACCCGGTGATTTCTAAAAGAAGTTTTTTGCATGGTATTTTCAGATTATATCAATTGCCGCATTATAGCCTAAGAACGAGTGTCTTTCATGGCGGCGAACAATAGGGTAGTATTGACACGCTCATTACAAATCATTAACAAAAAATTGCTCTAACGCATCCGTGTAGCAGGACGCAAACGCACATGCAGCGTGATGACAGACGAGCAGAACCAGAAGCGCTCGAAGGAGAGGTGAATGGAAAGCAAAGTAGTTGTTCCGGCGGAAGGTAAGAAGATCACCCTGCAAAACGGCAAACTCAACGTTCCTGAAAATCCGATTATCCCGTTCATTGAAGGCGACGGTATCGGCGTTGATGTAACCCCACCGATGATCAAAGTTGTCGATGCTGCTGTCGAGAAAGCCTATAAAGGCGAGCGTAAAATCTCCTGGATGGAAATCTACACCGGCGAGAAATCCACTCAGGTTTATGGCCAGGACGTCTGGCTGCCTGCTGAAACCTTAGATCTGATTCGTGAATATCGTGTTGCCATTAAAGGCCCTCTGACCACCCCTGTTGGCGGCGGTATTCGCTCTCTGAACGTAGCTCTGCGTCAGGAACTTGACCTGTATGTCTGCCTGCGTCCGGTGCGTTATTATCAGGGCACACCAAGCCCGGTTAAACACCCTGAACTGACCGACATGGTCATCTTCCGCGAAAACTCCGAAGACATCTACGCGGGTATCGAGTGGAAAGCTGACTCTGCCGATGCTGAGAAAGTGATTAAATTCCTGCGCGAAGAGATGGGCGTGAAGAAAATCCGCTTCCCGGAACATTGCGGTATTGGTATCAAACCGTGTTCTGAAGAAGGGACTAAACGTCTGGTACGTGCAGCGATTGAATACGCCATCGCCAACGATCGTGATTCAGTTACCCTGGTACACAAAGGCAACATCATGAAGTTCACCGAAGGCGCGTTCAAAGACTGGGGTTACCAGTTAGCGCGTGAAGAATTCGGTGGTGAACTGATCGACGGCGGTCCATGGGTGAAAATCAAGAACCCGAAAACCGGTAAAGAGATCGTGGTTAAGGACGTTATCGCCGATGCGTTCCTGCAACAGATCCTGCTGCGCCCGGCTGAGTATGACGTGATTGCCTGTATGAACCTGAACGGTGACTACATCTCCGATGCGCTGGCCGCACAGGTTGGTGGTATTGGTATCGCGCCGGGTGCAAACATCGGTGACGAATGCGCTCTGTTCGAAGCTACCCACGGTACTGCACCGAAGTATGCAGGTCAGGATAAAGTAAACCCAGGTTCCATCATTCTGTCTGCTGAAATGATGCTGCGCCATATGGGTTGGACCGAAGCGGCTGATTTAATTGTTAAAGGTATGGAAGGCGCGATCAACGCCAAGACCGTAACTTACGATTTCGAACGTCTGATGGACGGTGCTAAGTTGCTGAAATGTTCAGAGTTTGGTGACGCAATCATCGAAAACATGTAATCCAGATACTGGGTTGTATGAGAACGGGAGCCGAGTGGTTCCCGTTTTTTTTACCTGTAAAATGCTTTCCTGGCGCTCATACTATTAAACTCATTTAAATAGCACTGAAGATCAAATTTTTATCTTTGCCATTACAATTTTATTTTTTGATAAAAAATATCCATGGCTGTCAATATTTCTTTATTTAACTCTATTCGGGTATGAGAACTAACTATAATTGAGTGGTGTTTGTATCTTATTGATTATCAGATGGAAAATAATCATTTTAACAATAAGGAAAATATCGGGAATATGTAAAAGGAAGAAGCGTTTTAAGATTTTTTACTCTAATTTTAAGTCCATTTTTATCAGCGTGTTATGACAGTTGATTATTCTGAATATTAGTAATGTCCAAAAAAGAACATTTTCTCCGATTGATGTTTTTTTACCTTTCTGTTTTTCTGTTGGCAACATGCTTGAGAAATAAAATTCAAAGCATGATTCCTTATTATGTGTGTTACTTACTATTAGTTGATGATGAAAATGGTTATTAAAATGCTAAGTTTAAAAACAGGTTTAGTGGCTGTTACATTATGTTTTGCTATGACAGTTTATGCAGGAGAAAGCGTAGTCACCGGCGGTTATGTACATACCCGGACAGATGGACAGAACCTTAATGGTTTTAACGCTAAATATGGTTATACCCCAGATGAGAGTGATTTTGGTGTTATGACATCCTTAACCATTTCAGCAAATGACGATAATGATATAGATCGTGGTTATGGTTCTGCATTAGTCGGCGCAAGTTATAAAGTAAATGATGTGGTAAAACCTTATGTAATGGCGGGTATTGGGAGAGGTGCGATCAAAGCTAATGGTGAAACTGACACTTCTACAGGTTTTGCCTATGGCGCTGGTATTCAGTTTACCCCCATTGCAGGTTTCACTGTTGATGCAGGCTATGAAGGTTCTAAGGTCTTTGGCGCACAAGCTAATAGTATTGTAGTCGGCGCCGGCTGGACATTCTAAGGTTATTTATATGAATAAATTAATGATAATATTGGTTGCGTTTTCTGCTGTTTCATTGATGTCTGGTTGTGTATCAGAAGAACAACGCTTAGCAAAGTGCGAAGCGAAGGGAATTAGCCGTGATGTTTGTTATCACGAAGAAAAAGAATATTGGAATAATTACAGTGCTAATATGAGTCGACTGCAGGCCGCTAATACACAAGCGGATGCTTTCAAAGAGGCTATGAGTGATCACAAGAAACATAAGCATTATGATGACGATTAATATTTAAGAACATGCACATACGGTCTTGAGTGCTTATGTTCTTGATATTTTAATCATCTATTAATTATTCAAATGGTTATGCTCAGGCATCACTCTCAAAAGCGTATTATCCTTCTGTATATAGTGATGAAATAATGCAGCGCCGGCATGGGCTGCAATTAAAAAGTAGCAGATATCGGCGAACTGACTTCCCCCAAAGCCAGAGTTTTTTTTGATAACCATGGCCTTACTTTGGTTTGAGAAAAACGCTTCGTCTGCTGTGTGCGATCATTCTTTTGATGAAAGTTTGTACGGAAATACATGCAGAGCGTTGGCTGCGATGGGATAAACGCCCAGGCCTTCTGTTCTGGCTTTGATTTCCTCGAAAGAGAGTGAAGGGGAGGGTTCTCGTCCGCCCCACAGATTAATGCCTTCAGGAACATCGTCCCGGCTGTACTCCTCGGCGATCTCGATGGTTCCGCCACTATTCAATTCGATGACAACGCTTTTTCCGTCAACAGGAATCAGGTGCCCGTCATTGTCAGTGATAAAGATTTTCATTTGATTACCTCTTATTAGTGCATTCCTATGATAGCAAAATTGGATGAGGTGCAACGCCGGTTTTGTACTGCAAATTTCAGTAATGATTTTATCAATAAATTAGTAAGTTACGTTGTTATTGAGGAAATGTGACTGGGCGCATGGCGGCTTTTGTTTCTGTCTACCATGCTCTGTAGATATAAATTAGAACACGTCAATGCTCATCGCAACGACCGATCGGCTTTCACCACAGGATATGAGAATGCGCAAAGCACTTTTACCGGTAACTGCTGCGGTGTGTCTTTTTTTAATCGGTGTTTTTATTCTTAATATGCAGCTTTGGTATTCATCTTCGATGGAAAACCTCGGGGGGGCCAGATATGCCGCGAAAAATATGGATAACATACTTGATGAAGCTTTCCAGGCAACCCGTACCGCTATGAACATCGCTGAAAAAAAATGCGATTTGGAGGGGCAATACCAACTTGGAACCGAAGCTGCGCTCCGACCCCATTTGCGAACGCTGATCATTATTCGACAGGGGAAGGTTTGGTGTACATCTTTGCCGGGTAATCGGATATTACTTAAGCATATTCCCGTTATAGCTGATACTAATTTACAACTGACTCCCGCAAGCAATACCGAGAATGAAATACCTGTTCTGCTGTATCAAACACGTTTTCACACAGGCCGTATCATCGTCACCATAAGTGGCGTGCATATCCGAGGGGCAATGAATGTCCCGTTAGCGGGAGTAACGTACTCGTTGCTTGTGGGTGACGCAGCACTCGGTTTATTGGGCGATGTAAAAACCGTTACAACAAGCGCACGTGCGTCTGGTCAAGTTAATTCCGCAAAGTATCCGTTCAGTATTATTTATAATAAACCGCCACTGTTTAGTGCAAAAAGACTGGTTACACAGGGTTCAGGGATTCTGGTTTTTATCCTGTTAATGTCTTTTGCAGCCGCTTATGCCATTGATAAGTATCTGAACAAGAACGATACCCCTGAAGAAACGTTGCGCAGGGCGATAGTAAAAGGAGAGATCGTGCCTTTTTATCAACCTATCGTAAATGGTCGCGAGGGGACGTTACGCGGTGTTGAAGTGCTGGCCCGATGGAAACATCCAAAAGCCGGGTATATTTCTCCTGCATCCTTTATACCTGTAGCGGAAAAATCAGGCCTGATAGTGCCACTAACTCAAAGTCTGATGAGGCAGGTCGCTGCGAATATGAACGCCATTGCCAGCAAACTGCCATCCGGCTTCCATGTCGGCATTAACTTCAGCGCATCCCATATCACATCCCCTACATTCGTGCAGGAGTGCCTGCATTACAGGGATAGCTTTAACCGCGATGACCTCAATCTGGTAATCGAAGTTACTGAGCGCGAGCCGTTAGATGTGGATGAAGATCTTGTGCAGAGGCTCAATATCCTGCATGAGAATGGCTTTGTGATTGCGCTGGATGATTTTGGTACGGGCTATTCTGGGCTTTCTTATTTGCATGACCTGCACATTGATTACATTAAAATCGATCAGAGCTTTGTGGGAAGGGTAAATGAGCTTCCCGATTCAACCCGAATTTTGGATTGTGTTCTCGATTTGGCGCGCAAGCTGTCTTTAAGCATCGTTGCTGAAGGGGTTGAAACGAAGGCTCAGCTTGATTATCTCAACAAAAACAACATTGTTTTCCTGCAAGGGTACTATTTCTATAAACCAGTAACCTTCACTGAGTTCGTCATGATTCTGCTGTCAAAGCCTAAAGTGAAGGTTTTTGTCGAATAAATACAAGATAACCTAATTGATGAAAAGTGAGCATGAAATCTGCTTCGGTAGCAAAAATCCGACGATTATCTTTATCGTGAGGCAAATCTCGGATTCTGTTATTTAAAATCTATACCCTTATCGATGTGGTGGTTATTTGTGTTTTCATATACAGCAACTGGATAATGGTATGGCAGATATAACATTCGCGATGGAGCGTGATTCAAGTCACAAAGCGGCGAAAAATAAGTTGGATGTGCGAAGCAAAGCGAAGAACACAAATCGCAATCAGCTTGCGATTGCCGCAGTCCTGTTTTTAGGCGGTATCGTCGGGATTATTGTTTTGGCATTATATCTAATGGTGCAGGAAGGGGTATTTCTGTATTAATTGTTTAAATATTCTTATATGTTAAAATAAGATGATGATTATATCTTGTGTCTTCTCTCAATAATATTCTGCTGGTCGGGGTATTAGTGTGCCCCGACCAACAGGATCTTATAAAATTAGAACTGATAATTTAAAGACACCCAGTAGTTACGACCAGGGTTTACGTATCCGGTAGTGGATTGTGCAGTCTGATAATAATCACCTGCGTAGGTACTATTACGCCCCACCTGGTACAATTTGACCTCACTAAAGTCTTTATCCAGCACGTTATTAACCGCCGTATTAAGCGTCAGATCTTTAGTCAGCTTATAAGACATCCCCATATCGACAACGGTCCAGGCTTTTAAATCAGCGCCTTTATCGTCATAGACGGCCTTTTGTACCGCGCTAAGGTTGTCGTAATTTTCGGTAAAGCGTGGGGCTTTGCCGCGATAACGTGCGCTGAGCCAGGCGTTCATATCTTCCGTTGCCTGCCAGTTCAGACGGGCGTTAGCCATATGTTTAGGTGTGTAACTTAATGGCGCGCCTTTATTGTCACCATCTTTTTGCTTGCTCTGAGTGTAGGTGTAGTTGAGAGATAAGGTCAGCACATCCGACCATAGAGGGAAGGTGCTGGCAAATTCAACGCCATCGGTCCTTGCCTTGCCGCTGTTGGTATAGCTGTTGGTATTATCATCGATAGAATATGAGACAATTTTATTTTTGTATTCGGTATAGAAGCCGGTAATGTTGGCGTTAAGCCCGGCGTCGTTCTCGTAATACAGCCCGGTTTCGTAGCTGATACTTTCCTCAGGTTTGAGGTCCGGGTTACCGACCGTATTCACCGTTCCCTGTGCGGTTACACCGCTGATCCCGTTATGCAACTGGCTTAGTGATGGTGCTTTATAACCTGTCGTTACACCGCCTTTGAGGGTCCATTCGTCGGATGCGTCCCAGACCATATAGGCACGCGGGCTGAGATGACCGCCAAAGACATCGTTATGCTCATAGCGTGTTCCTGCGGTTAAGGCCAGCGAGTCGAGAATATGCCATTCATCTTCCGCATAGGCTGCCCACGTTTTTTGATGGAACGTCTCGCCGGTATTGGCCAGTACCACACCATCTTTCATCCGGGCATCCCAGTATTCTCCGCCAAGGGTTAAGAGGTGCGAATCACCTAATGGCGTCAGCAGCACTGAGTCAAGAATGACGTTGGTGTTCTTCAGTTCACGCGCGTCACCGGCCCGGCCTGCGTTCTCTGGTGTGAGTGCGGAAGATACCAATTGCCGGCCTTTGTTTTCGGTTTCATTCCAGCCGAGGGAGGATTTCCAGGTGCCGAACGTTAAGGCTGTATCGTGGCCGAGGGTCACTTTGTTACGCTCATAGCGTAGCGTTTTATCATACCCCCCTGTCAGGTTGCCCAACTGCCCGTCATCGTTGTCATAGCGCTGTCTGGCGGAGTCGAGATCTAACCACAGCGTATTGTTCTCATTGGTTTTCCAGTCGAGGCGCGTGCCAATATTATAGTTTTCCGATTCGGTAGGATAAGGTACGCGGGTGGAGGCGGTATCGCTGAGGGAGGTGACGCTGGAACCCTGACGCTGGGTTGTGCTCCCCCGAACCTGCATATCCAGTACGCCCGCAATCAACGGGCCGCTTGACCAGAAGTTGGCGACCGTACTGTTACCCCATTTATTACTCTCTTGCAGGTTAACGCCGGTATTGATGGAAGTGCTCCATTTATCGGTGCTTTTTTTGGTGATGATATTCACCACGCCACCGATTGCGTCGGACCCATAAAGCGTCGACATCGGGCCGCGGATCACCTCAATATGATCGATCGCCGCCAGCGGGGGCATAAAGCTGGTATTCATGGCAGAGAAACCGTTTGGCGTTACGTCGCTGCTGCCGTTTTGACGAATACCGTCAATCAGGATCAAGGTATAGCTGGCAGGCATGCCACGGATGCTGATCTCCAGACCGCCGGTTTTACCGGTGCTGCTTTCAACATCTACTCCTTCAACAGAACGCAGGGCTTCACCTAAGTCATTATATTTATTGGTTTGTAACTCTTGCTGAGAAATAACAGAGACGCTGGCGGCGGCATTGGTGATTTTCTTTTCATAACCGGAAGCGGTTACCACCATGACATCTTCAGCAAATACCAGGGGGCTGGAAAATCCTAAACAGGACAGAACGACAGAGGCAACAGGTTTTAAACGCATAGTCAAACTTCCTTTGTTAAAATTCAAAGGCAGTAAGATAATTGATGGAAATGATAATACAAATAATTATCATTACAAATTTACATAACTTGTCACTTCTGGTGTTTTTCTTGAATAAATATACATAAATTGTCATGAGTTTTAGATAAGGAATTAGCAGGAAGGGCCAATAGTCCGCACAGGCAATTATTAGTTCGGGATTAATATTCCTGTGAATAAATGGCGAGGGATTAATCTATTTTCTGAGATTCACATCGTACTCATAACGGAGTATCAGAAAAAAGTATGATAATTTTAGAAAATCGTCATACTTTTCTGCGCCGCATCATTTTTTTCATCATTTCTGTCCGCCATAATCCCTTCCCCAGGAGACTGCTTAACGACGGTAAATCGTTATGCGGCATAAAAATAACGTAAATCTGGATAACATAATGATCAAAGGCAAGCTGGCACTGCTTACGTGCGCATTGACTCTCGCATTAACTTCACCACTTCTTGCCGCGCAAAATGCGAACGAAGGGCAGACGTTAAAACTGGCAATTGGCCCAGAACCAACGGAAGGGTTTGACCCGATGCTGGGCTGGAGTCATGGCAGCTATTTGCTTTTACATGCACCATTATTAAAACAAAATGCAGATATGAGCTGGGGAAACCTGCTGACGGAAAAAGTCGAGACCAGCGCAGACGGCAAAACCTGGACATTGACGTTAAAACCTGACCTTAAATTCTCTGATGGTTCCCCGCTAACCGCTGAAGATGTGGTGTTCACCTATAACAAAGCAGCAAAAAGCGGTGGCAAAATCGACATGGGAAACTTCACCCATGCCAGCCTGAAAGATAACCGTACGGTAGAAATTATGCTGAATAGCCCACAGAGCACTTTTGTGAATGTGCTGGGTTCTTTGGGTATTGTTCCGGCGAAACGGTATGACGAAAAAACATTTGCCAAAAATCCGATTGGCGCAGGTCCTTATCGGCTGGTGAGTTTTCAGCCGGGACAGCAGTTGATCGTGGAGGCTAATCCCTGGTATGCCGGTAAGAAAAATGATTTCAGTAAGCTGGTGTTTGTCTTCCTTGATGAAGATAACGCTTATGCCGCAGCGCGCAGTGGCCAACTGGGACTCGTACGTATCGCGCCGTCGATGGCGGTCGCTCCTCAGCAGACAAATTTGAAACTTTGGGTACGCGATAGCGTGGAAAACCGGGGCATTGTGTTCCCGATGGTTCCTGCAGGTAAAAAAGATGCCAATGGCTATCCGATTGGGAACGATATCACTGCCGATGTTGCCATCAGGCGCGCCATAAACTATGCCATCGACCGTAAGCAGCTTGCCGATCAGGTCATGGAAGGTCATGCGATTCCTGCATATAGCGCAGTGCAAGGGCTGCCATGGCAGGGGCAATCCGTTGCGTTCAAAGATGGTGATAGCGAAAAAGCACGTACGATTCTGGAAGAAGCCGGCTGGAAGGTAGGTAAAGATGGCGTGCGAGTGAAAGACGGCAAAGAGGCTCGACTGACTTTATGGTACGCCAGCGGTGACAGTACGCGCCGGGATTTAGCCGAAGCTGTTCGCGCAATGCTGGAGCCGGTGGGTATTCAGATCTCGCTGCAATCAGGAAGCTGGGAAACCGTTGAACGTCACATGCATGCGAACCCGACGTTATTTGGTTGGGGAAGCTTGGATCCGATGGAGCTTTTCCATCATTACAGTAATCAGGCCGCGGGCGTGGAATATTACAACCCAGGCTATTACAGCAATCCTGTTGTTGAACAGCACCTTAAACAGGCTATCGACGCCCCAGACTGGCAAAAGGCGTTGCCTTTCTGGCAACAGGTGGAGTGGGATGGTAAGCAAGGGGCTGGCGTGCAGGGCGATGCTGCCTGGGCATGGCTGCTGAATATTCAGCATACCTACCTGGCAAATCCGTGTATTGATTTAGGCAAAGGCGCACCGGAGATTCACGGTAGCTGGTCACTGCTCAATAATCTGGACGAATGGACCTGGACCTGCCGTTGATGAAGTCTGTTGTGGGTCATTTTCTACGGCTGATAGTGTTATTAGTGCTGGTTGCGGCTGGCACTTTTGTGCTGCTCAGCTTTTCTCCGGTCGATCCGATTCGTGCTTATATCGGCAACGATCTCCTGCATGTGCCGCCGGAGCAATATGCACGCATTGCTGCTCGCTGGGGATTGGACCAGCCGCTATGGGAGCGTTTTGGTCACTGGTTTGTTCGTGTATTGCAGGGCGATCTCGGCTATTCCATGTTGTTTAATGCGCCGGTTGCCAGCGTGATCAAAGAACGCTTTTCCACCTCGTTTGCGCTGCTTGGCGGCGCGTGGCTACTCTCCGGCATATTGGGAACGGCAATGGGGTTTGTCGCGGGTCGCTACCTGAATCGCTGGCCGGACAAAGCAATCTGTCGCCTCAGCTATCTGCTTTCTTCGCTGCCGACCTTCTGGATTGGCATGTTGCTGCTGGCGCTATTTGCCGTGCGCTGGCCGGTATTTCCGGTCTGCTGCGCGTGGGAGCCGGGCAACAGCGGCGATATGGTGACGCTGACCGAGCGTCTGCGTCATCTGGTGCTTCCCGTTTGCGCGCTCAGTTTGCTGGGGCTGGGACAAATTACGCTTCATACGCGGGAAAGCATCGCCAGCGTAATGAAAAGCGAATTTGTCCGTTTTGCGCATTCCCAGGGAGATAAAGGCTGGTCACTGTTACGCCATCAGGTTCTGCGTCATGCAATTACGCCTGCGCTGTGTTTGCAGTTTGCCTCACTGGGAGAACTGTTGGGAGGTGCACTATTGGCCGAAAAAGTCTTTGCTTACCCAGGACTGGGGCAGGCCACTATTGATGCCGGGTTACGCGGCGATCTGCCGTTACTGATGGGGATTGTGTTGTTCAGTACCGTACTGGTGTTCATTGGCAACTCGCTGTCTACCTGGCTTGTCCGTATGTTGAACCGTGCTCTGGAGCGACCTGATGCTCTATAACCCGACGCCGACGCTAATTCGTCTTTTGTTCTCTTTTAGCTGCCTGTTATTCATTGCAGTGTATGGTGCCGCAATGCTGGATAACCCGTTGAGCGTTAATCTGCTTGCCCGTCATCTTCCACCTGATGCGATGTACTGGTTTGGCACCGATAACCTCGGTCGCGATCTGTGGATCCGTTGTTTTCAGGGTGCACTAACCAGTCTGCAAATTGGTATTGGTGCGGCGTTGTGCAGTGGCTTGATTGCGCTACTAATGGCGGCGGTTTCGCGCATACATCCGCGTCTGGATGTGCTTATGCGTCTAATTACTGATGCCATGCTATCGATGCCGCATCTGCTGTTGCTTATTTTGATCTGTTTTACGCTGGGTGGTGGGAAAAACGGG
The DNA here is from genome assembly GCF_043945515.1 of Citrobacter freundii complex sp. 2024EL-00216. Lineage (NCBI taxonomy): Bacteria > Pseudomonadati > Pseudomonadota > Gammaproteobacteria > Enterobacterales > Enterobacteriaceae > Citrobacter > Citrobacter freundii complex sp. 2024EL-00216. The sequence continues at coordinate 123,965 of NZ_JBIMRA010000005.1, read as the reverse complement.
GTAATCATGGCGGTTGCACTAACGCACTGGCCGCGTCTGGCGCTGATCCTGCGTGCTGAAGCGCAGCGCGTGGCCCACAGTGACTATCTGACGTTGACCTGGCGTCTGGGACACGGCCATTTTTACTGCTGGCGGCATCACTATCTACCGGCGTTGTTACCCCAGTGGCTAACCGGGACATTGCTGATGTTTCCCCATGCAGTGTTGCACAGCGCGGCGTTAAGCTTCCTCGGTTTTGGACTGGCACCGCATGAACCGTCGCTGGGCCTGCTGCTGGCGGATGCGCTGCGGTTTATCAGTCATGGTGACTGGTGGTTAGTGCTGTTTCCAGGACTGATGCTGTTCAGTCTGGTGATGTTATTCGATCAGCTCGCAAGGGCGGTGCATCGTTTGTGGTTACGAGGTGACGCATGTTGAGTTTAAGGCAGGTCTCGCTGGACGTGGCGCGTTATCGCTGGTACGGCGCGAAAAACTGGTCTTCGCTGTTGCAGGATATCTCTTTCGACGTAGCGCCTGGTCAGATGGTGGCGCTAGTTGGGGGAAGTGGGGAAGGTAAGAGCCTGTTGCTGCAATGTCTGCTCGATCTCTTACCAGACAATTTGCGTTTCAACGGCGTTATTACCCTGGAAGGTAAAGCGCTGGGCAGTGATGATCTTCGCAAATGTCGTGGCAATACCTTCAGCTACGTCCCACAAGGTATTCAGGCACTTAACCCGCTGCTCTCGATTGAAAAGCATCTGCGCAGGGCATGCCAGCTTTCTGACCAGCAATGGAATGCCGGAAAAATTGAACGATTGCTCCAGCGTAGCCGACTGGAAAGTCGCGTATTAGATGCTTTTCCGCGTCAGCTTTCAGGCGGTATGGCAAAACGTGTTCTGGCTTGTCATGCGTCTCTGAGTCAGGCTCGCTATATTCTGGCGGATGAAATTACCGCCTGGCTTGATGCACCTCTCGCTAATCAACTGCTTGAACAGTTGCGTGAGCAATGTGAGCAAGGGGCTGGTGTTTTGTGGGTAACGCATGACCTCACGCTGGCGGCCCGCCATGCGGATCGTATTGTCGCACTGCATCAGGGAAGGGTGTCGGATAACGTCAGCCGGGAACAGCTGTTACGCGGAGAGATTAGCGAACACCTGCAACGACAATGGCGGGCGCTGCCTGAAAGAAATCAACTTTTTGGAGAGCGCGATGCTGTGCTGTCGTGATGTAACAATCCGTCAGGGGGAAAAGGTTCTGTGGCAAAATCTGACCTTTTCTCTACGCCCTGGAGAACGTATTGGGATTTGTGCGCCCAGTGGAACTGGCAAAACGACGCTGGGACGCGTGCTGGCGGGCTGGCAGAAACCAACTTCCGGTGACATTCTGATTGATGACCAACCGTTGCCGATGCACCAGTATTGTCCGGTGCAACTGGTGCCACAGCATCCAGAATTAACTTTTAACCCCCGACGCAGCACAGGTGATGCGGTGCATGATGCATGGCGACCGGATGCTGCAATGCTTACCCGTCTTCACATCAATCCAGAGTGGTTAACCCGCCGTCCCGGACAACTTTCTGGCGGTGAACTGGCGCGAATTGCTTTACTTCGTGCGCTGGACCCGCGGACACGTTTTCTTATTGCCGATGAAATTACTGCCCAGCTTGATCCTTCTATTCAACGGGATATCTGGGCGCTGCTGCTTGAAGAATCTCAGCGTCGACCATTGGGTATGCTCATTATCAGTCATCAGCAGGCGCTGCTTGATCAGATCTGCACGCGAGCGCTACTCTCTTAGGTCTCTTTCGCATTTCAGGCAAATAACTAACGTGATCGTAAAAACTATCGCTGTGGCTGCGCTAATGTACGGGGCGGGTGCTTTTGCAGCACATGCTTCCATTCAGGTGGGTTTTTCACCGGAAGGGTCGGCTCGGGCTTTAGTGCTGGATTCAATTAACCATGCGCAGCACAGCATCGATATGATGGCTTATTCATTTCAGTCTGCAGATATTGTTCAGGCCCTGGTAAACGCTGAAAAGAGAGGCGTAGTGGTTCGGGCTGTTATCGATAAGAAACGTAACGAGGGCAAGGTTAGCCAGAAGGCCATCGCTTTTGCTGCCGCGAATGGGGTTGATGTGCAACTGGATGGTCACTACCACATCCAGCATGACAAGGTAATGATTATTGATGGCGACACGCTGGAAACCGGTTCATTCAACTTTGCCAAATCCGCAGAATTTGCCAACTCTGAAAATGTGTTAGTTATTCGTGACGAACCTGCCGTTGTTGCGCAGTATCAGGCCCATTTTGACAGCCGTTGGAAAATCGCGCACCAGAGCGGTTAAATGCTTCACAACGCCGTTGATTTAAATGTGATGTTATATTATAACAACTCACTCGCAAATGATTTGAGGGTGAAATTTTGGCTATTCGTTTTAAGAAACTGACAATCGCTCTGGGGATGCTTTTAGTCAGTAGTTCGGTTCTGGCGCATGGTCATCATTCCCATGGTGCGCCAATGAGTGAAGCAGAACAAAAGGCGTCGGAAGGGGTATTTGATGATAACCAGGTGCAGAACAGGGCGCTGACCGACTGGGATGGCATGTGGCAATCTGTTTATCCGTATCTGGTCAGCGGCGAACTTGATCCAGTATTCAAAAAGAAAGCGGAGAAAGATAAAAGCAAAACGGCAGAACAAATCAAAGCGTATTACCGTACAGGCTATGCAACCAACGTAGACACTATCGGTATTGAAAATGGCGTGATGGAGTTTCATACCGGGAATCAGGTTGCATCATGTAAATACGACTACGCCGGATATAAGATCCTGAATTATAAATCAGGCAAGAAAGGTGTACGGTATCTGTTTGAGTGTAAAGCCGCTGACAGCAAAGCGCCTAAATATGTGCAATTTAGCGATCATATTATCGCGCCGCGTAAATCGAGCCACTTCCATATCTTTATGGGAAATACCTCGCAGGCAGCCTTGCTTGAAGAGATGGAAAACTGGCCTACCTACTACCCTTATCAGTTGAAGGGAGAAGAGGTTGTGGATGAGATGCTGCACCATTAATCCGGACTAACCTTATCTGTACACACCCGTCACCAGTGGCGGGTTTTTTAATTCATAACCTTCTCTTTCCATCACCCGATGCATTCGTTAGCATATTGTATCGCAGCAAGTGCATGTGTTTTTTCAGGAAGAGGTTAACGTGTTCGCAGAGTATGGAGTTCTGAATTACTGGACGTATCTGGTGGGAGCCATTTTTATCGTGTTGGTACCGGGGCCAAATACGATATTTGTGTTGAAGAACAGCGTCGGTCGGGGAGTGAAGGGTGGTTATCTCGCCGCAAGCGGTGTGTTTATCGGTGATGCCGTGTTGATGTTTTTGGCCTATGCCGGTGTTGCCGCATTGATCAAAACAACGCCCGTTTTGTTCAACATCGTTCGTTATCTCGGCGCTTTTTATCTGCTGTATCTCGGTGCGAAGATCCTGTATGCGACACTGAAATCGAAAGCAAGCGACGCCGCACCTGAGGAAGTCCCGTTTGGCGCTATTTTTAAGCGAGCATTAATTCTAAGCCTGACGAATCCCAAAGCTATTTTGTTTTATGTTTCGTTCTTCGTGCAGTTTATTGATGTCAATGCACCGCACTCAGGGCTGTCATTCTTTATTTTGGCCATTACGCTTGAAGTAGTGAGTTTTTTCTATCTGAGCTTCCTTATTTTCTCCGGCGCGTTCGTGACGCAGTATATTCGCACCAAGAAAAAACTGGCCAAAGTGGGTAATTCCCTAATCGGCCTGATTTTCGTTGGTTTTGCCGCTCGTCTGGCCACGCTTCAGTCGTGATGCTATCGGCCCGCTGGTTGCGGCGGGCCTTCAATATGACGCTTTGCTTTTCATTTGTAATTGCAGGGTTATAACCAATAAATGGTATTTTAAATGTATATTTTGAGGCGTACCCTGTGTACAGCAGCGATTCAATAAGACTCGCTGGTTGTCGACTGGAAAAGGGAAGAAAAATGCTTCAAATTCCACAGAATCATATCCATACACGCTCTACACCATTCTGGAACAAAGAAACTGCGCCTGCCGGAATTTTCGAACGCCACCTTGATAAAGGAACTCGTGCCGGGGTTTATCCACGACTTTCTGTTATGCAGGGGGCGGTCAAATATCTCGGATACGCCGATGAACACAGTCCGGAGCCAGTAGAGGTGATGGTTATTGAAGCCGGTCAGTTTGGCGTTTTTCCACCGGAAAAATGGCATAACATCGAAGTGATGACCGACGACACTTACTTTAATATCGATTTTTTCGTTGCCCCGGAAGTTCTGATGGAGAGCGCAAATCAACGAAAAGTCGTGCGCACCGGCAAGGAGTAAATCATGGGGAAAGCAACCTATACCGTAACAGTGACCAATAACAGCAACGGTGTTTCTGTGGATTATGAAACAGAAGCGCCTATGACATTACTGGTGCCGGATGTGGCAGCAGAAGTGGTCAAAGACTTGGTCAATACCGTCCGTTCGTACGATACCGAGAATGAGCACGAAGTCTGCGGATGGTAGGTATTAAATACTCTTACTGATTGAATACACAGAATTTTAATGTACTAACCGCACAGCGTTTTGACGGCGCCGTGCGGTTTTTTTATTTGTGTTGAACGTAGTGATGTCCGAAAAAGATTCCTTAAGAATACCTTAAGAAATCCGCATTGAATGCTAATTGTCGATCATTCACAGGCGTTATGATCGCAAAAAAGTAACAATACAGAACATCGCGCTTATGAAACTGAATACCCAAATTACATTCCCCACACTTATTCTAGGACTGGTCATTGTGGCGATTCCGTTCACCGCGAACTGGAATCTTCCGCTGCTTAACGGCACTGTCGTCAGATGGATCGAAAATGGGCAGGCGCTATGGCTACTGTTTGGTGCGGTATTTACCCTTGGCTATATCCGGCCTTTATCACGCCCTGAAGGAGAGAAGCAATTTTGGCTTTGGGCAGCCGTGTGGTGGTTGGTATTGCTGGGGAGAAGCACCAGTTGGGGCCGTGACTATTTCCCTGAGCATCCTAAACTCCTTTTCAGAGCCATCTCCGTCGTATTAATTGCCATGATTATTCTGCCGGTGCTGTTGTCGAAGCGTTTACGCCTGGATATTGTCCGACGCCTACGTAATGAACCGTTACCTATCTGGATGCTGGCGATTACCGCCTGCGCATTTTTGATTTCCGATACGGTAGAGCATCATCGTCTGCTGGCTCCCATCTTCCTGCACAATGCCCATTATGGCGATCTGATTGAAGAACTGTATGAACTACCGTTTATGGCGGGATTGTTCCTGATGAACCTTGGCTTTATGCAGCGGGATAAGCAGGAGGAAACTGCCTCCATCCGCTTCAGCGAACCTCACCTGGTAAAGTAATGAGATAAGACCTGAGTCTGGGTAACCAGACTCAGGTCGCGATGGTGGGGAATTACGCAATGGCCTCACATAAGCGTGATTTCATGTCGCTATACGATTGAGCGGCATACTTTTCAGCCCATCTCTGATCGCTAATGTGCTCGATATTTACGGCACAATATTTGGTTTCCGGCGTTTTCGAGATTGGATCGAGGTTATCCTGGGTCAACTCGTTGCATGCTCCAATCCACCATTGATAGGTCATATACACCGTTCCGGAATTGATGCGCTCGGAGACGTCTGCGCGGCTGATGACCTTACCCCGACGCGAGCTGACCCACACCAGATCACGATGACGAATACCCAGCTTTTCGGCATCTTGGGTATTGATTTGCACATATCCTGGTTCATCAGCCAACGCTTGTAACGCTGCGCAGTTACCGGTCATCGAGCGACAGGAGTAATGCCCAACTTCACGCACGGTACACAGTACCAGCGGATAATTGTCATCCGGAACTTCTGCGGGCGCTCGCCACGGTGCGGCAAACAGTTTGCCTTTGCCGTTGGCGGTATCAAACTGGCTGTGCGCGTAAAGGTACGGCGTACCAGGACTATCGAGATCGGGGCACGGCCACTGAACATGCCCCATTTCCCCCATTTTCTCATAGGTCACGCCGTAGAATAGCGGGCACAGCTCGCGCATCTCATCCCAGATTTGCTGGTTATTTTGATACTGCATTGGATAGCCCATTTCGCTGGCCAAAAGGCTGATAATCTCCCAGTCACGCTTTACGTCAGCGGTGGGCTCAATCGCTTTCTCAAAACGCTGGAAGCCGCGATCGGCGCAGGTAAAGACGCCGCCATGTTCGCCCCATGAGGTGGCAGGCAGGAGAACGTCGGCCATTTCCGCTGTCTTAGTCATGAAGATGTCTTGCACGACGATAAAATCGAGCGCGTTAAACCCTTCGCGGACCAGGCCCAGATCGGCTTCAGTTTGCAGCGGATCCTCTCCCATGATGTAGTAGGCTTTTATTTTGCCTTCGAGAGCCAGATGTGGAACTTCAGTGATGCGCGTTCCAACCTTGTCATCCATCTGATTAACGTCAATGCCCCATGCGCTGGCGAATTTTTCCCTGACGGCGGAATCGGTCACATCCTGATACCCCGGGAACTGGTTAGGTAGTACCCCCATATCGCACGCACCCTGCACGTTATTTTGCCCGCGCACCGGACCAACGCCGACGTTAGGGCGACCCAGATTCCCGGTCAACAACGCCAGGCTCGACAAACCGCGAACCACATCAACGGCCTGACCAAACTGGGTGACGCCCATCCCCCACATTACGGTTGCCGATGGTGCTGCGGCAAATGTACGCATTGCCTGACGAACCTGCTGTGCGGGAACGCCGGTTAAATGTTCAACGGCTTCAGGCGCATAGTCCTTAACGGTTTCCCAGTATGTTTCCAGCCCTTCCGCATGCTTTTGCACATACTCGCGATCGTAGAGTTGCTCTTCGATAAGAACATGACCGAAGGCATTAACCAGCGCCATGTTGCAACCGTTTTTCAACTGCAAATGTTGGTCAGCAATACGGGCGGTTTCAATACGACGTGGGTCGCAGACAATGATTTTTGCGCCGTTCTGGCGAGCTTTAATTACCCGGCGGGCTACGATTGGGTGCGAGTCGGCGCAGTTATAACCAAAGATCAGCAGGCATTTTGAGTTTTCAATGTCGCTGATGGAATTGCTCATGGCGCCATTGCCTAACGTTTCTTGTAACCCGGCAACGGAAGGACCGTGACAGACGCGGGCACAACAATCGACATTATTGGTATGAAGTACGCCACGTGCGAATTTTTGCATCACGTAGTTAGTTTCATTTCCGGTTCCCCGGGAAGAGCCGGTAGTCATGATGGCGCGAGGGCCATAGGTATTTTTGATTTCAGACAGGCGTTTTGCGGTGTAACGAATGGCTTCATCCCAGCTAACGGGCGTGAATTTGCCACCTTTTTCATAACGGATCATCGGGCGAGTCAGACGGGGAGTCAGAAGGCGAGTGTCGTTAAGAAAGTCCCAACCATAATAGCCTTTCAGGCATAACTGATTTTGGTTCGTTACACCCTCTGCGGCTTCGGCGCGGATGATTTTGTTATTTTCGACAACAAGCTTAAGCTTGCACCCGGCCCCACAGTATGGGCAAACACTGGTGATTTTTTTCATCAATAACAGACCTGTTAAATGCTGAAATAGCGCGAATTGTAGACGCAGCCACGCGATAAGCACCGCGGACTACGATTTGTCGTAGCGACAAGTTGTTTAAGCATAAAGTGTGCCAGAAGTGAAAACCCAGCAATAACGGGGCTGAGGGCAAAAGAGTTAAGCATAATGACTGACGATTCGACATTAATGACGAGGAGCGGCAAAAATTTAGCCTGCCGGTCAGCAGTCATAACCTTATGAAACATCGGAAAAAGATGAAAATATGAAGTGATGACGATCACAAATTTTAATTTTTCAGCGCTATGCTATGCTTTTATACAACGAGTGAATCGTTAATTTAAAAACATAAGTGAGGAAAATTATGGGCATTATTTCATGGGTGGTTTTCGGTCTTATCGCTGGGATTTTGGCAAAATGGATTATGCCGGGTAAAGATGGCGGCGGATTCTTTATGACCATTATCTTAGGGGTTGTCGGTGCGGTAGTGGGTGGCTGGATCAGTACCTTCTTTGGTTTTGGTAAAGTTGATGGTTTCAACTTCGGCAGTTTCGTGGTAGCGGTTATCGGTGCGATTGTGGTGTTGTTTATCTATAGAAAAATCAAAAGCTAACTAAACATACAGACAATAGGGGCCACTGAGAAGTGGCCTTTATTTTGGTTACCACCACCCCAGTTCCGTGCCCAGAACCACGATGATCGCCACGCCAATCATAATAATCGTTGTTTTTTTCATCGTTATGCTCCCGGCGCAGCGTAGCCGCCAATAAAAAACCAGGATAAGAAAACGACAGCGGAAATGAAAATAATGACAGGGAAAATAATACCGAGTCGCATACGATTATCTACCAGAGTTATTTAAAGACGAGCCAGCATAGCAGGGCTTAATGTACGACAAAAGGGGTTTTATCCTGACGTTTTTTATCCTGATACATTGCGCTGTCTGCAAGATGAAGCGCACAGTTTACATCAGTCTCCAGCGGATCAATTTCCACCACACCCAGACTGGCACCAGGATAATACAGATGAATGTCACCCAGGTGGTAGTCACCGCAAATCTGCTGTTGTAGCTGATTTTTCACCTGCTGCAGACGCATAAGTTGATCCAGTTCATCTTCCGCTGACAGGCGAACGACTAAAAATTCGTCACCGCCCAGTCGACCGAGAATGTCATTATCATTACATTCACGGAGCAGGCGCTGCCCAATCTGGATCAGGAACTGGTCACCAACCTCGTGGCCAAAGCGGTCATTAATCAGTTTGAAATCATCCAAATCGATATAGGCGACAACTATCTTCTGCCTGAGATGGCGGGCAAGCGAAAAAAGGGTTTCCACATTTTCAAATATTGCGCGCCGATTTGGTAAACCGGTCAGGGCATCGGTGTAGGAGTGAGCAATCAGCGCAGCGTTCGCTTCACGTAACTGAGCAACCAGCGACTCTTTTTGAATCGACTGGGCGATCAGACCGGCAAACAGATGTAATACTTGTTCTCCACGTTGGCTCAATGCCTGCTGGCGGCGGCTGGTAGCGCAGAGTGTACCGTAAAACGTTCCGTCAGGAAGATGAACGGGAGTGCTCAGAAAGGTGGTGATGTCCAGTGCGCGAGCGGCGGTACATTCCGGCCAGCGTGCGGGCACGTTGTCACTGTACAGACAGTTTTCCTCAATAGCGCGTTTGCACAGCGTTTCATCCCACGGCACGGATAGCCCTTCGGGGATCTGCATTTGGCGGCTATTACGTGCATACAGAATATGCTGCAGACGGGCATCCAGATCGATCTTGGTCAGGTAGGTCGATTCCATCTCAGTCACCATCTCCAGCATCTCCAGAAGTTGCCGAACCAGACTTTCAACAGACTGCTCCGTGGCTAAGGATTGTGAGACTCTGGCAAGGATCATGTCCGACATGAGATGTAAATGCTCCTGAGTAATGACTGGGCTGACGTTGCCCGCATGATAGAACATCGAGGTGAAAGATGAAACACGCCATCCAGCTCAGAATGTAAACATAAAATGGATAGCTGGCAGGAAAATATGGAGATAGATGGAAAGTCGGGGTAACCTGCCAGGATAAGGTTTTTAACAGGAGTAAATATGAAACTGGCATCTATTGTTTTGCCCGGCTTGCTGGTGCTGGCGGGGTGTACCACGGAACCGGAAGCGCCTGTGCCACCAAAAATTGGCATGGCGAATCCAGCATCGGTGTATTGCGAACAACAGGGTGGTTCGCTGATTGCGGTGCAGACTCCGCAAGGTGTTAAGTCTGACTGCAAACTACCCAACGGGGAAGTAATTGATGAATGGTCACTCTGGCGTAGAGATCATCCGGCAACGGCCAAGTAATACGCGGTCAGCATTGACGTAGCCATTCAGCGAGCACCAGCGCGTGGTTTTGCTGGGTATTCTTCGCCGCATACAGTAGCGTTAAGGTTTGCTGTCGGGCAATCTCTGCGAGGCGCTTTCCTTCCTGCTGCTGTTGGGCCAGCTCTGCGCGATATTGCTCGGAAAAGTGTGAAAAATCGATCAGTTCTGCGTGGAATGCTTTGCGCAATTCAGAGGATGGCGTCAGCGTTTTATTCCATTCCTTGAAAGCAAGGTCAGTCTTTTTTATCCCGCGTGGCCACAACCGGTCGACTAACACGCGATAACCATCGCTTTTTTCTGCCGGGTCATACACGCGTTTACACTGAATCTTCATCTCTTCATCCGCTCCTTTCAGCTACCGCTCAGGTATTTATCATCAACTTTATTACGGTTAAATAAGATCGTAAAACGTGACCATTATAGCATTTTGCCCGCCCTGACTCCCAATTTAAGGGATTGTGATACCACTAAAAAGTCGGTAGGCTGAGGCTCCTTATGCTGTCCCTTATTGTCAGGACACAAGGAAAGCTTAATGGAAATTTCCCCAATTAAAGATACGCTTCGCATTGCGCTGGTGGGCGATTACAGCCCCGATATTGTGGCGCACCAGGCTATTCCCCTTGCTATCGATGATGCTGCCGCCGTCCTGGAATTGGTGGCTGATTATGACTGGCTAACTACATCTGATATCAACAGCAGTGAGGACTTGATTGGCTATGATGCCATCTGGGTCGTTCCAGGCAGTCCATATCGCCATCTTGAAGGGGCGCTGATAGCGATACGCTACGCGCGTGAAAACAGCATCCCGTTCCTGGGGACCTGCGGCGGCTTTCAACATGCGATTCTGGAGTACGCCCGCAACGTGCTGGGCTGGAGCGATGCCGCCCACGCCGAGACGGACACCACGGGTCGGATGGTGATAGCACCGTTGACCTGCTCGCTGGTAGAAAAAACGGATGATATTGAGCTGCGGGCCAATACGCTGATTGCCAAAGCCTACGGGCGGGATGTTATCACCGAGGGATATCACTGCAACTATGGCGTATCGGAGGATTTTGCCGCCGAGCTTGAAAGCGGCGATCTTCGGGTGACCGGTTGGGATGAGGCTGGTGATATTCGTGCCATTGAGCTGGTGACGCATCCATTTTATGTTGGCACGCTCTTTCAGCATGAACGCGGAGCGCTGGCGGGAAAACCCGTACCGTTAGTTCAGGCGATGCTGCGCGCCGCGCGCGGATAAAAAACGGGCAGGTTGTTCACGAACCTGCCCTGTGCATTATGCGCTCGCGATCTCCCGATTGCGCCCCGCGCACAAACCAAATACCGCCATCAGCATCGCTAACACGGCGACCCCGCCAAGAGGAATCAGCCAGCTATCGTTGAGGTCGTGAATTTTCCCCATCAGTGGTGGTCCGCAGGCCGCCAGTAAATATCCGACAGACTGTGCCATGCCGGACAGGGCAGCAGCCTGATGCGCTGAGCTTGCGCGCAGGCCAATAAAGGTCAAGCCGAGAATCATCGTCGCGCCTGAGCCAAAGCCAAACAGGATGGTCCATAGCAATGCCTGGTCGGGCATTATGGCGAATCCCGCCGCGCCGACGGCGCACATTAATGAAACCAGTGCGGCGATGGCGCGCTGATCCTTAAATCTGTTCAGGACGAGAGGAATCAATAATCCCGGCGCGGCGGTCGCCAGCTGCAGTAAACCATGCAGCGAACCGGCCTGCGCCTCGCTGTAGCCATGGCTGATCAAAATGGCGGGCAGCCAGCCGATGATGACGTAGTAGATAAGCGAATTGATCCCCAGAAACAGCGTCACCTGCCAGGCGAGGCTGGAGCGCCAGATCGCGCGGGAATGCAGAGCGCGCGAGCTGCTCAAGCTGGCATTGGCCATCTGGCGGCATTGGGGTAACCAGATAATCAGTGCCAGTAGCGGAAAGGCCATCAGTACCATCAGCGCACCGCGCCAGCCAAACCCGTTCAACGCCAGCGGCACCACAATGGCGGAACCCAGTGCCGCTGCTGCGCCCATGGTCAGCGAGTATGCGCCAGTGAGTTTCGCCACATGCTGAGCAAAATCACGCTTAATCAGTCCGGGTAAAAGCACATTTCCCAATGCGATTCCGCAACCAATGATAGCGGTGCCGCTAAACAGGAACCCTGGTGAGGGCAGAGAACGTATCGCAATACCCGCGCAAATCAGTAGCATAGCGACAAACAGGCTGCGTTCGATACCCCAACGGCGCGCAACGGCGGCAGCCAGAGGTGAAACCAGTGCGAAAGCCAGCAGTGGCAGGGTGGTCAGAAGCCCCGTCTGGGCGGTGCTCAGACCGTAGTCGGCGCGAATTGCATCCAGCAACGGGGCTGCACCGGTAAAGGTGACGCGCAATGTGGTGGCAATCATCAGGATCCCCGCGATCAGCAACGCTGCGTTCTTGCCACGGGAGGAAGGTGTATTTGTCATTTTTTTCTCATATCGTCAGGCGAGGCGATACCTTAGCGTTTTTACTCAATGGATGAATCAAGCTAAAATGACAGTTTATCGCTTAAATCGGACATTTTTATGTTAGGACTGAGGCTGGATGGATACGAACCCGATCTTCACCACGATCCGGCGGTGGCGTTTTGTATTCAGGCCCGTGAAGATGAACTTTTCAGCCCGCTGCATCAGCACCGTAAAGGCCAGTTGATTCTGGCGTTGCATGGCGCGATCACCTGTGAGGTTGAGAATGCTATGTGGATGGTGCCCCCGCAATATGCGGTGTGGATCCCCGGTGAAATTCCACACAGCAACCACGTTACCGTTGGCGCACAATTGTGCTTTTTGTTTATTGAGCCGCAGGCCGTCGTGATGCCCGATCGTTGCTGCACGCTGAAAATTGCTCCGTTGTGCCGGGAGCTTATTCTGGCGCTGGCATCCAAAACGGATGCCCAACGGCTGGAACCGGCAACCCAGCGGCTGACGCAAGTGTTGTTTGATGAACTGCCGCAGCAACCCCAGGAGCAAATGCAGTTGCCGGTTTCCGATCACCCGAAAATTCGCAGAATGGTCGCAACGATGGCGAGAGAGCCCGCACAATGGCAGACGTTGGGGCAATGGGCCAGCGTATTTGCGATGAGTGAACGTAACCTTGCTCGCCTGGTCGTCAAAGAAACGGGGTTGAGTTTTCGGCGCTGGCGTCACCAGCTCCAGCTGATTCTGGCGCTGCAGGCGTTAATTGATGGTCGCAATGTACAACAGGTCGCGCAAATGCTCGGGTACGATTCGACCACGGCATTTATCACTATGTTCAAAAAAGGCCTGGGACAGACACCAGGCCGTTACCTGAACGGGCTGGCTACTGCTTCCCAACAATCAATGAGACCAGACCTGCCGCAATAAGCGGCCCCACTGGCACACCGCGAAACAGCGCCACGCCCAGTACCGTGCCCACCAGTAAACCAGTAAACCAGCAACAAGCTGAGGCTGGCTGCCCATTAGCGTAACGCCGCGTCCGCCAAGCCAGGAGACAAATACCCCAACGGCAATAGCAACCAGTGATTTCCAGTTCACAAAGGAGTGGATGAGCGTGGAGGGCGGTAGCGTTCCGCTGGCGATCGGCGCCATGACGCCAATGGTCAGAATTATAATCCCGACGGTCAGGCCCTGTTTTTCAATCCAGGGAAAGAAGGTATTCAGAGGGGTAACACGGACAATAATCAGCACCAGAATTGAAACAGCGACAGTGGTGTTGTGGCTGACAAAGCCCAGAGCTGCCAGTCCGAGCAGGATCAGCAGAGTGACATCAAACATCGTAGTTTCCTTGCCAAAAGAAAAAATAAGCCTGCTTACTGTACGCGTAAATGCGTGACGGAACAGGCTTTTTTTAATGATTATGATTTTTTTTGGGCTAACGCACGAAGCGATGTTTTTTACTGCTAACTTGTGAAGTTATTGTTCTCTGCGGAACGGGATTAATTCCGGTTGCGCGATGCGCAGGTAATCTGCGGTATCCATGATCACAGATTTTTCCAGCATTCCGGCATTGAACGCAATTTCATTAAAACGCTCAAACAACAGCGGGTCGGCGACCAGCTTGAGGTTCGGATGAAAACTGAACGGTGGGATAGCGCCAAATACGCAGCCAGTCAGTTCATCTACCTCCGCCGGGCTGGCAAGTGACGCTCTCAACCCGCCAATATGGCTGGCCAACAGGCTCAGGTCGGCCTGCTGATCGGCAGAGAGGATCGCCAGAACATGCTGATTGACGCCGTTGCCTTTTACTTTGCAGACCAGCGCTTTTGCACCCTGACCCAGTGCGGTACCGCGAATTTCAGAGACAGCTTCACATTTGCCTACGGCTTCATGGCTGACTACGCGGTAGGTCGCACCGTGTTCTGACAACAGGGAGATTAAACGCTGGTGCGTTGCGTTACCTTTGTTTACTTCCGTCATGACTTACTCCTGGTACAACAATGAAAATCCTGTCAGAAAAATAATTACGCATCGGTGCGTTTTTTCTGTTTGTTCAGGTAGAGCTGTGCATCAGATGCTTTGTAGGCATCATCAATGGTGTCGTTTGGCTGCATATTATAAATCCCGACAGAGAAGCTGATTGATCTATCTTGCGCAATAATTTGTAAGTTATAGCGAATCCTCTCCAGCAGGCGGGGCGTTAATTCACTGGGATGATCGATGAGGATAATGCAAAACTCATCGCCGCCGAGGCGGATGGCATAGTCGCTTTTGCGAATGGACGTTTGAATAGCTTTGGCCAAAATGGTGATAATGCGATCGCCTTCCTTATGCCCCAACGTATCATTAATAACTTTTAGTTTGTCGCAATCAATGGCGATAAAGGTCACGAGCGTTCCTGTGTTCACCAACTGTTGCAAACGCTGCTCAAGCGCTGGCGTTAAAATTTTACGGTTGTAGAGCCCTGTCATCGCATCACTGACATTTTCCCGTGTGACGTTGTGATACAAGCGAAAATGCGTTCTGACCATATTCAGCAGCAATATCGTTGCCAGTAGATAGAAGGCGAATATCTTCCAGGACGAGACAATAAAGTACATAACATCAAGTGAGAGGGTGATACGTATACCGCCAGGTATGTCCTTCTCATAGTGAACATAGCGGAACAGATCGGTTTCACTTTTGTGAACGAGGATCTCTTTACCTGAACTGGTGTCAGAGACCGTTACGTTAAGATAACGCCAGACGAGAGGGCGGTCGCTGGTATAGAAAATATTCTGTAAATTCTCTTTATTAATATCCACCATCACCACGCCTTTTAGCTTATTGGCGTAGTAAACCGGTGTTAAAAAGCTCATCACCTTTTTCTCGGTCAGGTTATCTTCATAAATACTGGAGATCACCGTGCGGCCAGTAAAAATACCGTCAATATCATTCTGGTCGATCCCCAAAGTACCTTTTTGCAAAAATGACCAGTTGTGTATCGCAAATTTCCGCGAGTCGATCACATCATAGAAATAAACGTAGTTATTTTTGAGATCGACGTAATATCGAAATTTATACTCCAGCGTCCCTAATCCCTGACCGTAATCTTTCTGCTGGCGATTAACATTGACCGCCCGGTCAAAAGAGGGCAGCAGAAAAATGTCATCAAGCTGTTCGCTACATTTTGTTGAGGTGGTCTGCAACGTACCGTGTAATGGCAGATAGTTGCGCTTAGTGAGATTGAGCCCATGAGTGCCGTTAACGCTGTCGAAAGCGTTGCAAAGTACTTTTTGCTGTTCGAGAGAAGCAGGCCCCTGAGGGGACGAAAATGTGCGCATCAGATGGGCTGCGATGCTCTGATTTGTGTACTTATCATAGAGAAACGAGGAGTCGGCTTTCTCATTGATATAGCGCATGTACGCATTCATTGCTTTATCACTAGCAATGAGCTCATAAACCAAAAAAGAAGATGTCAAAACAATTACGCTGACGGAGATAAAGATCCTGAGCGCTTTATGATGCAATTTCATAATGATTTACAGCCCTGTAAGTCTGATACTTCAGTCTATCACACGGCATACATCCGCTCTAACGCTACGGGAAAGGACATTTTGAAATAAAAATCATTCGCGTACTTCACCTTTAACTCTTAATGTTGTATTTATAATGCAACTTATAAAAAGGAGACAGGCCAATGAGCGCGACTGAAAAAGCGGGTCATACATTTTTAGCCAGCCTGGGCAAAACCCGTCTGCGTCCGGGCGGTGTTGAAGCAACAGAATGGTTGTTTAGCCAGTCACAGCTGACGCCCGGCAGCCAGGTACTTGAAGTGGCGTGCAACATGGCCACGACGGCGATAGAGTTAGTTCAACGCTATGGCTGTACCGTATACGCCATTGATATGGATAAAACCGCACTGTCAAATGCAAGGAATAACGTAGCGGCAAATGGTCTGGAAAATCATATTCATGTGATGGCTGCTAACGCCAACACTCTTCCTTTTGCGGATAACAGTTTCGATGTTGTGATTAACGAAGCCATGCTGACAATGTATGCCGATAAAGCGAAGGCGAAGTTAATTGCCGAATATTATCGCGTGTTGAAGCCCGGTGGGCGTCTGCTCACCCACGATATTATGTTCACCGCCCAAAAACTGGGCGCGGGCGATCAGGGCCAGCTTGTCGATGTGGTGAAATCAAACGTTAGCCCAATGACCAGACAAGGCTGGCGTGATTTGTTTCTTAACTGCGGGTTCGAACAGGTCCTGCAGCAGAATGGCAACATGTCGCTGATGTCGCCGCGCGGATTAGTTCGTGATGAAGGGCTTACGGGGGCGGTAAAAATTGTGTTTAACGGCTTACGCACGAGCGAAAATCGTCGTCGTTTCCTGAAAATGTTTCGCTTCTTCCGTTCGCAACGTCATCAACTCAATTACATTGCCTGCTGCTCTGTAAAGGGAAAATAAAAAGGATAAACGGATGAATATTGATAAGATGAAAAAACAGCACCCGTAAAAAATCAGCCAGAGAAGATAACCTCTGGCTGATTTGTTTAGGTGGTTAACTATTGCTGGTCGTACTTTGTTTATGAAACAGTTCGCGGAATACCGGGTAAATATCATCCTGGTCGCGAATATGTTGCATCGCAAAGTTATCAAAAGTTGATTGCAGATGTTCGTATTCACGCCACAAGGTTTGGTGAGCGCGGCGAGTGATTTCGATATAGCTGTAATAGCGGACCACTGGCAGCAGTTTTTTTGCCAAAATCTCATGACACAGCGGTGAATCATCAGCCCAGTTATCACCGTCCGATGCCTGTGCAGCATAGATGTTCCACTGGGCAGGGTTGTAGCGCTCTTTCACCACTTCATCCATTAACTTCAGCGCACTGGAGACAATGGTTCCCCCGGTTTCCTGAGAGTAGAAGAACTCATGCTCATCCACTTCTTTCGCTTGGGTATGGTGGCGAATATAAACCACCTCCACGTTCTTATAGGTCCGGCTTAAGAACAGATACAGCAGGATATAAAAACGTTTAGCCATATCTTTGGTCGACTGATCCATTGAACCAGAAACGTCCATCAGGCAGAACATCACCGCCTGGCTGGAAGGGTCGGGGCGTTTTTCATAATTCTTGTAGCGTAAATCAAAGGTGTCGATAAATGGCACGCGTTCGATTTTTGCCCGTAGTTCGGCAATCTCTTTGCGTAACCGTTCCTCTTCCAGCAACTGTGCTGGTTCGCTTTTCGCGATGGTTTCCAGATCCGCTTCGAGAGCATGCAGTTCGCGACGCTTACCCGCTGTCATCGCCGTGCGGCGCGCCAGTGAGTTTTGCAGGGATCGCACCACGCTGATGTTGGCAGGCACACCGTTAGAGGTAAAACCTGCCCGGTGCGTTTTGTACTCCGTTAGCTGACGCTGCTGATTCTGCTTCAGGTTAGGAAGTGCTAAATCTTCGAACAACAGATCGAGATATTCATCTTTAGAGATCTGAAAGACGAACTCATCCTGACCCTCACCATCCTGGCTGGCCTGGCCTTGTCCGCTTCCTGAACCGCCACCGCCGCCCTGTGGGCGTTCAATGCGGTCATTCTGCACAAAATGGTCGTTACCCGGATGCACGCGATGGCGCAGGCCACCACGTCCCTGATGAAACATTGGTTCGCTAATATCATCAGTCGGAATAGAGACAGATTCGCCGCTATCCACATCAGTCACCGAACGCTTGTTAATGGCCTCGGAGATCGACTGTTTAATTTGCGATTTATAACGGCGTAAGAAGCGCTGGCGGTTTACCGTGCTCTTGTTTTTGCCGTTAAGACGCCGGTCAATAAACCAGGTCATAAGCCCCCCGTACTGCCAACTGTTCGCCATGCCTGTAAGTGCCGGATGGCGCTGGCGCTATCCGGCCTACGGAACATTGTTTTGCAAGCCCGGTAAGCGCATGCGCCACCGGGCACTTATGTTAAGACGATTTACGTACGCGCAAATACCATTCGCACAGTAAACGCACCTGTTTACGCGTGTAGCCTTTTTCCATCATACGGTCGACAAAATCGTCGTGTTTTTTCTGCTCGTCAGTCGAGGTTTTAGCATTGAACGAAATGACCGGCAGCAGCTCCTCGGTATTGGAGAACATTTTCTTCTCAATAACCGTGCGCAGTTTTTCGTAACTGGTCCAGTTTGGATTGCGACCGCTGTTATTCGCTCTGGCACGCAGAACAAAGTTGACGATCTCGTTACGAAAATCTTTCGGGTTACTGATACCCGCCGGCTTCTCAATTTTCTCCAGTTCTGAGTTCAGTGACTCGCGGTCAAACAGCTGACCGGTATCCGGGTCGCGATACTCCTGATCCTGAATCCAGAAATCCGCATAAGTGACATAACGGTCGAAAATGTTCTGTCCGTACTCGGAATAGGATTCGAGATAAGCCGTCTGGATCTCTTTGCCGATGAATTCAGCATATTTCGGGATCAAATAGCCTTTCAGGAACTCAAGATAACGCTCAGCTTGCTCCTGCGGGAACTGTTCACGTTCGATTTGCTGCTCCAGTACGTAAAACAGATGTACCGGGTTAGCTGCCACTTCGGCATGGTCAAAGTTAAAGACGCGAGAGAGGATCTTAAACGCGAAACGCGTGGAAAGACCGTTCATTCCCTCATCAACCCCGGCGTAATCCCGATACTCCTGATAGGATTTCGCTTTCGGATCGGTATCTTTCAGGCTTTCGCCATCGTAAACGCGCATCTTCGAGTAAATGCTCGAGTTCTCAGGTTCTTTCAGGCGAGAAAGAATGGTAAAGCGAGAGAGCGTTTCCAGTGTGCCCGGTGCGCAAGGCGCATGGGTCAGCTCACTGTGGTTAAGCAGTTTTTCGTAAATTTTGATCTCTTCAGAGATACGCAGGCAATAAGGCACTTTGACGATGTAAACACGGTCAAGGAACGCCTCATTGTTTTTGTTATTACGGAACGTTACCCATTCGGATTCGTTCGAGTGGGCAAGAATAATCCCGTTAAACGGCAGGGCGGAGATACCTTCTGTCCCGTTGTAGTTTCCTTCCTGGGTTGCGGTCAGCAGAGGATGCAACACTTTAATCGGTGCTTTAAACATCTCAACGAATTCCATAATCCCCTGGTTTGAACGACACAGTGCACCCGAATAACCGTAGGCATCAGGATCGTTCTGGGCGTGGTGTTCGAGTTTACGAATATCCACTTTCCCGACCAACGCAGAAATATCCTGGTTGTTTTCATCACCAGGCTCCGTTTTGGCGATTGCGATCTGCTCCAGAATAGACGGCCAGACTTTGACGACGCGGAATTTTGTAATGTCCCCGCCAAAATCGTGCAGACGTTTCGCAGCCCAGGGCGACATGATCGTACCGAGATAGCGACGCGGGATCCCATACTCTTTTTCCAGGATCTGCGCGTCTTCCTGCGGATTAAACAGGCATAACGGATGATCGTTGACCGGGCTACGTTCGCCATTGGCACTCAGGACATAAATCGGTACTCTCTGCATCAGCGACTTCAGTCGCTCAGCAAGAGATGATTTCCCCCCTCCCACAGGCCCCAGCAGATACAGGATCTGCTTCTTCTCTTCCAGACCCTGAGCCGCATGTTTCAAATAAGAAACAATCTGCTCAATGGCATCTTCCATGCCGTAAAACTCTTCAAAGGCGGGATAGCGTGCAATTACCCGATTCGAAAAGAGTCGAGAAAGTCGAGGTTCGTGGGCAGTGTCGACCATGACAGGCTCACCAATAGCCATTAATAGCCGCTCTGCCGCGTTGGCATAAGCACTGCGATCTTGCCGACAAGTGGTAAGAAACTCCTGCAGCGTGAACTCTTCGTCCTTGGCAGCTTCATAACGCTGGCGATAGTGATCGAATATATTCATGGTATGCCGTCCTTTCGTTTTTTAGCACATGTTAAGAGCCGTTCATATGAATAGTAGAGGCCCCTGAAGAGGTAAACTGAACGACGTCGCTGCTGAAGAAATAAGCAACTCTCATGCCATTTTGGTGGTCAGGAGATCAACGTATTCGGTGATACACCTTCTAAAATTAAGCGTAGATGGCATTTGCAAAACTTGCCTGTGTGCGCAAATGAATTTCAATGGCATATCAATAACTCATCAGCAAAAAAAGCACATCTTATGTAAAGAATTGGAGCGGGATTCATGCGGTGTTCACCGTCCTGCAAGCAAAATGTCATCACTCGCTGAGAAATTAGGGGGTTACATTCTGGGGCGAATACGTAAAATAGTTGGGCTGAAGCGTATTGGCGGTTACACTTTGACCGCTACACATTTGAATAAGGAATTATGGATTGTGACCAAACTCAAACTTCTGGCACTTGGCGTCCTTGCCGCAACCGCAGTTAGCACCGCACAGGCGGAAAGTCAGTGGACTGTTGGCGCGGGTGTCGGCGTGATTAACAGCCCGTACAAACAGTATGACCGCGATGTTTACCCTGTTCCGGTTGTCACCTATGAAGGCGATAATGTCTGGTTCCACGGCTTGGGTGGCGGTTACTATTTGTGGAATGATACGACAGATAAGCTTTCCATCATGGCGTACTATGATCCGACGCATTTCAAGCCAGGTGATAGCGATAGCCATGCTTTGCGCCAACTCGACAAGCGTAAAAGCAGCATGATGGCTGGCCTTTCGTATGTACATAACACCCAGTATGGTTTCCTGCGTACTGCACTGGCGGGTGATACTCTGGATAACAGCAACGGCTTTATCTGGGATCTGGCCTGGCTCTACCGTTACACTAATGGTGGGCTGACTCTGACGCCGGGTATCGGTGTGCAGTACAGCAGCGAAAACTACAACGACTATTATTATGGCGTGTCCAATCACGAGTCTCGCCGCAGTGGTCTGAAAAGCTACAACGCTGACGATGGATGGGATCCGTACCTGGAGTTGACCGCGAGCTATAACTTCATTGGAAACTGGAACGTATACGGAACTGGCCGTTATGTGCGCTTGAGTGATGAAGTGAAGGACAGTCCGATGGTCGATAAGTCCTGGTCTGGCATCTTCTCGGTGGGTGTAACTTACAAGTTCTGATGCTACTGCGCGTCAAGCACTAGCCCGCATCAGTGCGGGCTTTTTTGTGCGTGACGGAGATGAATATTGATCTAAAACATGAGATTTGATTTTTTGTGCTGTTTTGGCATTCTGTCAGGCGACAACGAATTTTTAACGTATTATTCCTGTCGCTGTTACTAAAAATAAACCTGCTATTTTATTAGCCTGTTATCTATTCATTTTTGAATGAAATATAGTCGTGAAGGTTTAGCAAGTCATTGTCATGAGGTAATGGTTTGTAGCTATACAATGCGTTGATAATACTAGGGTTTATGATTGAGGTAAGCGTTATTTTCTTATTGTTAAGCACAATGAAAATTATTGATAACTCTTTTAGCATGTTTATCTCATGGCGAAAGTTAACTTTCATGTGAAAAAAACAAAAATTAATCGATTGATTTTAATTTTACATCTTTAGGTATTTATCTGAAAAAAATAAAATTGACATTAAATATCCCATTGCAGATATTAATTAAACTTTAAAGTATCGACAGCAACTATTCATGGCATTAAATATAATTCGCCATGTGGATTTTTTGAGAATAAACCTGGTATATATAATGAAAAAGTTAATCATGATAGCTGTGATGGGCGGGATTCTGGTTGGTTGTTCCTCCGAGGCTTCACGCATGAATGCTTGCGAAAGCAAGGGTGTGAGCCGTGATGCCTGTTATGTTGCGGAGCAAAACCGTCAGGCGACAATCAATGCTGCCGCTGAAAAACAGGCTATGGAAAATGCGCAAAACTTGTATGGCACAAATGATACAAATTCCAGTCACCACCACAAACACGATAAATATTAAGGTTTAACTAATGAAGAAATTAATTATTATCGCTGCTCTGGTGGCTTCCTCTGCTGCGCCTGCGTATGCCATCAGTGAGGCTTATCGTCAACAGTTACAGCATGAACATAAAACCATGGTCAGTGACACGAATGCCCCGGTACACGCCAGTAAAATCACGCCCGTGCATGTGAATAAACTTGGAGTGGACTTTAAACGTGGTGCTGATGGCATTGCTTATATTAATGGCAAACCTGCGGCAAATGATGAGAATAGTGCTGAAGCTCAGTCTTATAGCGCAGGTTTGATTTCCGTTATCGTCTATAAAAACGGAAAAATCAACGCTATGAAAGAGGGGAAATATTTAGGTCGGTTGAAATAACCACTTCGTAGATAAGATTTTGTATTTTTTCGGCCCGGGAACATCTGCTGTTCCCGGGCTTTTTATTGCGCTCGCCTTAACAATCGGTTTCCAATCCATGATGGTGCAATTTGTGCACCCTAACAGGACACATGCACGTTGTTTTGCTTTACTGTGGTGCATTAACACAGGAGGGTGCGATGACAGCGAAACAGGTGACGTTTACAAACCAGGTATCGCTTCCTGCTATTGGGCAGGGAACATGGTACATGGGCGAGGATCCAAGCCGACGCCGGGATGAAGTGTCTGCGCTGCAGGCCGGACTGGATCTCGGCCTGCGATTGATTGATACCGCAGAAATGTACGCTGATGGTGCAGCGGAAGAGGTGGTGGGTGAAGCATTAACGGGACGGCGTGATAGCGCTTTTTTAGTCTCGAAAGTTTACCCATGGAATGCCGGTGGACAGAAAGCCATTGCCGCCTGCGAAGCGAGTCTGCGTCGACTGAAAACTGATTATCTGGATCTCTATTTGCTGCACTGGATGGGCGATTTTTCATTTGCAGAGACCATCGATGCCATGGAAACACTGATTGCGCAGGGGAAAATCCGCCGTTGGGGCGTCTCAAATCTCGATTATGATGATATGCAGGCGTTATGGCAGGTACCCGGTGGACGAGAGTGTGCCACTAATCAGGTGCTTTATCATTTAGCCTCGCGCGGTATTGAATATGATTTACTGCCGTGGTGCCAGCAGCAGCAGATGCCGGTCATGGCATACAGTCCGCTGGCTCAGGCGGGACGACTGCGTGGAGATTTGCTTTCTAACTCTGTGGTGAATGACATCGCGCGTGCGCACAATGTTAGCGCTGCGCAGATTTTGCTGGCATGGGTGATTCGTCAGTCGGGTGTAATAGCCATCCCGAAAGCCGCAAGCGTAGCGCATGTCGAACAAAATGCCGCCGCGCTGGGGATAATGCTCTCTGTAGATGAGTTGAAGCAGTTAGATAAGGCGTATCCGGCGCCAAACGGTAAAACCGCGCTGGATATGGCCTGATTTGCCAAATGCCGATGTTCCCACAGCTTATGAGGCCTACGGCTGTATGTAGTTTGTAGGCCGGATAAGGCATTAGCCGCATCCGGCACGGTGCGCGGAACTGCCTGATGCGCTGTGCTTATCAGGCCTACGGCTGTATGTAGTTTGTAGGCCGGATAAGGCGTTAGCCGCATCCGGCATGGGGACGTGTAACTGCCTGATGCGCTGTGCTTATCAGGCCTACGGCTGCATGTAGTGTGTAGGCCGGATAAGGCGTTAGCCGCATCCGGCATGGTGCGTGGAACTGCCTGAGGGCGCTGTGCTTATCAGACCTGCGGCTGCGTGTAGTTTGTAGGCCGGATAACGCGTTAGCCGCATCCGGCATGGTGCGTGGAACTGCCTGAGGGCGCTGTGCTTATCAGACCTGCGGCTGCGTGTAGTTTGTAGGCCGGATAACGCGTTAGCCGCATCCGGCACGTTGCGCAGAGCGGTCTGATGGCGCTGCACTTATCAGGCCTGCGGCTGTATGTAGTTTGTCGGCCGGATAAGGCGTTAGCCGCATCCGGCATGGTGCGTGGAACTGCCTGAGGGCGCTGTGCTTATCAGACCTGCGGCTGCGTGTAGTTTGTAGGCCGGATAAGGCGTTGGCCGCATCCGGCACGGTGCGCGGAACTGCCTGATGGCGCTGTGCTTATCAGGCCTACGGCTGCATGTAGTGTGTAGGCCGGATAAGGCGTTAGCCGCATCCGGCATGGTGCGCAGAGCTATGTTAGCGTTTAGCTACACGGATAGTCTGCGCGAGGCGAGATGGTTTTTCTTCGGTGGTTTTCTGCGGAGCGGTCGCGTAAGCCGTTTCTACACAAACAAACGTTTTGTAGCCATCATCC
The DNA here is from genome assembly GCF_043945515.1 of Citrobacter freundii complex sp. 2024EL-00216. Taxonomy (NCBI): domain Bacteria; kingdom Pseudomonadati; phylum Pseudomonadota; class Gammaproteobacteria; order Enterobacterales; family Enterobacteriaceae; genus Citrobacter; species Citrobacter freundii complex sp. 2024EL-00216. Next base: position 99,385 of record NZ_JBIMRA010000005.1, on the reverse strand, counting down.
GGCATGTCGCCCATGCTGACGGACAGCGCCGGGCCAGGGTTCCAGCCCACGACATTCAGATGGTGGTGGTGGACAACATCTATATTGCGATTCAACGCATCATCATGAATCACGCTGCACGCTTCCGGATTCAGATAAACGCGATCGGTGCGGTCCGGGAAGGTCTGGATACCATCAGCCAGCACATCTTCTTTAGCATCATTCACTTTATCTATCAGACGATCGCCAAGACCACTGACTTTCACTGCCGCAATGTCACCAACGTTGAAATAGGTATGCAGTGCCGAGGTGGTTTCAAACTCACCATGAGCTTCCAGCTCCATCTCACAGGTGGCTCCCACTTTGAAGCGGGCCAGCAGGCAAAACTCGTGTGGCCAAAGCTGACGCGTTTCAGTGCTACTTTGCAGTTCAAACGTCAGCACCACGCCATTGTCGTCTTCGTTGTGCGCTTTCAGCGTCCATGGCAGGTTGCGGGCAAAACCATGCGAAGGCAGGCCCTGCTTAGCAGCCGGACCAAACCACGGCCAGCAAATTGGTACGCCGCCACGCAGCGCTACGCCGGTTTTAAATGGGGTATTATTACTTAACCACAGGACTTCCTCTTCACCATTTGGTTTCCAGGAAAGAAGATGTGCGCCCTGCAGCGCGAAAGAAGCTTTAACCTGTGGGTGATCGACAACAAGAACCTCAAGCTCATCAAGCTGACGGCGGGAGAGGACAGGGGTAATTTGTTCGATTACCGGAAGTGCAAAAATTTTATTAATCATTACGCAATCCTTTCTTCAGGCAAAAAAAAGAGCGACCTGAGTCGCTCTTACAGATTACTGTTTCATCTCAACTTATTTGGAGATGTGAGCAATCAGGTCCAGAACTTTGTTGGAGTAGCCGGTTTCGTTGTCGTACCAGGATACCAGTTTCACGAAGTTGTCGTTCAGTGCGATACCAGCTTTAGCATCGAACACGGAAGTGCAAACTTCACCGTTGAAATCGGTAGATACTACGTCGTCTTCGGTGTAACCCAGAACGCCTTTCATCGGGCCTTCGGAAGCAGCTTTGATTGCTTTCTTAATTTCTTCGTAAGAAGCAGCTTTTTCCAGACGAACGGTCAGGTCAACAACGGATACGTTCGGGGTAGGAACGCGGAACGCCATACCAGTCAGTTTGCCGTTCAGTTCTGGCAGTACTTTACCTACAGCTTTAGCTGCACCGGTAGAGGACGGGATGATGTTCTGGGATGCGCCGCGGCCGCCGCGCCAGTCTTTGTGAGACGGGCCATCAACGGTTTTCTGAGTAGCGGTGGTCGCGTGAACAGTAGTCATCAGACCTTCGATGATGCCGAAGTTGTCGTTGATAACTTTAGCCAGCGGAGCCAGGCAGTTAGTGGTGCAGGAAGCGTTAGAAACGATGTCCTGACCTTCGTATTTGTCAAAGTTAGCGCCTTTAACAAACATCGGAGTGTTATCTTTGGACGGACCAGTCAGAACCACTTTTTTCGCGCCAGCAGTGATGTGCTTACGAGCGGTTTCATCTGTCAGGAACAGGCCAGTAGCTTCAGCTACTACGTCAACACCAACTTCGTCCCATTTCAGGTTAGCCGGATCACGTTCAGCGGTAACACGGATTTTTTTACCGTTTACGATCAGATGACCGTCTTTCACTTCAACGGTACCGTTGAAACGGCCGTGAGTGGAGTCATATTTCAGCATGTAAGCCATGTAGTCAGCGTCTAACAGGTCGTTGATTGCAACGATCTCGATGTCAGAGCGTTCTTGAGCAGCACGGAAAACAATGCGACCGATACGGCCAAAACCGTTGATACCTACTTTGATAGTCATATATTCCACCAGCTATTTGTTAGTGAATAAAAGGTTGCCTGTAAAATTACAAAAACCTTACGCAGCGTCAAGCGGAATCGTGTCAATCATTGCGACAAATCAATCTGCTGCCTAAGCTTTGCGCAACTGACTCGCCTCACTCTTCCTTTGGGCTTGAAACCACATGGGGTCGGCGGCCCGAATTTTAAAGGGCAATCAAGATAAAAACGTGATTCTGATCACGAATTGCAGGCTGCCATTTCGCAAGGATCAAGTTTAGAACAAAAGTTCGCACTCCGGTGTTAATGTTTTGTTAGAATCTGTCTCGCGATGTGAGTTTAGATAAAGCGAGATGTGAGCAAATGGCTAATCAACCTTCTCCAGAAGAACTGAAAAAAAATTTAACCGAAATGCAGTTCTATGTGACGCAGAATCACGGGACAGAACCGCCATTTACCGGACGTTTGCTACATAACAAACGTGACGGCATCTACCACTGTTTGATCTGCGACAATCCGCTATTTCGTTCCGAGACAAAATATGACTCAGGCTGCGGCTGGCCCAGCTTTTACGAGCCTGTCAGCGATGAGGCTATCCGTTACATAAAAGATACGTCACACGGCATGCAGCGCATTGAAATCCGCTGCGGAAACTGTGATGCACACCTGGGACACGTCTTCCCGGATGGTCCGAAACCTACCGGTGAACGGTACTGCGTTAACTCAGCGTCTTTGAACTTCACCGATGGTGAAAACGGTGAGCAAACCAAGGGTTGAAGAAACGATTCAGCAAATTATTCTACGGAGAGTGGTTTTAATATGAATCTTGATGAGATGATCAACAGCATGACGCCGGAAGTTTATCAGCGCTTATCGACTGCCGTTGAACTCGGAAAATGGCCGGATGGCGTAGCGCTAACGGCAGAACAAAAAGAGAATAGCTTACAGCTGGTGATGTTATGGCAGGCGCGAAACAATATTGACGCGCAGCATATGACGATTGATACCAACGGTGAGATGGTGATGAAGAGCAAGCAGCAGTTGAAGGTTGAGTTTGGTATTACGCCAGAACCGATTGCGACGTTTAAATCCTGATTACCCAGGCCCGGCAAACATCTGTGTCGGGCCTGCAGTTGATGTTATTTCTTGTTCATCATCGCTTTCAGATCGGCGAACGGGTTGTATTTCGCTTCGCCCACGGCCTTTTGCGCATCTTCTCCTGCAACCACCGTTGAACCATACTGGTCCGCTTCCGTATATTTGGAATGCTCGTGATCGTGGCAGTACAGGCACAACATTTCCCAGTTGCTACCATCTTCCGGGTTATTTGAGTGATCGTGATCGATATGGTGTACCGTCAACTCGCGCAAATTTGAATACACGAACTCACGGGAACAGCGTCCGCAGACCCAGGGAAAGAGTTTAAGCGCCTTTTCCCGGTAACCGACTTCCAGACGGGCGTAATTTTTAGGGATAAAAGCCATAAAAGCGCATGCCTCCAGTAGAAAATGAAGAGCTGCGCCAAAAGCTGGCGCAGCAGAATGCGCTAATCATAACCTATTGTGTCAGGCGTTGGGATCAGTGTTTGATGCCTAACGAATCGGCTAACTGCTTCGCCAACTGATTATTGTCATCTGCGCCGTACTCCCAGAACATGGCGCCTGCCAACCCTTTGCTTTTGATGTAGTCGGCTTTGATCGCCACCGAACGCGGGTTTTCATAGGAGAGGGCAAAGAGTTTTTTTCCATCCGCAGACTGTACCGACAGCCACGGCACTTTCGCTTCATCATCCCAATGTTGACTAAAGCGTTTTTGCGGATCGTTGATCAATTTCGCCACGATATCGTTGTACTTCACGTAGGTGTCTTTGCTCAGGTCGACGCCCAGTGATTTGAACAACTCAATTTGAGCTGACTCGAAATAGGGTTGGGTAGCCGGGTTTTTCTGCGCGTCAGGTTTGCTCCAGTCAATACCTGGCTCAACGGCGCGTTTTGGTACGCGTCCATAAAAGCCAATGCCCAGATTCATTTGACTCGGTTTCAGACCGGCTGCGAGATAGTTATTGACCACAAAATCGGCGCTGTACTTATCCGCCGCGGCGACCGTCGGCCATTGCGTCGAATCATACAGGTTCGAGTTGAAATATTGGGTGCCGTAAGCCATGTCATAGGTCATCAGGTTGATGTAGTCGAGCGATGGGGCAATGGCTTTTACATCCACCCAGCTTTTCGGACTTTCCGCATTCGCGCCCACGGCGATGGTCAGCAGTTTTTTATGCCCCAATGCGGCGCGCAGTTCTGTTAGCAGTGCGGTGAAGTTAGCGCGGTCAGCCGGTTGGCTTTCGACCAGTCCCCAGGCACCGTTAACCGGGTATTCCCAGTCGAGATCGATGCCATCCAGACCATATTTCGCAATTATCTCCTGTGCAGACTGAATAAACACTGCGCGTGTTTCCTTCGTTGCTGCCGCGCCAGAGAATCCACGCGCTCCCCAACCGCCGACGGAAAGCAAAACTTTCAGGTTTGGATTTTGTTTACGCAGCTGTGGAATTTTCAGCAAATCATCCTGCACTTTCTGTGAAAGCCAAATCTGATGCAGTTTGCTGGTGTCTTTTAAGGCGTCATTGGTCTCGTCTTTTTCGTTGTTGTAGACAAGGCCAAACGAATAGTTGAGATGGGTTATCTGGCGAACATCCAGTTTATTGATGTCGCCACCGGGACCGGCAGTGACGTCGCCACCACCATTAAAGTAGCCAACTGACATCAGTGAACTGGCGGAAACAACGTTGGCGCAGAGCAGGGGTAATGCTGCCAACAAAGGCAATAGTTTCATCGGTGTTCCTCTTTGACATTTAAACAAGCAAACATGCCACGGAAATGGCGTGGCGAAAAAAACAGCACCCGCAGGTTAACAGTTTCATAACAGGAAAAATGCGAAGGGGTTCACGCCATTTTAGCGAAGCGGCAGCCACGTTCACTTGGGTTTCAGTTCATCTTTGCATTTATTTGTGATCTTGGTTGTGAAATACAGATCAAAATCTGTGTTTTAAAGATTTGGTGTTGACCTCAAAAATTATATGGATAAGTATGATGGTCACTGATGCAAAACTAAACACAAAGGAAAATTCCATGAAAGCACTGGCGAGATTTGGCAAGGCCTTTGGCGGCTACAAGATGATTGATGTTCCGGAACCGGTATGTGGTCCGGATGACGTTGTGATTGAAATTAAGGCTGCTGCTATCTGCGGCGCTGACATGAAACACTACAATGTCGACAGTGGATCCGAGCAGTTTAATTCGATTCGTGGTCATGAATTTGCGGGTCAAATTGTGCAGGTTGGCGACAAGGTTAAGGACTGGAAGGTGGGACAGCGAGTTGTGTCTGACAACAGCGGGCACGTTTGCGGCGTTTGTCCGGCCTGTGAACAGGGCGATTTTCTTTGTTGTACAGAAAAGGTGAATTTAGGTCTGGACAACAATACCTGGGGCGGTGGGTTTTCTAAATATTGTCTGGTCCCTGGGGAAATCCTCAAAATTCACCGCCATGCTCTGTGGGAAATCCCGGCAGGGGTAGATTATGAAGAGGCGTCTGTACTGGATCCTATCTGCAATGCCTACAAATCTATCGCTCAGCAATCCAAATTTCTTCCAGGCCAGGATGTGGTGGTCTTTGGTACCGGTCCGTTAGGACTCTTTTCTGTTCAAATGGCGCGCATTATGGGGGCCGTTAATATTGTGATGGTCGGGCTGGAAGAGGATGTTGCCGTACGCTTCCCGATCGCCAAAGAGCTGGGCGCGACAGCTGTCGTTAACGGTTCGACCGAAGATGTGGTTGCACGCTGCCAGGAAATCTGCGGTAAAGACAATTTGGGGCTGGTCATCGAATGCTCTGGTGCGAATATCGCCCTTAAACAATCAATCGAAATGCTGCGCCCGAATGGTGAAGTCGTTCGCGTCGGTATGGGCTTTAAACCTCTCGATTTCTCCATCAACGACATCACCGCGTGGAATAAAAGCATCATTGGCCATATGGCCTACGATTCCACATCCTGGCGCAACGCCATACGCCTGCTGGCCAGCGGCGCAATCAACGTTAAACCGATGATCACTCACCGTATCGGCCTGTCGCAATGGCGCGAAGGGTTTGACGCCATGGTCGATAAAACCGCGATTAAAGTCATCATGACTTACGACTTTGATGAATAACATGTTTATTAAAAGGACGTTATCGCATGGAACAAATAGCAAAACCGCACTGCGGCGCCAGGCTGGACAGGCTACCTGACTGCCGTTGGCACACATCGATGTTTGCGATGGTTGCCTTTGGATTACTGGTTTGTTGGAGTAATGCCGTTGGCGGATTAATTCTCGCGCAGTTAAAAGAGCTTGGTTGGACCGATAATTCCACCACCGCCACGTTTTCAGCCATTACGACAGCGGGAATGTTTCTCGGCGCGCTCGGTGGGGGAATTATCGGCGATAAAACCGGACGTAAAAACGCATTTATTTTATATGAAGCGATTCATATTATTTCTATGATCGTTGGCGCGTTTTCACCCAATATGACTTTCCTGATCGCCTGCCGTTTTGTAATGGGAGTTGGATTAGGCGCGCTGCTGGTGACTCTGTTTGCCGGGTTCACCGAATATATGCCAGGCAGGAATCGCGGCACCTGGTCAAGCCGGGTCTCGTTTATCGGTAACTGGTCTTATCCGCTCTGTTCGCTGATCGCGATGGGATTGACGCCGTTGATCAGCGCCGAATGGAACTGGCGCGTGCAGTTGCTGATCCCGGCCGTACTGTCGCTGGTGGCGACCGTTATTGCCTGGCGTAGTTTCCCGGAGTCGCCTCGTTGGCTGGAATCCCGCGGACGCTACGCCGAAGCTGAAAAGGTGATGCGGGCCATTGAAGAAGGGGTTGTTCAGCAGACCGGCAAGCCACTGCCGCCTGTGGTATTTGAAGATGACGGCAAAGCCCCGCGCACGGTTCCTTACTCGGCCTTATTAACGGGTGTGTTACTGAAGCGCGTTATTTTAGGTTCCTTTGTCCTGATTGCCATGAACGTCGTCCAGTACACCTTAATTAATTGGCTACCGACAATATTTATGACTCAGGGAATTAATCTGAAAGACTCCATTGTCTTAAATACCATGAGTATGTTCGGCGCGCCGTTTGGGATTTTTATAGCCATGCTGGTAATGGATAAAATTCCCAGGAAGACAACGGGTGTGGGATTATTAGTGTTAATTGCCGTGCTGGGATATATCTATTCACTGCAAACCAGCATGCTACTGATTACGCTAATAGGTTTCTTCCTGATTACTTTTGTCTATATGTACGTTTGCTACGCCTCGGCAGTCTATGTTCCGGAAATATGGCCGACCGAAGCGAAACTTCGCGGTTCTGGTCTGGCGAATGCGGTAGGGCGTATCAGCGGTATCGCCGCGCCTTATGCGGTCGCGGTATTGCTTAACGGTTATGGAGTGACGGGTGTATTTGTACTGCTGGGTGCGGTCTCCATTATTGTCGCTGTCGCCATTGCTACCATCGGAATTGAAACCAAAGGCGTCTCTGTCGAAAGTCTCGGTATTGATGCAGTTACCAGCAAATAATATTGATGGGAAATAAAATGAAAAATTCAAAAGCGATATTAAAAACGCCGGGCACGATGAAAATTATTGCCGCCGATATCCCGGTACCCAAAGAGCATGAAGTACTGATCAAAATTGAATACGTAGGTATTTGCGGTTCAGATGTTCACGGTTTCGAATCAGGTCCCTTTATTCCGCCAAAAGACCCGAACCAGGAAATTGGCCTCGGACATGAATGTGCCGGTACGGTGGTGGCGGTAGGAAATCGCGTCAGTAAATTTAAACCGGGCGACCGGGTGAACATTGAACCCGGCGTGCCGTGCGGTCACTGCCGCTACTGTCTGGAGGGCAAATACAACATCTGTCCTGATGTCGACTTTATGGCCACGCAGCCTAATTATCGCGGCGCTCTAACCCACTATCTGTGCCATCCGGAGAGCTTCACTTACAAGTTGCCCGATAACATGGACACCATGGAAGGCGCGCTGGTAGAGCCTGCGGCGGTAGGGATGCATGCCGCAATGCTGGCGGACGTTAAACCGGGCAAGAAAATCGTCATTTTGGGGGCGGGCTGTATTGGTTTAATGACCCTGCAAGCCTGTAAATGTTTGGGTGCTACCGACATCGCCGTTGTTGATGTCCTGGAAAAGCGTCTGGCCATGGCCGAGCAGCTTGGCGCGACGACTGTGATCAACGGGGCGAAAGAGGACACCGTTGCCCGCTGTCAGCAATTCTCCGGCGATATGGGGGCTGACATTGTTTTTGAAACTGCCGGCTCGGCGATCACCGTTAAGCAGGCTCCGTACCTGGTGATGCGCGGTGGGAAAATCATGATCGTTGGGACAGTTCCCGGTGATTCGGCGATTAATTTCCTCAAAATTAACCGCGAAGTCTCCATTCAGACCGTTTTCCGCTACGCCAACCGCTATCCGGTCACTATTGAAGCCATTTCCTCCGGGCGTTTCGATGTCAAGTCGATGGTGACGCATATTTATGATTATGAAGATGTTCAGCGCGCGTTTGATGAGTCAGTCAACAACAAACGCGAAATTATCAAAGGCGTTATTAAAGTTAACCATTAATTTATTGAAAAGGGAGAAACAACTATGCTGGCAGATATTAAATATTGGGAAAATGATGCCCAGAATAAACATTATGCGATTGCCCACTTTAACGTGTGGAATGCGGAAATGTTAATGGGGGTGATGGATGCGGCGGAAGAGTCTAAATCGCCGGTAATTATTTCATTCGGCACCGGTTTTGTGGGTAATACATCGTTTGAAGATTTTTCGCATATGATGGTTTCGATGGCGAAAAAAGCCTCAGTGCCGGTTATTACCCATTGGGACCACGGGCGCAGTATGGAAATTATCCATAACGCCTGGACTCACGGCATGAATTCACTGATGCGCGACGCCTCCGCTTTTGATTTCGAAGAGAATATTCGCCTGACTAAAGAGGCGGTGGACTTCTTCCATCCGTTGGGTATTCCGGTTGAGGCGGAGCTGGGCCACGTGGGGAATGAAACGGTTTATGAAGAAGCGCTGGCGGGCTATCACTATACCGACCCGAGCCAGGCGGCGGAATTTGTCGAGCGTACCGGCTGCGATTCTCTGGCGGTGGCGATTGGTAACCAGCACGGCGTTTATACCTCTGAGCCGAAACTGAATTTCGATGTGGTCAAACGCGTGCGCGAGGCGGTATCCGTTCCGCTGGTGCTGCACGGCGCGTCCGGCATTAGCGATGCGGATATCAAAAAAGCCATTTCATTAGGTATTTCGAAAATCAATATTCATACCGAACTGTGCCAGGCGGCAATGGCGGCGGTGCAGGAGAACCAGAATCAGCCGTTCCTGCACGTTGAGCGTGAAGTTCGCAAAGCGGTAAAAGAGCGCGCGCTGGAGAAAATCAAACTGTTTGGCTCTGACGGTAAAGCGGAATGACAATATGGATAATATCGAGGTTATTTGTATAGGGGCGGCAATTGTTGATATTCCCTTGCAACCAGTGAGTAAAAATATCTTTGATGTTGACTCTTATCCATTAGAACGAATAGCAATGACCACGGGAGGTGACGCTATTAATGAGGCGACGATTATTTCTCGCCTTGGCCATCGCACGGCGTTAATGAGTCGGATAGGTAATGATGCAGCCGGTTATTTTATTGTCGACCACTGCCATCGGGAGAATATTGATATTAAAAGCCTGAAGCAGGATGTTGATATTGATACTTCCATTAACGTGGGTTTAGTCACCGCTGATGGTGAACGCACCTTTGTGACTAACCGTAACGGCAGTTTATGGAAACTGAATATAAACGATGTTGATTTTGACCGATTCTCGCAGGCAAAGCTGCTGTCGCTGGCGAGTATTTTTAATAGTCCGCTGCTTGATGGCCAGGCGTTAACGGATATTTTCACTCAGGCCAAAGTGCATGGATTAATTATCTGCGCCGACATGATTAAGCCACGGCTTAACGAAACGCTGGACGACATCCGTGAAGCGCTGAGCTACGTGGATTATCTGTTTCCCAATTTTGAAGAGGCAAAACTGCTCACCGGGAAAGATACGCTGGATGAGATTGCCGACAGTTTCCTGAACTGTGGTGTGAAAACCGTCGTGATTAAGACCGGCAAAAGAGGCTGCTTTATCAAACGTGTCGATATGAAAATGGTAGTCCCTGCCGTGTCGGGGATTACCGCCATCGACACCATCGGCGCGGGGGATAACTTTGCTTCAGGATTTATCTCCGCGCTGCTTGAAGGTAAGCCGCTTCGCGACTGCGCGCTGTTTGCTAATGCAACGGCGGCAATATCGGTACTGAGCGTGGGTGCGACGACGGGTGTGAAGAACAGAAAGCTGGTTGAACAACTTCTTGACGAATACGAAGGGTAATAGCGGCAGATGAAAATGATTCCTTTAGGCAGTACGGATATTACGCTTTCCCGCATGGGATTAGGTACATGGGCCATTGGCGGCGGTCCGGCATGGAATGGCGATCTCGATTTGCAGATTTGTATTGATACCATTGTTGAGGCGCATCGCTGCGGTATTAATCTGATTGATACCGCGCCAGGATACAACTTTGGCAACAGTGAAGTGATAGTCGGTCAGGCGCTGAAAAAGCTGCCGCGCAGCGAGGTAGTGGTTGAAACCAAATGCGGCATCGTCTGGGAGCGAACAGGCAGCCTGTTTAACAAAGTGGGCGATCGCCAGCTGTATAAAAACCTCACGCCTGAGTCGATTCGTGAGGAGGTTGATGCCAGCCTGCAAAGATTGGGTATCGACAGTATTGATATTTATATGACCCACTGGCAGTCGGTTGAACCCTGTTTTACGCCGATTGCGGAAACCGTAGACACGCTGAATACACTGAAAAAAGAGGGAAAAATCCGTTCGATTGGTGCGGCGAACGTCGATGCCGGGCATATAAGGGAGTATCTCAAACACGGTGAGCTGGATATCATCCAGGCCAAGTACAGCATTCTTGACCGGGCGCTGGAAGCTGATCTGCTGCCGCTATGCCAGCAGAATGGCATCATCGTGCAGGTATATTCACCGCTTGAGCAGGGGTTGTTGACTGGTACTATCACCCGAGATTATGTTCCTGGCGGCGCACGGGCTAACAAGGTTTGGTTTCAGCGGGAAAATATGCTGCGGGTGATTGATATGCTAGAGCAGTGGCAGCCACTGTGTGAAAAATACCGCTGCACAATCCCCGCATTAGCTCTGGCGTGGATTTTAAAGCAAAGCGATTTGATCACCTTACTGAGTGGTGCAACCGCACCTGAACAGGTTCGCGAGAACGTCGAGGCGTTAACCATTCCCCTGACAGATGATGATTCATTATTGATGAGGCGAATGGCGGAAGCGTTGGATATAAATTAAGTCGGATAGAATTGACCTCTGTTTCTGCGTAAAAAAGTATTGAAATCTGTGATTCAGACATGTTCTTTTGAAAATAAACATAGCCTGTGAGATACTAGGGTCTTATTATTACTTTGCAGGAAACAGAGGTGTCATCGTGGCGGCAAAAGACAGGATTCAAGCCATTAAGCAAATGGTGGCTAACGATAAGAAAGTGGCGGTATCTAATTTAAGTTCAATCTTTCAGGTGACTGAGGAAACGATTCGCCGCGATCTTGAAAAACTGGAAGATGAAGGTTTTTTGACCCGAACATATGGCGGTGCAGTGCTCAATACCACCGCGTTGTCCGACAATATTCATTTTTATAAGCGTGCAAAATCTTTCTTCGAAGAAAAGCAGATTATTGCCCGTAATGCATTACCGTTTATTAAAAATAAGACCACAATGGCTGCCGACTCCAGCAGTACCGCGATGGAATTATTAAAGCTGTTGAAGGAAAGAAACGATCTGACGTTGCTTACCAATTCGGCTGAAGCATTTCATGAGTTGGCGCAGTCAGAAATTAACGTGGTTTCTACCGGCGGTGAGTTGAATAAGAATACGCTGTCGCTGCAGGGAAGAATCACCAAGGAGATTATCAGCCGTTATCATGTTGATATCATGGTGATGAGCTGCAAAGGTTTGGATATGCAGAGTGGGGCGCTTGATTCTAATGAAGCGGAAGCGGAAATCAAAAAAACCATGATCCGCCAGGCGACTGAGGTGGCCCTGTTAGTTGATCACTCAAAGTTTGACCGTAAAGCTTTCGTTCAGCTCGTGGACTTTAGCCATATTAATTACCTAATAACCAATAAGGCACCGGGTGCAGAGTGGATTGCATTTTGCAAAGAGAATAATATTCAACTCGTTTATTAGCTATAACGAGGGTTGTGTCGATATTATTTTAAGTTTGCACCTGGTAAATGCCATAAGAATCTAATGATGATGGATGGCGCGGCAAAAATTTTTCTGCCGCGATCGCCATACTTTCTATTTAGCTGAATTTGAGGCATCCAGATGGAACAATGTGACCCTATCGGCGCAAGATTAGATCGCTTACCTTTATCTCGATTTCATTTTCGTATTTTTGGAATTATTAGTTTTAGTTTGTTAATAACTGGTTTTCTCAGCTATTCCGGGAATGTGGTATTAGCAAAACTAGTCAGCACAGGCTGGTCAAACAATTATCTCAATGCCGCGTTTACCTCAGCGCTGATGTTCGGTTACTTTATCGGTTCGCTAGCCGGTGGCTTTATTGGTGATTATCTCGGTCGACGCAAAGCGTTCCGCGTCAATTTGTTAATCGTCGGGGCCTCAGCCTGCGCTGCAACGTTTGTGCCCAACATGTACTGGCTTATTTTCTTCCGCTGTCTGATGGGGATTGGAATGGGGGCGCTAATTATGGTGGGCTATGCCTCATTTACAGAATTCATTCCACCCGCGGTTCGTGGGAAATGGTCTGCCCGTCTGTCATTTGTCGGCAACTGGGCACCAATGCTATCTGCGGCAATTGGCGTCGTGATTATTGCACTTTTAAGCTGGTGGGTGATGTTTCTGCTCGGCGGCATGGCAATGCTGTTGGCTTGGTATCTGTCGGGAAAATACTATATTGAATCCCCGCGTTGGCTGGCTGGCAAAGGGCAGAGAAGCGAAGCTGAAAAACATCTTATGCAGGTGGAATCGCAAATTGAGAAAGAAAAAAACATCACTTTACCATCCTGCCGGAACGAATGCTCGTCGGCGGAATTAAGCACGATAAGTGGTTCATTTTGGCTCTTGTTTAAGGGGCCAATGTTGCGCTGTACACTGGTGGCGATCACGGTGCTTATTGCAATGAATATTTCGCTCTATACCATTACGGTATGGATCCCGACGATATTTGTTAATTCGGGAATCGATGTAACGAAATCCATATTTATGACCGCGATAATTATGATTGGCGCGCCGGTTGGGATATTTATTGCCGCGTTAATTATCGATCGCTTTCCTCGGCGATTGTTTGGCTCATTCTTGTTGATTATTATCGCCTTGCTTGGGTATTTCTATTCGCTTCAAACTGAAGAGTGGGCAATTCTGAGCTACGGGCTGGTGATGATTTTTTTTCTGTATATGTATGTCTGCTTTGCCTCTGCAGTTTATGTCCCGGAACTATGGCCCACGCATCTTAGATTGAGAGGATCGGGTTTTGTGAATGCGGTGGGGAGGATTGTCGCTGTGTTTACGCCTTATGGCGTCGCTATTTTGTTGACCCGCTATGGATCGGTTACGGTCTTTATCGTGCTAGGAGTAATGTTGGTGCTATGCGCGCTGATTCTTTTTTGTTTTGGCATCGAAACACGCAAAGTATCGCTGGAAGAGATTTCAGCGCTGGCCTGAGATAACGCGCCGACAGGAGTGACCCTGTCGGCATCGCTTACGGCTGGGTTTCCAGCCAGTCGTCCAACGTATACAGCGTTGTGCCCGCAGCTGCCATTTCCATAAAGGCGTTTGCACTGTCCTGGGGGTGAATATTAACGCCACGGCAGCCGTCGGTTATAACGCTGACGGTGTAGCCAAGATCGAGCGCATCCAGAACGGTGAATTTAACGCAATATTCGGTAGCCAGACCCATGATGATGAGCTCGGCAATGCGGTGTTCGAGTAGCCATGCATTCAGCGTGGTTGCCTGACGACGACCGTTATCAAAAAAAGCACTGTAGCTATCGACCAGCGGGTTTTCACCTTTAGTGAACGTTTGAGTTATCGCACGCTGGTTCAGCAGCGGATGCAGGGCAGCACCTTCGCTGTTTTGTACGCAATGATCGGGCCAGAACGTCTGCGCCAGACCATCAAGTTGTCCCTGGCTGTAGGGCTCGACCTGATGCTGGCTGGCAAAACTACCGTGATTAGCCGGGTGCCAGTCCAGACTGGCAACGACCGTGTCGCCGCGTATGGCACACCAGTCAATCAGGCGGTTGGCGATATCGATTGTGCTGTCACCTTGTGGGACCGCGAGGGCACCACCGGCACAAAAGTCATTTTGTAAATCGACCAACAGTAAGGCTCGGGCCATGGGCATAGACTCCTTTAATCGTCAGGCGTGAGCTCACCACGCAGATTTTGCGTCATTGCTTCACGAATTGTCTGCGTATCCAGTCCCTGACTCAGCAAATAGTGCAGTTTGGTGAGTGTGGCTTCGACGGTCATATCCGCGCCGCCAATCACGCCAGCATGCGCCAGCGCATTCCCTGTCGCGTAGCCCCCCATGTTCACCTTGCCGGACATACACTGCGTAAGGTTCACCACCACAATGCCACGCGAGCTAGCATCTTCAAGTTCTTTCAGGAACTCTTTATTCTGCGGCGCATTACCCACGCCGTAGGAGCGCAAAATTAATGCTTTTACCGGCTGGCGCAGGAAGTTGCGTACTACATCAGCGGAGATCCCAGGATAAATAGTGACCACGCCAATCGGTTGCGGAGTGATAGGATGGACAATCAACTCACCTGTGCCGTGAGGTGCGGGCGGTGTTCCCAGCCGACGAATGTGGATCCCGGCTTCCAGCAGTGGTGCAAGGTTGGGTGAGGCAAACGCGTCAAAACCATCAGCATGCGCTTTAGTGGTCCGGTTACCGCGAAACAGTCGGTTGTTGAAAAACAGGGTCACTTCATTGATCGGATAATTTGCTGCAACGTACAACGTATTCAGCAAATTGATTTGTCCGTCAGAACGTAGCTCTGCTAATGGGATTTGTGACCCTGTCACAATGACTGGCTTGCCCAGATTCTCCAGCATAAATGAGAGCGCCGAAGCCGTAAACGCCATGGTGTCAGTGCCGTGCAGAATGACAAAACCATCGTAATCGTCGTAGTGCGTCTTAATGTCTTCAGCAATATGCTGCCAGTCTTCTGGCGTCATATCGGAGGAATCCATCAGCGGGACGTATTCGTGGATGGTGAAGTCTGGCATCTCTGGGCGGTGGAATTCAGGCATCAGTGCCAGCTGACGCTGGAGATGACCGGAAACAGGAATATAACCCTGTTCTGAGCGCTGCATACCAATGGTACCGCCGGTATAGGCAACGTAAATCGATTTCTTTTGCATGGGCGTCACAGGTTAAGTTGTGCATAAACAGGCGCAGTATAAAGTCCCCCCCGAAAAAATACAGTGCAAATGACGCATACCTGCCATCCGATCAATATGTCATTTATGTTCAGTGCCTTGTCCCGTTTGTTCAGTGTGGTTTTGCACCCTCGGCCCTACAGTAGCAGCCTTCTATGGTGTGTGTTGTTGTCGAGTGCAGAAATGATCAGAAAGAGAATTGATAATGCGGCTATTTTGCTGATGGTGGTGATTTGCGGTGTCTGGGGCAGTCAGCAGGTGGCAATTAAAGCGGCTGCTGATGATATGTCACCTTTTTTGCAGGTCGGTTTGCGTTCCGCAATCGCCGCGCTGTTTATTGGATTGCTGTTTCAGCGACGAGATAATATTTTTGGCCTTCTGCGTGACCGTAATATCGCCAAAATGGGCGCAATCGTTGGATTACTATTTGCGCTTGAATTTGTGCTGGTTTCCGTAGGGATCACGTTAACGACGGCCTCCCATATGGCGCTTTATCTGTATACTGCGCCTTTGTTTTCGGCCATTGGATTACATTTTCTTTTACCTGAAGAGCGACTGAGTCGTCTGCAATGGTGTGGGCTTGCGATCGCCTTTTTGGGCATCGCCATCGCCGTTACGATGGTTCCTCAAAATGGCAATACACAATGGAGCCTGACGGGCGATCTGTGCGGGCTTTTCGCCGGTATGGCGTGGGGGGCGTCCAGTGTGGCGATCCGCTGTAGCCGACTCGCCACTATTCCCTCGTCCTGCACACTGTTTTATCAACTGGCGACTACCGCGCTGATTTTATTGCTTATCGGACTGATGCTGGGAGAAACGACGGTACAACTGACGACTGTGTTGGTGATGAGTCTGACTTTTCAGACGGTGATTGTCGCCTTTTTAAGTTACCTGATCTGGTTTACCCTGCTGCGTTATTATCATGTCGCATCTTTGGGAACCCTGATTTTAATGACGCCAGCGATGGGAATCATTGCCGGGGTACTCTTTCTTGGTGAATCCCTGCAGCCCGCGTTTATCGCAGGCGCTCTCTTGATATTGATTGGATTGCTTTGTGTTTCATTACCCCCCAGCGCGAATTTACGCCGCCTTTCACGTTTATAACGGGAGCCTGAAGTGAAGAAAGACCTGAGAATTTTTCAGCCAGGCGAGTGGGCGGATGGAGACATCATTACGGCTATCGATGCGAGTCAGACAGAGACACCGCGCAGACCACAGTTGAATGTCGGCATTCTTCTGTGGCCGGAATTTCCTCTGCTGGCGCTGGCGGGGCTAACCGATGCGTTACGTCATGCGGCGGATATGGGGGATGATAGCCAGAAAATTCGCTGCTCCTGGCGTCTGATGAGCGCTACACCAGACCGACCAGTTCTAAGCAGTTCAGGAATGGCGATGATGCCGGATAGCGCATTCGTTGCACCGGAACAATTTGATTATGTGGTGGTGATTGGCGGCTTGCTGCGCAGTATGGCGAAAGCCGATCGGGCCGCGCGACGTTACCTGCATCTTGCGCATCAGCTCAACGTTCCGCTGGTAGGTATCTGCACGGGGAGCTTTGTTCTGGCGCAAGAAGGTTTCCTCAATGGGCTGATGGCGGCGATCCATCCCTGGCATCTGAATGATTTTAAAACGCAATTTCCTCAGTTGGCTGCCCGTAGCGGGATCGATTTTGTTGAGGAAAAAGGGATTCTGACATGTCCGGGGGGCATTTCGACGATAGGGCTGGCAACAGAGCTTATTCGCCGCCACTGTGGTCCCGACAGGGCGACAAAAGCCATCTTCCAGATGTCCGTCCCCAACCGCATAGACAGCACGTCAGTGGCGGTCTCCAGAGCGATAGGTTTTACCCACGTGAGCGACAGTCGGTTACGCAAAGCGGTCTTTTTAATTGAGCAAGGACTGGTAAAGCCCATTTCGACCCGCTGGCTGGCCGCTGAAGTCAACCTGAGTCCGCGACAGCTTACCCGGTTGTTTAACGCCGAGTTCGCCCAATCGCCGGGAGAGTTTATCCGACGTGCGCGTTTGCGTTATGCCCACTGGCTGCTAATGAATTCTGGAGAGAGCGTCACGGAGATTGCGCTGCGTCTGGGATTTAGCGACTGTGCGCACTTTATTCGTTTGTTTAGTCGGGAGTTTGGCTGTACGCCTGGAGATTGTCGCAGTACGCGACATCAGAATGCATAAAAAATGCTGCCCCGACTTGGGGCAGCATTGGCAGATTAGCGAACGTTGGCGCAGGTCAGGCAAAACGCATAGCGGTTTTGCGGATCGTTAAACGCGGCCAGCTTATCGCTCTCCGCTTTAACCGTACTCGCCGCAGAAGCGAGCGGCGCCGGGAGCATCGCCTGGATAGCTTCAGGCAGCATGGCACGAACGGAACCGGACATGCTATCCATCACCATATCAACGAATGTCGGTTCGTCCTGATAATACTCAATGTGCCATTGCTTCAGTTTGGCCAGCTCAGCCGCTTTCGCCACGGCGTCATCAAAATCACCCAGACTGTCTACCAGACCGTTGGCTTTCGCATCCTGGCCGGTCCAGACGTGGCCCTGCGCGATTTTGTCAATCTGCTCAGGCGTTGTCTTACGCGCATCTGCGACCAGCGTGATAAAGCGCTTATAGCCGTTCTCGATGCTCAGTTGCATCATTTGCTGCACTTCAGGTGGTAACGCTTTGGTGATGGAGATATCCGCCAGTGGGGATGTCGCCACGCCGTCGGTGTGTACACCAATGGAATCCAGACTGTTTTCCACAGTGTTGATCACGCCAAAGATCCCGATTGAACCGGTCAGCGTGCTGGGGTTCGCCACAATGTAGCTTGCTGGGGTGGAGATCCAGTACCCGCCGGATGCCGCCATGCCCCCCATGGACACGACAACCGGCTTGCCTGCCGCTTTTGCCGCAGCCAGCTCAGCGCGAATGACTTCGGAAGCGCTGACGCTGCCGCCAGGGCTGTTCACGCGCAGCACAATTGCTTTCACTTTCGGATCAAGACGCGCTTCGCGGATCTGCGCGGCAGTCGTGTCACCGCCCACATTCCCAGGGGTTTCTTCACCGTCCATAATTGCGCCATTCGCGAAGACGACGCCAATGCTGTCCCCAGTATCCGCTGGCGTTTTCAGCGAGTAATCGTAATAGCTGACGGCGCGATAATTTTTATCCGCTTTGCTCCAGCCAAACTGTTTGGTCAGCATTTTTTCGACTTCGGCGCTGGAGGCCAGTGCATCCACCAGTTTGTTGTCGAGCGCATATTTCGCGGTATCACCATCGACTTTTGTCAAACCGTCCAGCATGGCCTGTGCGCCCGGGAACACCTGCTGAGCAGGGATCTGGCGGTTGGCAGCGACCGTGTCGAGATAGTTCTGCCACAGCTCGCCGATCCAGCGGCTGTCGGCCTCGCGCGCGGCAGGAGACATATCATCACGAATGAACGGTTCTACGGCAGACTTATAGGTCCCGACACGGAACACGTGTGTGGAAACTTTCAGCTTGTCGAGCAGGGACTTGTAGTACAAACCGTTGGTGGCAAAGCCGTGCAGATCAACGGAACCCTGCGGAGAGAGATAAATTTTATTGGCGAAACTAGCGAGGTAGTACTGCCCCTGGCTGAAGTTATCGCCCACGGCAAAGACCGGTTTGCCGCTGTCGCGGAATTCCCGCAGCGCTTTACCGATATACTGCATGGAAGGCTGGTCGGCCCCGGCAAAATTTTTCAGATCCATCACAATGCCGGTGATGTTGCGATCATCTTTTGCCTGGCGAATAGTATTCACGATATCGAACAGGGAGTTTTCCTGCAGACGATCGGAACTGGCGCCAAACAGCTGACGACCAATAACGCTTAAGCGACTGGTGCTCGAAGGCTTATCGACAATCACCCCCGAGATATCCAGCAGCAGTGCGCCTCGCTCAGCGTGTTCACTGGTATTGCTGCTGCTGACCTGCATCCAGATGCCCACGCCCACCAGCACCAAGAAGATGAAGAACAGGTTAAGCACAAATTCACGGACGAAATTGAGTAATCGCCATGTCCATTTAAAAAATCCGGCAATAAATCGCCACAGGGTTCGCATGTATTCTCCCTACCGATTAACAACACGCCACCCCGAAATTCCGGAGAAAGGCGATAAGATGAGGCTATCGTAATGACCCGACAGGCACTTGTCAGCAGGAATCACCGCCTGTGCTGTAACAAAATCCGCTCACGTGTTAATTTTGTGAACAAATCTCATTGTTGGAGTTAAGCAAATGGATGCACTCGAATTACTGATTACCCGTCGTAGCGCCTCTCGTCTCGTCGAGCCAGCCCCGACAGGAGAGCAGCTACAAAACATTCTGCGTGCGGGAATGCGCGCGCCAGACCACAAAACGCTGCAACCGTGGCAATTCTTTGTCATTGAGGGCGAAGGGCGTGAGCGTTTTAGCGCGGTGCTTGAAAAAGGGGCGATTGCCGCAGGCAGTGACGAGAAAGCCCAGGAAAAAGCGCGCAGCGCACCGTTTCGCGCGCCGTTGATTATTACCGTGGTGGCGAAATGTGAAGAAAACGACAAGGTTCCTCTGTGGGAACAAGAAATGTCTGCCGGTTGTGCGGTGATGGCTATGCAGATGGCCGCAATTGCCCAGGGCTTTGGCGGTATCTGGCGCAGTGGTGCATTAACCGAAAGTGCGGTCGTTCGCGAAGCATTCGACTGTCGCCCGCAAGATAAAATCGTCGGTTTCCTCTATCTGGGCACACCGCAGCTAAAAGCATCCACGACGATTAACCTTGCCGATCCGAGCGCATTCGTCCGTTATTTCTGATATCAACGGCAAAACTGTCTGGATTCTGAGCAAAGACACCCGAATTCAGACAGTCACTCTTACCACATCAAGGAATGAGCGCTACCATATCCGGATTGCAATGACAGGAGATGTCCATGAGCGAGCAAGCTATTCGTTTAACGCAATACAGCCACGGAGCCGGTTGCGGTTGTAAAATTTCCCCAAAAGTGCTGGAAACCATCCTGCACAGCGAGCAGGCGAAGTTTGTTGATCCGAACTTACTGGTGGGTAATGAAACCCGCGACGACGCGGCCGTATACGATCTGGGAAACGGCACCAGCGTTATCAGCACCACCGATTTCTTTATGCCGATTGTCGATAATCCGTTTGATTTTGGACGCATCGCCGCGACTAACGCCATCAGCGATATTTTCGCCATGGGCGGCAAACCGATTATGGCAATTGCTATTCTGGGCTGGCCGCTGGATAAACTGGCACCGGAAATCGCCCGCGAAGTCACCGAAGGCGGACGCTTTGCCTGCCGTCAGGCGGGTATTGCGCTGGCGGGCGGCCACTCTATTGATGCCCCAGAGCCTATCTTCGGCCTTGCGGTAACCGGCGTTGTGCCGACCGAACGCGTGAAGAAAAACAGCACCGCTGAGGCAGGGTGTAAGTTGTTCCTGACCAAGCCTCTGGGCATAGGTGTTCTGACAACCGCAGAGAAAAAATCACTGCTGAAGGAAGAACATAAAGGACTGGCGACAGAAGTGATGTGCCGGATGAACATTGCCGGTGCTGCATTCGCCGATATTGACGGCGTGAAAGCCATGACCGATGTTACCGGTTTTGGTCTGCTGGGGCATCTGAGTGAGATGTGCCAGGGCGCAGGCGTTCAGGCACAGATCGTCTACCAGGATATTCCTAAGCTGCCTGGCGTTGAAGAATACATCGCGCAGGGCGCGGTGCCGGGTGGTACCCAACGTAACTTTGCCAGCTACGGACACCTGATGGGTGAAATGCCGCAATCGGTACGCGATCTGCTGTGCGATCCGCAAACTTCAGGTGGTCTACTGCTGGCGGTAACGCCGGAAGCTGAAGCCGAAGTGAAAGCGGCAGCGGCGCAGTTCGGTATCGATCTCACCGCCATTGGTGAGTTAGTGGAAGCTCGTGGCGGTCGCGCCATGGTTGAGATTCGTTAACTCGATGCGGTTGTTTATTGCCGAAAAACCAAGTCTGGCGCGTGCTATCGCCGATGTGCTGCCGAAGCCGCATCGCAAAGGCGATGGTTTTATCGAATGCGGAAATGGACAAGTGGTGACCTGGTGTATTGGTCACCTGCTTGAACAGGCGCAGCCGGATGCCTACGACAGTCGTTATGCTCGCTGGAGTCTGGTCGATCTGCCGATTGTCCCTGAAAAGTGGCAACTGCAACCGCGCCCCTCGGTGACCAAACAGCTCAACGTCATTAAGCGCTTTTTGCATGAGGCCAGCGAAGTTATTCACGCCGGTGACCCCGATCGTGAAGGGCAACTGCTGGTAGATGAAGTGCTGGATTACCTGCAACTGGCACCTGAAAAGCGTCAGAAGGTGCAGCGTTGCCTGATTAACGACCTCAACCCGCAGGCCGTTGAGCGGGCTATTGAGCGGCTGCGTGCCAACAGTGAGTTTATCCCGCTGTGCGTGTCGGCACTGGCGCGAGCGCGTGCGGACTGGTTGTACGGTATCAATATGACGCGCGCTTACACCATTCTTGGACGTAACGCGGGCTATCAGGGCGTACTTTCGGTCGGGCGCGTACAAACGCCGGTGCTCGGGCTGGTTGTGCGCCGCGATGAAGAGATAGAGAACTTCGTCGCCAAAGACTTCTTCGAAGTGAAAGCGCATATCGTAACGCCCGTCGATGAGCGGTTTACCGCTATCTGGCAGCCGAGCGAAGCGTGTGAGCCGTATCAGGATGAAGAAGGGCGCTTGCTGAACCGCACGCTGGCTGAACACGTGGTGAACCGCATTAACGGTCAGCCGGCGATAGTCACCAGCTATAACGATAAACGGGAATCAGAATCCGCGCCGTTGCCGTTCTCGCTGTCTGCGTTGCAGATTGAAGCGGCGAAGCGCTTCGGTTTAAGTGCGCAAAACGTTCTGGATATCTGCCAGAAGCTGTATGAAACCCATAAGTTGATTACCTATCCGCGTTCGGATAGCCGTTATCTGCCGGAAGAACACTTTGCCGGACGTCACGCGGTACTGAACGCGATTAGCGTCCATGCGCCGGATTTGCTCCCGCAGCCGGCGGTCAATCCCGATACGCGAAATCGCTGTTGGGACGACAAAAAAGTGGATGCGCACCACGCCATCATTCCTACCGCGCGTAGTTCATCCATCAACCTGAATGACAACGAAGCGAAAATTTACAACCTGATTGCCCGTCAGTATCTGATGCAATTTTGCGCAGATGCAGTATTCAGGAAGTGCGTCATTGAGCTGGACATCGCCAAAGGCAAGTTTGTCGCCAAAGCGCGTTTTCTGGCGGAAGCCGGATGGCGCACGCTGCTCGGCAACAAAGAGCGCGACGAAGATAATGACGGGACGCCGCTGCCGGTGGTGGCAAAAGATGACGAACTGCTGTGCGAAAAAGGCGAAGTAGTTGAACGTCAGACCCAGCCCCCGCGGCACTTTACTGATGCAACTCTGCTGTCAGCGATGACCGGGATTGC
Source organism: Citrobacter freundii complex sp. 2024EL-00216 (assembly GCF_043945515.1). Lineage (NCBI taxonomy): Bacteria > Pseudomonadati > Pseudomonadota > Gammaproteobacteria > Enterobacterales > Enterobacteriaceae > Citrobacter > Citrobacter freundii complex sp. 2024EL-00216. The sequence continues at coordinate 76,496 of NZ_JBIMRA010000005.1, read as the reverse complement.
GCGATTCGTGCAGGATAAAGATCTGAAAAAGATCCTGCGCGCAACGGATGGTTTAGGTACGGAAGCGACGCGCGCCGGAATTATCGAGCTGCTGTTTAAGCGCGGGTTCCTGGTGAAAAAAGGACGTTATATCCATTCGACCGACGCGGGAAAAGCGCTGTTCCACTCGCTGCCAGAAATGGCGACGCGCCCGGACATGACAGCGCACTGGGAATCTATCCTGACCCAAATCAGCGAAAAGCAGTGCCGCTATCAGGATTTCATGCAACCGCTGGTGGGGACGCTGTATCAGCTTATTGATCAGGCGTGCAGCACACCGGTACGACGCTTTCGTGGAATTGCCGCGCCGGGCGGTAGTGGTAGCGATAAGAAAAAAAGCGCGCCGCGTAAACGTCCGGCGAAAAAAAGCCCGCCATCTGAAGAGGCGGGCCTGTAAGTTTGTAGGCCTGATAAGCATAGCGCATCAGGCTTAGCCGGATGCGGCTCCCGTGCCTAATCCGGCCTACTGGCCTGCAGAGACAATATTAAATCACGCCCTGACCCAGCATCGCGTCGGCAACCTTCACGAAGCCCGCGATGTTGGCGCCACGTACGTAGTTGGTCTGCTTGCTTTCGCCGCCGTATTCAACGCAGGCATGGTGAATATCCAGCATGATGTGGTGCAGGCGCGCATCCACTTTCTCCGCTTTCCAGCCCAGACGAGCGGCGTTTTGCGCCATTTCCAGACCGGATGTCGCTACGCCACCGGCGTTGGCGGCTTTACCCGGTGCGAACAGTACGCCCGCTTCGAGGAACAGATCGGTGGCCTCGATAGTGGTCGGCATGTTTGCCCCTTCGGCGACAGCTTTCACGCCGTTGGCGATCAGTACGCGCGCTGCATCGACATCCAGTTCGTTCTGAGTGGCGCACGGCAGGGCGATATCGACCGGAACCGACCACGGCTGTTTTCCTTCCAAATAGGTCAGGCCAAACTCACGGGCGTAATCCGCCACGCGACCGTCACGGCTGTCTTTGATCGCACACAGACGCGCCAGTTTTTCTTTAGTAAATCCGCTTTCGTCAACTACGGTACCGCTGGAATCGGAGGCGGTAACTACTCGCGCGCCAAACTCCATGGCTTTCTCTATGGCGAATTGCGCTACGTTGCCGGAGCCAGAAACCGCCACGCGCATGCCTTCAAAGCCCAGACCATGGCGTTTGAGCATTGCTTCGGTGAAGTACACCAGACCGTAGCCGGTGGCTTCCGGGCGGATCAGGCTGCCGCCAAAAGAGAGACCTTTACCGGTAAAGACGCAGGCGCTGTTGTTGGACAGTTTTTTCATCATCCCGGCCATAAAGCCGACTTCACGACCACCCACGCCGATATCGCCCGCCGGAACGTCGGTATCAGGACCTAAATGGCGGAACAGTTCGGTCATCAGTGCCTGGCAGAAACGCATGATTTCGCCTTCGCTTTTACCTTTCGGATCGAAATCGCTCCCGCCTTTACCTCCGCCCATTGGCAGCGTGGTGAGGGCGTTCTTAAAGGTCTGCTCGAAACCCAGGAATTTCAGGATCGACAGGTTCACGGAAGGGTGGAAACGCATACCGCCTTTGTACGGGCCAATGGCAGAGCTAAACTGTACGCGCCACGCGCGGTTGACCTGCACCTGATTGCGATCGTCCAGCCAAACTACGCGGAACTGGATCACGCGCTCCGGTTCAACCAGACGTTCCAGCAACGACATCTGACGATAACGCGGGTTCTGCTCAAGAAAGGGCCACAGCGTCGTCATTACCTCACGAACGGCTTGCGCGAACTCGGTTTGATTCGGGTCGCGCTTTTGCACATGGTTGAGAAATGACTCCAGAGAACATGTCTGATCCATAGATATAAGAACCTCTTATGTATTGATATGGTTATATTTTTGATATTTATGTTATGTGTTGTGCAGTTTTTGACTATACCATCAGCAGTGTGACGTGACGCAAGAAAAAATTAACCCCGCTAAGTAAATTAATATTGCGCCGTGGGTCATAACCAAAAGCGATGATGGAAGGGACTAAAGTTTCTGCCGATTTATACCGTTATACTGAGCATAAATGTCAGTTAAAAAGGAAAGACAATGCGCCGTTTAATCATGGCAGGAGCGTTGGTACTGGTGTCCTGCGCGACGCTGGCAAATCAGCTTTATCGCCCGGACGTGCAGGTGAATGTACCGCCGGAAGTGTTCAGTTCCAGCGGTCAGCGGGCGCAGCCCTGTAGCCAGTGCTGTATTTATCAGGATCAAAACTACTCTGAAGGGGCGGTGATTAAAGCCGATGGCGTTCTGTTGCAGTGCCAGCGCGATGATAAAACGATCAGCACGAATCCGCTGGTCTGGCGGCGTGTAAAAGGATAAACGCCTCTAACAACGGGATATCGGCGGGTGCCAGCGGATAACGCAGCGCCTCTTCGGGTGAGCACCAGACGATATCCTGATGTTCAAACGCTCTCAATTCCCCCTGAAAAGACGGTACATGCCAGGCGTGTAGGTGAATCAATCGGCCTGAAACCTCGCGTTGATGACTGGCAATGTAGCGCCCCACGACCGCCTCAATGCCCAACTCTTCACGCAGTTCACGGATCAGCGCCTCGGGCTGACTTTCGCCAGATTCAACCTTACCGCCGGCAAACTCCCACATGCCTGACTGATCCGCATGCAGCGGACGTTGAGCCAGTAAAATTTTGCCATCACGTTCAATGATAGCGGCGACCACGTCGAGGGTTTTCATCATATTCATCAAGATCTAACAGCAGAAAATGACATACTATCGTTATCTTTGTTTTATCTAAAGTATTCAGGAGCCACCGTTGAACGAACCTCAGTCGTGGGTAAAGCCGTTAACGCGTATCCCTTCCAGTTTAAAACCGCTCGTTGCAACGCAGAAAAAACATTATGGCGATGTGCTGCATCCCACGCGCTGGTGGGGGCGGATGCCGTTTCTGTTCTGGCTGGTGGCGCTGTTTGTCGGGTTTCTGGAGCGTAAAAAGGCGCGCTTAACGCCGGTGATGCGTGCGCTGTTGATGACCCGCGTTTCTCAGGTCTGCCACTGCGCTTTCTGTATTGATGCGAATAGTTTACGGCTGGCAGAACGCTGTGGCGCGCTGGATAAAGTCATGCAGGTTGCCACCTGGCAAGATTCGACGCTGTTTAGCGCTGAAGAACGCGTAGCGCTGGCCTATGCCGATGCGGTTACCGCAACGCCTCCACAGGTTGACGATGCGCTGAAAGTGCAGATGAAGCAGCATTTTACCGATGATGCCATTACGGAAATGACCGCGCTGATTGCGTTTCAAAATCTCTCGGCGCGTTTTAATGCCGCTCTCGATATTCCCTCGCAGGGACTGTGCGACAGTTTTAAAGGACGCCCGCATGCTTGACCGCCATCTTCATCCACGATTAAAACCGCTGTTGCATCGGTGCGTAGGTATTATCGATAAACCGGCGATTACCCCGGACGGACTTACGCTGGTCGGATTTGCCATTGGCGTGCTGGCGTTGCCATTTCTGGCGTTAGGCTGGTATCTGGCGGCGCTGGTGGCCATTGTGCTCAATCGGTTGTTTGACGGGCTGGATGGGGCGCTGGCGCGGCGCAGAGGACTAACCGACGCGGGCGGATTTCTCGATATTTCGCTCGATTTTTTGTTTTACGCCCTTGTGCCGTTTGGTTTTATTCTTGCCGCTCCGGCGCAAAATGCGCTGGCAGGCAGTTGGCTGTTGTTCGCGTTTATTGGCACCGGTAGCAGCTTTCTGGCCTTCGCCGCACTGGCAGCGAAACATCAGATCGATAACCCCGGTTACGCGCATAAATCGTTTTATTATCTTGGCGGGCTGACCGAAGGAACTGAGACAATTTTGCTGTTTGTGTTGGGGTGTCTGTTCCCGGACTATTTTGCCGTGCTGGCGTGGGTCTTTGGCGCGCTGTGCTGGATGACAACGTTCACCCGGATCTGGAGCGGATATCTGACGCTGAAAACCGTTCAGCGTCAGGCGTAAGGTAATGCGTTGCCGGATGCGCTTCGCTTATCCGGCCTACAACGATGATATATCCAGGCTTGGTAAAGCGTTCTCGCCGCATCCGGCAATAATGCCAGTCTTACTTGCTGGCGTCTGGACCCCGTTCACCGCTGGCGACCGGGTTTTTCGGATTGCTGCTCCACTCGTACCAGCCACCATCGTAAACAGAGACGTTTTTCCAGCCCATTGCGCGGGCATACATAAACGTTTCTGAAGCACGCCAGCCGGTACCGCAATAGAAAGAGACCTGTTGATTCGGCAGGATATTCCATTGCTTCCACATGGCGGCGATGTCATCCGCGCTGCGCATGGTGCCATCCGGATTATGGAAATCTTCCATATGGGTAGAGTCGCTGCCCGCGTGGCCCCAACGCGCGCCTGCGATCTCGCCTTTTGGCTTAATGTAGCTGTAGCCGCTGGTAGTACCGACAAATTCTGGCCATGAACGAATGCTTACCAAAGACGCATCCTGGCGATGCAGCAGACCGCGCGCCTGTTCCGTATCGAGCATCAGCTGCGGCTGGGCAGGGATTTTTACGCCGAAATCAGGTTCTGGTTTCACCGTTGGCGGAGTGCCGCGTTCGACCGGTAAACCTGAGTCGGACCAGGTTTGCCAACCGCCGTCGAGCAGACGAACGTCTTTCACGCCTGCGTACAACATAATTTGTGCCACGCGTGCGGCGGCATAGACATCGCGGCCGTATAAAATTACCGTGGTGTCGTGGCGGATACCGTGTTTCGCCAGCATCGCTTTAAGCTGCTCATCGGAAACTTTATTCCACAGCGGTTCGCTTTCAACTTCATTGGTATCAATGTAGCCCGCGCCGGGGATGTGGCTGAGCAGATACAACTTCGGCGCGCCCCAGGCGGCTTCAATCACTTTCCAGTCACCCGCCGGTTTGGCAGTCACGTCTTTACCCTGCTGAAGATTGTGCAGCCACTGTGGGTAGACCAACTGTTCGAAGTGCGGCAGACGTTGCAGACGCGCAGGATCTGTCAGCGCATCGCTGAGGGTTGAAATCTGGTTAAAGCCAACTTTTTGCAGACGGGATTTAACGGCCTGCATGTCGTTATCACTGCCATACAGCGCCACCGGAGCGTCGGTCTTAAGTTGATGTGACTTAACCCAGGCGCTGAGTTGTTCATCATTCATCTTGTCGAGCCAGGCGGCAGACAGGTTCAGTGCGGAAGGTTCGTGTCCTGAAGGACTATTGAGCGATTGTGGCCAGCCGTTGTAAAAAGCGCTCTGACGGGTATCGATCGCCGCGCCTTGCTTTTGCTGTAACTGGTTGAGGGTGAGCGTCTGTGCTGTTTCAGCAGCCCAGGAAGAAGCGCAAGCGAGCCCTAAAGCCAGTGCCAGCGCGGTCATTTGAGAAACACGTTTCATCGAATAGCCCGACGTTGAAAAAAAGAAGACGACATTCTGTGCCGCCAGTTACGTAAAAACCTTGCGTTAACGCAGCATATCGCCACATTCACGCCCAGTTTTCCATCTGAAATACGTGGCCTGCAGGCGGAACGTCCTGCGCGTCATGGGTCACCTGTACCACCGGGATCCCCAGCTTACGCACCTCGGTGAAGACCCATTGGCGAAAGTTATCGCGTAGCGACGCATCCAGCCTGCTAAAGGGTTCATCAAGTAACAGCGCCTGGGGCTGCGCCAGTAGTGCGCGGAGCAGGGCGACACGTGAGCGTTGTCCGCCGGAGAGTGACGCCGGATCGCGCGAATAAAAACCTGCCAGGTCAGCGCGCGCGAGAGCGCATTCAATCTCATGGCGTCTGGCGGGACCTTGCAGGCTGGCGGGTAAGGCCAGCAGTAAATTCTGCCCAACGCTGAAATGGTCAAACAGCAGCGCATCCTGGAACAAAATGCCAATCTGGCGCTGCGCGGTAGGTAACGTATCGATGCGTCGTTCATTAAGCCACAGTTCGCCTGATGCCTGAAACTGGGGAGACAACGCCCCGATCATCCATGAAAACAGCGAAGATTTCCCGCTGCCGGAAGGTCCCATAATAGTGACGATGTCACTTTTGTTAACCTGAAAATTAACGTCTTTCACCAGCGCTTTCGCGCCCTGGTACAACGAAGCGCCTCGTACAGTAAGCATTAGCGAAGTCCTTGTCGAAAGCGGCCAATCCACGCGGTGAGAAAGGCTGCAAGTGCGAAAACGAGCAGTGGTAAAAGCAACTGCCACAACGCCTGTGTTGCCAGAATCGCACTGCTACCGCCGCTGCTTAATGCCACCGCTTCGGTGGTTAACGTGGGATAGCGTCCGGCACCTAGCCACAGCGTTGGCATATACTGGGCGATACTAACCGAGAAGCCAACCGCGAAGGCAATCAATGCAGGGCGTGCCAGCTGTGGGCATTTCACCAGCCAGAATATCCGCCACCGCGTCCAGCCCAGGGTTTGCGCAATCAAAATTAATCGTGGGTCAATGCGCTGCCACGCCGGTTTAAGCACAAATAGCATCCAGGGCATCACCCACAGCAGGTGGCCCCAGATAATGGTAGTCATCAGTCCATCTTGTTCGGCATATAACGCCAGCAGATATTGTCCGGTTACCAGCGGTAGCGCAGGCAAAATGAGCGGTAGCCAGACCCAGCGGTGTCCGGTTTGTGGACCCCATTCCAGCCAGGCAAAAAGTATCAGAAGCGCCAGCACGCTGGAAAGGAGCCCCAGTTGCAGGCTGTTGCTGAGCGCCTCGCTGTTTAGCGAGGAATAGCTGGCGATAAGCGCCAGCACCAGCGCGCATACCACACCGCTGACGGGCAAAATCTGTACCAGCGGGCGTACGATTGTCATAGATGAAAAATGCTGGCGTTCACCGTTTACTGCCGGAATAGTATGTCGCCAGGTACGCCAGAGCAGATAACCCACCAGCGCGATAACAAGGAGTAACAGCACCAGCAACAGACTGGCAAGTGCGCCTTTCGCCTGCTGTTCGACGTCGCCCTGACTGAGCCACTGCCAGCTCAATACGGCAAGCGTTGGCGGATTGCCGGGGCCAAGAACGATTGCCACATCAACAACGGAGAGTGACCAGGCAACAATCGCCAGCATAGCTTTACCTAATGCCGGGCCGATAGCGGGCAGAACCAGCCAGTTCAGGCATTGCAGTCGGCTGTAACCCAGCGAATCCAATACGATAACCTGCTGAGAAAGTTGTTTTTCACTCAGCAGGGCCGAGAGAATCCATAACAAAAAAGCGCTCTCTTTCACCGCCAGCGTTACGCCAAGTCCAATGCCGTAGCGGTCCGGCTGTGGGCTGAGGAGCGGGAGCCATTGCCAAAGTATGCCGCCTTCAGCAAAAACCAACAGCACGCTCGTGGCGAAGGCAACGTGCGGAATTGCCAGCAGCCACGGAAGACGCGTATACAGACGTACCCAGCCTGCGCCGGGCCACAAGGCGAGGATCGCCAGCAGCGCGATAATCAGCGCGCCCCCAGCCGCGAGGCCGACGGAAACCAGCGTTGCCAGTAACGCCTGCGGGAGTTGAGGATCGGCAAAGAGCGCCAGCCAGTGTGTGGTACTAAGCGCCGGTGTTATCAGAGACCATGCCGCTGGCGCCAACGGCAGATAAACTGCCGCCATGATGGCCCAGAGTAGCAGAATTAATGCGTACCGTAGCGGCGTAGCCATTCTTGTTCCAGAGCGTTTACCCAGGCTGCATGCGGTTCTGGCAACACGGCAGGGAGCCCCTGTGGGATCCGCGCCAGCAGCGCATCACGCTGTTCGTCAGGCAATTTTTGTGGATCAAGCACCGAAGGATCTCCCCAGATAGCCGGGTCAGCTTTGCGCAGTTGTGCTTCAGGAGAAAGCAGGAAGTTTGCCACGACTTTTGCTCCGGCACTGGCGTGGGCATTCGCCGGAATGGCAACAAAGTGCACGTTGCCGAGCATGCCCTGTGAGAAACCAAAACTGTAGCTGCTTTTAGGCAATTCGCCGCTCGCCACTTTTTGCTGCGCGTGGGCAGGGTTAAAGGTCAATGATAAACGCAGGGTGCCGCTATTGAGCAGTGCATCCATTCGTGCTGGCGTGGGAGGAAAATCTTTGCCTTCACGCCAAAGTACAGGATGCAAGGTATCAAGATACTGCCACAATGGCGCGGTAACTTCGGCGAATGTCGCTGCATCTGGCGCAACTTTCAATGCCTGTGGTTTGGTGGTGAGCGAAATTAGCAACTGCTCAAGAAAAGCCGTTCCGGTAAAGTCTGGCGGGCGTGGATAGGTCACCGTGCCAGGGTGCGCCTGCGCGAATTTAAACAGTGCCTGCGGAGATTGCGGCGGCTGCGCGGTAAGATCGCGCCGGGCAATAAAGGTGAGTTGGGCACCGCCCCACGGTGATTCAGCCCCCTCTGTTGGAACGGAGAAATCTTCGGTCACCGGTTTTTGTGTATCAACATAGCGCCAGTTAGGCAGCGTTTGCGCCCACTGGGTTTGCAGTAGCCCGGCTTCTTTTAGCGTACGGAAGTTTTCGCCGTTAACCCACAGTAAATCGACAGAGCCGCCGGTTTTTCGCCCGGATGCCGCTTCCGTCTGGATGCGTTTTACGGCATCGGCGGCGTCCGCCAGGCGCACGATTTTCAGGTTAATGTCGTAGTGCGTTTTCATCTCGCCGCTAACCCAGTCGAGATACTGGTTAACTGCATTGTCGCCACCCCAGGCGTTGAACCACACCGTTTGACCACGGGCGTCATTTTTGATTTGTTGCCAGCTGGCGTCCTGGGCAAACGTCGCCAGCGGGCAGAGCAACAAACTCAGACACAATAAGCAGTAACGCATAATATCTCCATGGCTAAAAATGGGGGAAGGTCTCAGCTTTTTTTCCGTTGGCGCTCAAGATAAAGGCTTCTCGCCACCGATATCACCACGCTTAGGGCAAACAGGACAAACAGACCCGTCACAAACCAAAATGTGCCGCCGGTTAACAGGCTTCCCGCCCATGAGTAGATGATAGTGGCGGGTAACTGTCCGATGCCTGTGGCGATGAAAAAATGGCGAAAACGAATTGAGGTCAGGCCTGCCGCGTAGCTTACCGGGTCGAACGGCACAAAAGGTAACAGGCGGCAGACCAGAATAGTGTGCTTACCATAGCGCTCGAAAAAAGCGTCAATATTGTTCAGCACCGTTTTTCCGGTCAGCTTTTCTACCGCACCGCGACCTAAAATGCGGGCAATAAAAAAGCACAGCGCCGCACCTGCCATTGCGCTGCTCCAGGATAGTACGCCGCCCCAAAATGCGCCAAACAGCGAGGCATTGGCAAACGTGATCACAAACGCAGGAAGCGGTGCAACGATGGCCTGTAAGATCATCAGGAAGAACGACACCACCGCCGCCTGGGTTCCATAAGAACGAATAAAGTTCTCAAGAGCATGCTGATCGAGTGTGGTAAATGCTGCCAGGCTGCTGTGGAGAAAATCACTCACGCCAGGTATCCATGCCCATGCCATTAGCCCGAGCAGTAGCAGAGCAATCAAACCCGCCCGGTAATAGCGAGCCAGCCGCGCTTTATTCCGTTTTATCATTTACCCGTACACTCATGGTTGGCTGACGGATCGATATGCTTATATCGGGCCCAGGCTTTGGCTGCCTGAACGAGGGCGAATAACGCCAGCCCTGCCACGCTGAGCTTACCGATGAATACCAGGGTAATGCCTTCGCTGGCGAGTTCATGCGACATCAGCGTATAGATAAAGATGCCGGGTAAGGTGGTAAGTGCCGATATTACGGTAAATGACCAGAACGGAATGGCCGTCAGCCCATAGGCGTAATTTTGAATATTATAGGGGAACAGCGGTACGAGCCGGGTCAGGATTAGAAAGTCTACTCCGCTATGGGCAATGCCTTTTTCGATAGCCTGAAACGTCGCCGTGTGCCCAACGTATTTCAGTAGTAGATCCCGTCCAAGCCAGCGAGCCAGCAAAAACGACAGCGCTGAGGCCATGGTTGCTGCCACTAACGAGATAAGCGTCCCAGCCACGGGGCCAAACAGCACACCGCCGACGATCACCAGGATGCTGCCTGGAATCAGACACAGCGCAGCAACAATAAACAGCAGGATATAAAGCGTATAGCCGAACATACCGCTTTGGCGGATGACGTCTTGTAAATGATGGAAATTGGTTATCAGGTCGGTCAGACCATAATGATGGAAAACTCCCGCCAGAACGCAGAACAGGACCGCGACAATCAGCAGCCGGTATTCTGCTTTATGCGAACTTCTTTTTCATGGGGGTTCTCCTGTAAAACCGAGGGCAATGGAGCATTTTCATCAGCGAAAAGCGCGCGCGAAGATATAATAAATTCCCGGCCGTAACAATGTATTACTGTCACTTTATTGATTTTGCACAGAATAAACAGACTCTCCAGACCAGGCCTGGAGAGTAAAAAGACGCAGAAGGTCAGACGCGGAATTTAGCCCATACAGGCGCATGGTCGGACGGTTTTTCCATGCTGCGAATTTCATAGTCGATGCCGGTTTCTTCGCAGCGTTCCGCCAATGGGTTGCTCGCCAGCAGCAGATCGATACGCAGGCCACGGTTATCGTCAAAGCCTTTTGAGCGATAGTCGAACCACGAGAACTGGTCATTCTTTTCAGGATTTGCGTGACGGTAAGTATCCACCAGACCCCAGCCCAGCAGGCGTTCCATCCACTCACGCTCCTCCGGCAGGAAGGAACATTTACCGGTACGCAGCCAGCGTTTACGGTTTTCTTCGCCAATGCCGATATCGAGATCGGTTGGGCTAATATTCATATCGCCCATGATCAATACCGGATTGTCGCGCTTCAGTTCAGTCTCCAGATAGTTTTGCAGGTTCTGATAAAACGCGGCTTTGGCCGGGAATTTGGTTTCATGGTCACGGCTTTCTCCTTGCGGGAAGTAGCCGTTGATCACCGTGATGCTGCCCAGAGGGGACGGAATTTCTGCCATGATGATCCGACGCTGCGCTTCTTCGTCATCGCCCGGGAAGCCACGACGTACCGCAATTGGCGTTTCTTTCGTTAACAACGCCACGCCGTAATGACCTTTCTGGCCGTGATAAAAGACGTTGTAACCGAGCTTTGCTACCTCTTCGAGAGGGAACATATCGTCGTGGACTTTTGTCTCCTGTAAGCCAATAACATCCGGTTGGTGTTTTTCGACAATGGCTGCCAGTTGATGGGGACGGGCACGCAGGCCGTTGATATTAAAAGAGACAAATTTCATAGTCGCTGCCACTTTGCAAGATGAATAGTGCAAGGATGGTAGCAGAATTTCTGCAGGCTGACTGCTTCTTGTCACCTGATTCCAACAATGATTGCTAATGGTGTTAACGATGGAGCAAAAACTGCACCGTTTTGGCGCGAAGCGCGTCGGAATGGGGCAATAATTTCCGAAAAATTTCGTATACGATCACAATTCCAGAATTATATTTGGCGACTGAATAAAACTGCGTTTTTTCCTCTGTTTAGTCGCCTGATGTGCAAACATATTCACTTTATATGCACATGTAGTGAATATCGCTACGTTGTAACCTGTTGATATTTCGTCATCGACCTCCGTTTATGCACTTTTTTCGCTGGCTGGCACGAACCCTGCAATCTACATTTACACCGCAAACACTATATTTATTAACATATAAATAACCTTTTATTTACCGTTGAGGTCGCTATGTCTCTGTCAATTACGCGTGAAAATTTTGATGAATGGATGATGCCCGTATATGCTCCGGCCCCTTTTATTCCGGTGCGGGGTGAAGGTTCACGTCTGTGGGATCAGCAGGGTAAAGAGTATATCGATTTCGCGGGAGGCATTGCGGTTAACGCGCTGGGTCACGCCCACCCGGCATTGCGCGAGGCATTAAACGACCAGGCGAGCAAATTCTGGCATACGGGAAATGGCTACACCAACGAGCCGGTACTGCGTCTGGCGAAAAAGCTGATTGACGCCACCTTCGCCGAGCGCATTTTCTTCTGTAACTCCGGTGCAGAAGCCAACGAAGCGGCACTAAAACTGGCGCGTAAATATGCCCACGATCGTTTTGGCAGTCAGAAGAGCGGGATTGTAGCGTTTAAAAATGCTTTCCATGGACGCACGCTGTTTACCGTCAGCGCCGGAGGACAGCCTGCCTACTCACAGGATTTCGCGCCGCTGCCGCCGGATATCCGTCATGCCGTATACAACGATCTCGATTCTGCCAGCCAACTGATTGATGACACCACCTGTGCGGTTATCGTGGAGCCTGTGCAGGGTGAAGGCGGTGTGGTACCGGCAACAAAAGCCTTTTTGCAGGGGCTACGTGAGTTATGCGATCGCCATAATGCGCTGCTGATTTTTGATGAAGTTCAGACCGGCGTTGGCCGTACCGGGGAACTGTATGCCTATATGCACTACGGCGTGACGCCGGATCTTCTGACGACAGCAAAAGCGCTGGGCGGTGGTTTCCCCATCGGCGCACTGCTGGCGACAGAGCGTTGCGCCAGCGTGATGACGGTTGGCACACACGGTACAACGTACGGCGGAAACCCGCTGGCTACGGCGGTGGCAGGTAAATTGCTGGAAATTGTGAATACACCGGAAGTGCTCAACGGAGTAAAACAGCGCCACGACTGGTTTGTGGAGCGTATAAACGCCATTAACGAACGTTTTGGACTGTTTAGTGAAATTCGTGGACTCGGACTGCTGATCGGCTGCGTGCTGAACGCGGAATTTGCCGGGAAAGCGAAACTCATCTCGCAAGAAGCGGCTGTTGCCGGGGTGATGGTACTGATCGCTGGCGCTAACGTGGTGCGTTTTGCGCCAGCGCTCAACGTCAGCGAAGAAGAAGTCGCCACCGGACTGGATCGCTTTGCGCTGGCCTGCGAACGCATTAAAGCAGGAGGTTCATCATGATGGTGATTCGTCCCATTGAACGCGCGGATATCACCGCGTTGATGCAGCTTGCCAGTAAGACCGGCGGCGGGTTGACCTCGCTACCGGCGAATGAAGCTACGCTGATGGCGCGTATCGAACGTTCACTCCAAACCTGGCGCGGTGAGTTGCCAAAAAGTGAGCAGGGATATGTGTTTGTGCTTGAAGACAGTACCAGCGGAACCGTGGCCGGGATTTGCGCCATTGAGGTAGCGGTAGGGCTTAACGATCCCTGGTACAACTACCGGGTTGGTACCCTGGTCCACGCCTCGAAAGAGCTGAATGTCTATAACGCGCTGCCGACACTGTTTCTGAGTAACGATCACACGGGTAGCAGCGAGCTTTGCACGCTGTTTCTCGATCCGGACTGGCGAAAAGAAGGCAACGGCTATTTGCTGTCAAAATCGCGCTTTATGTTTATGGCGGCTTTTCGCGACCGATTTAATGAGAAAGTCGTGGCCGAAATGCGCGGCGTGATTGATGAGCACGGTTACTCGCCGTTCTGGCAAAGCCTTGGTAAACGCTTTTTCTCAATGGAGTTCAGCCGGGCGGATTTTCTCTGCGGGACAGGGCAGAAAGCCTTTATTGCTGAACTGATGCCCAAGCATCCTATTTATACCCATTTTCTGTCTGATGAAGCGCAAGGCGTGATTGGTCAGGTGCATCCGCAAACTGCCCCGGCGCGGGCGGTGCTGGAGAAAGAAGGATTTCGCTACCGCAACTATGTCGATATTTTCGACGGCGGGCCAACGCTGGAATGCGATATCGACCGGGTTCGGGCTATTCGTAAAAGCAGGCTGGTGGAAGTGGCGGAAGGTCAGCCAGCAACCGGCGATTATCCGGCCTGTCTGGTTGCCAATGAAAACTATCAAAATTTCCGCGTCATGCTGGTTCGCGCAGACCCGGATACCCAACGTCTGGTACTGACGGCGGCGCAACTGGATGCCCTGAAATGCCACGCGGGCGACCATGTACGTTTTGTACGTCTTTGTGCAGAGGAGAAAACAGCATGACACTATGGATAAACGGTGACTGGGTGACGGGTCTGGGCGAGCGTCGGGTGAAAACCAACCCGGTAAGCGGTGATGTGCTGTGGCACGGTAATGATGCAGATGCAATGCAGGTGACGCAAGCGTGCCAGGCCGCACGCGCAGCCTTTGCCGGTTGGGCTAAACAGCCTTTCAGCGCACGCCAGACTATTGTTGAAAAGTTTGCTTTATTGCTGGAAAGCAATAAAGCCGAGCTAACTCAGATTATCGCCAAGGAAACCGGAAAACCTCATTGGGAAGCCGCGACTGAACTGACGGCGATGATCAATAAAATCGCCATCTCCGTCAAAGCTTATCACGCCCGTACCGGTGAGCAGCACAGCGAACTACCGGATGGTGCGGCAACGTTGCGCCATCGCCCACACGGCGTGCTGGCGGTTTTTGGTCCGTATAACTTCCCCGGACATTTACCCAATGGTCATATTGTTCCGGCATTGCTGGCAGGCAATACGTTGATTTTCAAACCCAGCGAGTTGACGCCGTGGACCGGTGAAGCAGTAATAAAACTGTGGGAGCAGGCGGGGTTGCCGCCGGGCGTGCTGAATCTGGTGCAGGGCGGACGTGAAACGGGGCAGGCGCTGAGTGCGCTGGAAGACCTCGATGGCCTGCTGTTTACCGGCAGTGCGAATACCGGTTATCAGCTGCATAAGCAGTTATCCGGCCAGCCGGAAAAAATCCTTGCCCTGGAGATGGGGGGCAACAACCCGCTGATTATTGAGAATCCGGAGGATATTGATGCCGCGGTGCATCTGACTATTCAATCCGCATTTGTCACCGCCGGACAGCGCTGTACCTGTGCCCGCCGCCTGCTCGTAAAAAAAGGCGCGCAGGGTGATGCGTTCCTGACGCGTCTGGTGGAGGTTAGTCAGCGTTTAGTGCCCGGCAACTGGGATGCACAACCGCAGCCATTTATGGGTGGACTGATTTCCGAACAGGCCGCGCAGCACGTCTATGATGCCTGGCAGCGTCTGGCGTCGTTGGGCGGCCGTACGTTGTTAGCGCCACGTCTGGTAAATGCCGGAACGTCACTGCTGACCCCTGGAATCATCGAACTGACCGGGGCGGGGAACGTACCTGATGAAGAGGTTTTCGGTCCGCTGCTCGGCGTCTGGCGTTATGACAGCTTTGATGATGCGATTCGTCTGGCGAACAACACCCGCTTTGGATTGTCGTGTGGGTTAGTTTCGCCCGATCGCGGCCAGTTTGAACAGCTACTGTTGGAGGCGCGGGCAGGGATCGTCAACTGGAATAAGCCGTTAACCGGCGCTGCGAGTACCGCACCGTTTGGCGGTGTAGGCGCTTCCGGGAACCATCGCGCCAGCGCGTGGTATGCCGCAGATTATTGCGCCTGGCCGATGGCAAGTCTGGAATCCCCGGCCTTAACGCTGCCATCGGCGCTTAGCCCCGGACTGGATTTTTCTCGCGAGGATAAGCTATGAAAGCCCGTGAGGTAAATTTTGATGGTCTGGTGGGGCTAACTCACCACTATGCTGGATTGTCATTTGGTAATGAGGCCTCAACCAAACATCGATTTCAGGTGTCGAACCCGTGTCTGGCGGCAAAGCAAGGTCTGCTAAAGATGAAAGCGCTGGCGGATGCGGGATTTCCTCAGGCGGTGATCCCGCCCCACGAGCGGCCTTATATTCCGGTTCTGCGTCAGTTGGGTTTTAGCGGCAGTGACGAACAGGTGTTGGAGAAAGTGTCACGTCAGGCGCCTCACTGGCTCTCCAGTGCCAGCTCCGCATCGCCTATGTGGGTAGCGAATGCGGCAACGGTTTGCCCTTCGGCAGACTCGCTGGACGGGAAAGTGCATCTGACGGTGGCAAATCTGAATAATAAGTTCCACCGTTCACTGGAAGCGCCTACTACCGAAGCATTGTTACGGGCGATTTTCCGTGATGAGAATAGCTTTGCGGTCCACGGCGCGTTGCCCCAGGTTGCGCTTTTCGGTGATGAAGGGGCGGCAAACCATAACCGCCTGGGTGGAGATTACGGTGACCCCGGCGTACAGCTGTTTGTTTACGGTCGTGAAGAAGGCAATGCATCCCAACCGAAGCGCTATCCGGCAAGGCAATCCCGTGAGGCCAGCGAAGCGGTCGCGCGACTGAATCAGGTCAACCCACATCAGCGCATTTTTGCCCAGCAAAACCCGGACGTTATCGATCTTGGCGTGTTCCATAACGATGTGATTGCGGTATCGAATCGCCAGGTGCTGTTTTGTCATCAGCAGGCGTTTGTCAGACAGCAGGCATTGTTAGAGCAGTTGCGCAGTCAGGTGGCAGGTTTTACCCCGCTGGAAGTCCCGACAGCGGAAGTGTCGGTGCAGGATGCCGTGACCACTTATCTGTTTAACAGTCAGTTGCTGAGTCGTAGTGACGGTTCGATGATGCTGGTCCTGCCGCAGGAGTGTCGGGAGCATGCTGGCGTGTGGCGGTATTTGAACCGGCTTCTCGAGGAAGACAATCCGATCGATGATCTGCGGGTATTCGATCTGCGTGAAAGTATGTCCAACGGCGGTGGTCCGGCATGCTTGCGCCTGAGAGTGGTGCTCACCCCGCAGGAACAGCAGGCGGTGAATCCGGCGGTTATCATGAACGACACGCTGTTTAACACGTTGAATAACTGGGTTGACCGTTACTATCGCGATCGTCTTACCGCTGCCGACCTTGCCGACCCACAGCTGTTGCGCGAGGGGCGTGAAGCGCTGGATACGCTGACGCAATTGCTCAACCTCGGTTCAGTGTATCCTTTCCAGCAGGAGGGGATGCACCATGGATAACTTTCTGGCGATCACGCTCGCAGGCGCCACTCCAGAGAAAACGCAAGGAACCACTCATGGTTTTGACTGGCAGTGGATCGGTCACGGAATTCTGGAACTGACGCCGCTTGCACCCGTTGAACATTCTCTGGTGCTGTCTGCGGGGATCCATGGCAATGAAACCGCGCCGGTAGAGATACTCGATTCATTGCTTTCCAGTCTGTTTAGCGGCGAGCTGACACTGACATGGCGGCTGCTGGTGATTCTGGGAAACCCGCATGCGCTGGCTGCGGGAAAACGATATTGTCATAGCGACCTGAATCGTATGTTTGGCGGCCGGTGGCAGATTTTTACCGCGAGTGAAGAAACGCACCGAGCCCACGAGCTTGAGCTGTGTCTTGAAGATTTTTATTCGCGCGCAAAGGAGCCTGTGCGCTGGCATTTGGATCTGCACACCGCGATCCGCGGTTCACAGCATCTGCGCTTTGGCGTATTGCCACAACGCAACGTTGCCTGGGACGAGGATTTTCTTGAATGGCTGGGAGATGCGGGACTGGAAGCGCTGGTTTTCCATCAGACGCCTGGCGGCACGTTCACCCATTTTAGTGGTGAATATTTTGGTGCGTTGGCCTGTACGTTGGAACTGGGGAAAGCGCTGCCGTTCGGGCAAAACGATCTCACCCAGTTTGCGCAAACGGCAGACGCGCTGGAGAAACTGCTGCAGGGCGAGCGGGTGTCGACGAGAGAAATATCCCCGCTGCGTTATCGCGTGGTGTCGCAAATCACGCGTCGTAGCGACGATTTCATTCTCCACATGGATAACCAGACGCTAAACTTTACCCCCTTTAAAGAAGGCACCTTGCTGGCGCAGGACGGAGATGAACGTTTTATCGTCACCCATGATGTTGAATACGTTCTTTTTCCCAACCCTAACGTGGCCTGCGGTTTACGTGCCGGATTGATGCTCGAAAAGTTGTGATCAATATATTCGCCCTGCAGGATTATCCTTTAGGGCTTATTTTTGCGTGCTGTTTTTATTTATTACGGATTATTCCTGGTGAGTTGCTTTCTTAATAAACAGGGTTCAGGTATAGTTCTCCATAATCCTTTCAAAATCATCCTGTTGTAATTTTTTATTGCAACTCTGCGCAATTTATTCTTTTTTTCTTCATAATTGATGAAAGTTTGTTTTTTACACTTTCACTGTTTTACCGTTGCTCTGATTAATTGACGCTTAAGCCGGTAAAGTTAATCTCGTCAACACGACATCACATTGCATAAGAGTCGCATGAGTGTCGTAAAAATAACTGAAAGAAAGGATAGAAATTATGCGTAAACTGACTGCTCTGTTTGTTGCCTCTACTCTGGCGCTGGGTGCTGCGAACCTGGCTCATGCTGCTGACACTACAACAGCTGCACCAGCGGATGCTAAACCGATGATGCATCACAACGGTAAATTTGCCCCGCATCACGACATGATGTTTAAAGACCTGAACCTGACCGACGCGCAGAAACAGCAGATTCGCGAGATCATGAAAGGCCAGCGCGATCAGATGAAACGTCCGCCGCTGGAAGAACGCCGTGCAATGCACGATATCATCGCCAGCGATAGCTTCGATAAAGCGAAAGCCGAAGCGCAGATTGCGAAGATGGAAGAACAGCGCAAAGCCAACATGCTGGCGCATATGGAAACTCAGAACAAAATTTACAACATTCTGACCCCGGAACAGAAAAAGCAGTTTAATGCCAATTTTGAGAAGCGTCTGACAGAACGTGCGGCGCAGAAAGGTAAAATGCCGGAAGCTGCCGAGTAATCGATCAGCGTCTACACTAAATCATTCACACTGTGTCGCGCTGATTGCCGCACAGTGTGAAACAAAACTCAAGACCGCCGCTCTTGTCCACAACACGTATAACGATGTGGGCAGGATCGGCGGTTTTTTCATTTCTGCCTATTGCACCGGACGCACGACGCGCTATTCTCCTGAAGCCCGCGAAAATTCTACCTGGATCAGCGCGTTATTCTTTTTTGCAAAATGCCGGGTTCATCGCTAAGGCAAATCAACTCTGCTGCCGATAACAATAATCTGCAGGGTGAACATAATAATGATGATTTATGGCTGTCTGTTTACGGCAGGCTGCCATGCTGCTCCTTTCTGGAGGGATAATGGAATACTTTGATATCCGCAAAATGCCGGTTAATCTCTGGCGAAATGGTGCGGGAGAAACGCGTGAGATTTGCTGTTTTCCGCCAGCAACACGAGATTTTCACTGGCGGGCGAGTATCGCCTCCATCGCAGCAAACGGCGAGTTTTCACTTTTCCCGGGTGTAGAGCGCGTGATTACCCTGCTGGAAGGCGGAGAAGTGACCCTGGAAGAGTCGAACACCTTCACGCATACCCTGAAACAGCATCAGCCTTTTACCTTTGCCGGTGACAAGGTGGTAAAAGCGAAGCTGACGGAAGGGCAGATGTCTATGGATTTTAATATCATGACCCGACGAGATGTTTGCCAGGCAAAAGTCAGAGTGGCCGATCGCACCTTTACGACCTTTGGTTCACGCGGCGGCGTGGTGTTTGTTATCAGTGGTGCATGGCAACTGGGCGATAAACTGCTGACGGCCGACCAGGGTGCGAGCTGGCATGACGGCAAACACACATTACGACTGCTGGAGCGCGAGGGAAAATTGCTGTTCAGCGAGATTAACTGGATGCCGGGGCATTCTCCGGACACAGTTCAATAATGTCATATTGACCAGACAGAACAGGCCGGCAGAGAATTTTGTAACCATCATGGTCAAAGCCTGCCGGCATACGCGCCAGGGTAGCCGCTTCATCCAGCGTTGAAACGGCTCCCAGCCACAGCCAGTTGTTGATGATATGGTACTGTGTCATTTCAGCGCCGGTTTCCTGCAGTGCAATAGCATTGCTCCATGGCCAGCAAATCACTCTCACTCTTTCCAGCGCCGCTAACAGACGCAAATGATGCGCTTCATGACTCTCTTTTCCGCAGCACGCTCCGGCGCAGCGTTTAAGCGCGGAGCGAAAACAGGCGCGCCCGCGACTCAGGGGTTCCAGCCCCAACAGGCCGTAGCACAGCTGTTGTTCATCCGCGAGGCTTTGCAACGCTTGTAGCGCTGCGCGACGATTGGCAAACAGGCCAAACAGATTGGGTGCATGGGAGAAATCAATATCTCGAGCGTAGACAACCTGAACAGTTCGGTCGGTAAGCTGCAAGGCGCAAAGCTGACGATTGCGCCGCAGTCGTTTATTAAACAACGGCTGTTGTTCTTTGATCAACCGCGCTTCCAGCAGCAGGGCACCAATTTCTCCCGCCGTACAAATCCAGCTAATGCGTTTGGCTTGGCGCAGCATTGCCGCTTCGTCTGCGGTACGCAGGTGTGCCAGCACGCGGCTGCGAATATTGACGCTTTTACCAATATAGAGCGGCATAGTGTCGCTTTCACTGTGAAACAGATAGACGCCTGGCGCGGTGGGAAGCGCACTCAAAAATGGACGCAGGTGTTCTGGATATTCATAGATTGCCGCTGCCTCAAATGTCAGGCGTGGGGCTGATTGACGCCGTACCACTTCTCACTCCGGATGCTGGTTATTCATCCAGTGTAGCAGTTTGAAACCGATTAAAAAAGCGGCATCAGACCAGGAAGAGTGGCCGGACAGCGGTGATCCCAGTGCTATCCGGCAATATGTGACTAAAAAAATTACGCTTTTTTCCAGAAGTCATCAAACACCGTAATCGGTGTGCGACGTTTGTGTTCGGTCTTCAGGTACCAGCCTTCAATTTTTTTCGCGATGTCGGCAGCCAGCTTTTTTCCTTCCAGATAATCGTCGATGTTGTCATAGGTGACGCCTAATGCGGCTTCATCCGGCAGAGAAGGGCGATCGTCTTCGAGGTCGGCGGTTGGCGCTTTCTTATATAAATGTTCCGGGCAACCCAGCGCGGCAAGCAGCTGCTTACCCTGACGCTTGTTCAGGCGGAAAATAGGGTTAATGTCAGTACCGCCATCGCCGTATTTGGTGAAAAATCCGGTGATGGCTTCTGCTGCATGATCGGTACCCACGACAACACCGCTGGTCATTCCGGCGATACTGTACTGGGCCTTCATACGTTCACGGGCTTTTTCATTGCCACGGACAAAATCGCTCAGTTCAATACCCGCTTCACGCAGGGCCTGTTCACTGGCCAGTACCGCACCCTTAATATTTACTGTGAGCACGCGGTCCGGTTGGATAAAGGCGATGGCATCCTGACAGTCCTGTTCATCAGCCTGAACGCCATACGGCAGACGTACGGCAATAAACTGCAGCGCGTCATTCCCCGTTTCTTCGCGAAGCTCGGAAATAGCCATCTGGCAAAGTTTTCCCGCGAGCGTTGAGTCCTGTCCGCCGCTTATCCCTAATACCAGTGATTTCAGAAAAGGGTAGGTTTGCAGGTAGGATTTCAAGAAATCCACGCTGCGGCGAATTTCCTCTTCTGCATTAATTTGCGGTTTTGCGCCAAGCGCCTGGATTATCTCTTGCTGCAGAGTCATTTAACCCCCTCCGAAAAATGAAATGATCAAAAAAATGATGTGTTAAAGCTAACGCGTTGGGACCCAAACGACAAGGGATGCAGGCCTGATCTAACATCATTTTGTTTTAATAGAATTTTCCGAAACGACCTAAGTATCATCTGATTGCTTGAAAAATGTGTTGTTGTGCTCCAGGCTTATATAACACGCTGAAATACAAGAGGACGGAATATGAACAAGAACCTAACAGGAATTCTAAGCGCAGCGGCTGTTTTGACTATGCTGGCAGGGTGTACGGCCTACGATCGCACCAAAGACCAATTTGTTCAGCCCGTGGTGAAAGATGTGAAGAAAGGGATGAGCAGGGCGCAGGTGGCGCAGATTGCCGGTAAACCTTCTTCTGAAGTCAGCATGATTCATGCGCGAGGGACATGCCAGACCTACATCCTGGGTCAACGAGATGGTAAAGCTGAAACCTATTTTGTTGCTTTAGACGACACCGGACATGTGATTAACTCCGGTTACCAGACTTGCGCAGAGTACGACACCGACCCGCAGGCGGCGAAGAAGTAACAACTGCTTATTGCCTGAGCATTCAGAAGAACCGGCCATCGTGCCGGTTTTTTTGTGCCGAACGATCTTATTTATTGCCGCGAATTATTTGCCCGAAATGTGAGGGGGGTCATAACGACAGGTCAAGGAGAGACAATTTAGTTGGTCAAGGAAATACCATCCACCGGTGCAATCCCGTATACTCATTTCAGCCACCTAAAAAAGTAATTTAGCTGACGCAAGTTACCCAGAGCATGGATGCAGGTTATGGCTTGCGGAGTGTCTGGTTGACAGATAATCGCACATGAGGATCGTTTTAATGGAAAAGAAACACATTTATCTGTTTTGTTCTGCGGGCATGTCGACTTCATTGTTGGTTTCGAAGATGCGTGCTCAGGCCGAAAAATACGAAGTGCCGGTTATTATTGAAGCATTTCCTGAAACGCTGGCCGGAGAAAAAGGTCCTGTCGCCGATGTCGTGTTATTAGGTCCACAAATTGCTTATATGTTGCCCGAAATTCAGCGTTTGTTACCCAACAAGCCTGTGGAAGTGATTGACTCGCTGCTGTATGGCAAAGTCGATGGTTTAGGCGTGCTTAAGGCTGCTGTTGCAGCAATTAAAAAAGCCGCAGCAAATTAATTATTTTATTTTAATTTTTCCCGTCAAAGAGTTATTTCATTAACATTCACCGCAATTATTAATTGCGGTATTTAAGGGTATTTTTCTATGAGTAACGCTATTGCTTCACTTGAAAAGGTACTCCTTCCTTTTGCTGTAAAAATTGGAAAGCAGCCACACGTTAATGCAATCAAGAACGGTTTTATTCGTTTAATGCCGTTAACCCTCGCAGGGGCCATGTTTGTATTAATCAATAACGTTTTCCTGAGCTTTGGGGAGGGGTCGTTTTTTTATTCAATGGGCATTCGACTTGATGCTTCAACTATTGAAACTTTGAATAGCTTGAAAGGCATTGGTGGAAACGTCTATAACGGTACGCTGGGTATCATGTCATTGATGGCACCGTTCTTTATCGGCATGGCGCTGGCAGAAGAACGTAAAGTCGACTCACTGGCTGCCGGGCTGTTATCCGTCGCCGCGTTTATGACCGTAACGCCTTATAGCGTGGGTGAAGCCTATGCCGTTGGCGCGAACTGGCTCGGCGGTGCCAATATTATTTCCGGTATAATTATCGGTCTTGCAGTCGCGGAAATGTTCACCTTTGTGGTTCGTCGCAATTGGGTCATTAAATTACCTGATAGCGTACCGACATCCGTATCGCGCTCTTTCTCTGCGCTGATTCCTGGCTTCCTTATCCTCTCGATTATGGGGATCATCGCCTGGGCACTGAACACCTGGGGTACGAACTTCCACCAAATCATTATGGATTCCATTTCAACTCCGCTGGCGTCGTTGGGCAGCGTGGTGGGCTGGGCCTACGTGATTTTTGTTCCGCTGCTGTGGTTCTTCGGTATTCACGGTTCACTGGCGCTGACTGCGCTGGACAGCGGTATCATGACGCCATGGGCGCTGGAAAACATCTCTATCTACCAACAGTTTGGTTCCGTAGATGCCGCGCTGGAAGCCGGTAAGACGTTCCACGTCTGGGCGAAACCGATGCTCGACTCCTATATTTTCCTTGGGGGTAGCGGAGCAACGTTGGGTCTGATTATCGCTATCTTCCTGGCATCGCGTCGTCCTGACTATCGTCAGGTTGCTAAACTGGCACTGCCGTCAGGTCTGTTCCAGATTAACGAACCTATCCTGTTCGGTCTGCCGATCATCATGAACCCGGTGATGTTTATCCCGTTCATTCTGGTGCAACCGATTCTGGCGGCGATTACGCTGGCAGCTTACTACTCAGGCATTATTCCACCGATTACCAACATTGCACCGTGGACTATGCCAACCGGTTTGGGCGCGTTCTTTAACACCAACGGTAGCGTCGCTGCTCTGCTGGTCGCGCTGTTCAACCTCGGTATCGCAACGCTGGTTTACCTGCCGTTCGTGGTGGTAGCCAACAAAGCGCAGAACGTTATTGACCAAGAAGAAAGCGAAGAAGATATCGCTAACGCATTAAAATTCTAAATTTAATCCGGCATGGCTTTACGGTCATGCCGGACTGAACCAGAGGAAAAAAGTATGTTGGATATCGAGAACATCGTCGACACGCAGTCAGAAGCAGAAGAACTTGAAGAAGTGGTGATGGGCCTCATCATCAACTCCGGTCAGGCGCGTAGCCTGGCGTACGGCGCACTCAAAATGGCCAAGCAGGGTGATTTCGAGTCAGCTAAGACCATGATGGACCAGTCTCGTCTGGCGCTGAACGAAGCGCACCTCGTGCAAACGAAATTGATTGAAGGCGATCAGGGCGAAGGTAAAATGAAAGTTAGCCTGGTGCTGGTCCACGCGCAGGACCACCTGATGACATCAATGCTGGCACGTGAGCTGGTGACTGAACTGATTGAGCTTCACGAAAAGCTGAAATAGCGAGGAGTGCATAATGCAGCTACAGATTAACGCACCGGAAATCAAAACCGTTTATGAACAGCAGCTGTTTAATGGCAAAAATTTCCATGTGTTCATCTATAACAAAACTGAGAGCATCAGCGGGCTGCATCAGCATGACTACTATGAGTTTACCCTGGTTTTAACGGGGCGCTATTATCAGGAAATCAACGGTAAACGCGTACTGCTAGAACGTGGAGACTTTGTCTTTATCCCGTTGGGATCGCACCACCAGAGTTTTTATGATTTTGGTGCGACAAGGATCCTTAACGTCGGCATCAGTAAACGTTTTTTTGAACAGCACTATCACCCGCTGCTGCCATTTTGTTTCGTTGCATCGCAGGTCTACCGGGCGAATAACTCGTTTCTTACCTACATTGAAACGGTTATTGCATCACTTAACTTTCGTGAGAGCGGGCTGGATGAATTTGTAGAAGTGGTCACCTTCTATATTATAAATCGGTTACGCCATCATCGCGAAGAGCAAGTGCTGGATGATATTCCGCAGTGGCTTAAAACCACCGTCGAGACCATGCACGACAAACGGCAGTTTAGCGAGAATGCGCTGGAAAATATGGTACACCTGTCCGCGAAATCCCAGGAGTATCTGACCCGCGCTACCCAGCGTTATTACAGCAAAACGCCGATGCAGATTATTAATGAAATCCGCATTAACTTTGCTAAAAAACAGCTGGAAATGACGAACTATTCTGTAACGGATATTGCTTACGAGTCTGGCTACAGTAGTCCAAGCCTGTTTATTAAAACGTTTAAAAAGCTGACGTCGTTTACACCGAATAGCTACCGTAAGAAATTAACTGAATTTAATCAGTAGATATTATTTGCCAATAACCCATTTTTTATAGCTTGCCCAAAATAGCGTCGGGACAGCCACGCTATACCTGACAAACGGGTTGAGCATAATACACGTCAGTGTTTTTACACTGAAGGGAGAAAGTATGAGCCAGAAATTAAAAGTCGTCACTATCGGTGGCGGGAGCAGCTACACCCCTGAATTACTTGAAGGCTTTATTAAGCGCTATCATGAATTACCGGTTTCTGAGTTGTGGCTGGTTGATGTCGACGGTGGAAAAGAGAAGCTGGACATTATTTTTGACCTTTGCCAGCGCATGATCGACAAAGCCGGCGTACCGATGAAGTTGTTTAAAACGCTGGACCGCCGTGAAGCACTGAAAGATGCTGATTTCGTTACCACCCAACTGCGCGTAGGGCAACTGAAAGCCCGTGAAAAGGATGAACGCATTCCGCTGAGCCACGGTTATCTGGGACAGGAAACCAACGGTGCTGGTGGGCTGTTCAAAGGTCTGCGTACCATTCCGGTTATCTTTGATATTATTAAAGATGTGGAAGAACTGTGCCCGAATGCCTGGGTGATTAACTTTACTAACCCGGCCGGGATGGTGACTGAAGCGGTCTATCGTCATACGAATTTCAAGAAATTCATCGGCGTGTGTAATATTCCTGTCGGCATGAAAATGTTCATTAGCGATGTACTGGCGCTTAACGAGAGCGACGACTTATCCATCGATCTGTTCGGTCTGAACCACATGGTCTTTATTAAAGACGTGCTGGTGAACGGTACATCGCGCTTTGATGAACTGCTGGACGGCGTGGCTTCTGGACAACTGAAAGCTTCCACCGTGAAGAACATTTTCGACCTGCCGTTCAGCGAAGGGTTGATTCGTTCGCTGAAGCTGCTGCCGTGCTCGTATTTGCTGTACTACTTCAAGCCAAAAGAGATGTTGGCGATCGAAATGGGTGAGTACTATAAGGGCGGCGCACGTGCTCAGGTAGTACAAAAAGTAGAAAAACAACTGTTTGATCTCTACAAAAATCCTGAGCTAAACGTTAAGCCGAAAGAGCTGGAGCAGCGCGGTGGCGCGTATTACTCCGATGCGGCCTGTGAAGTGATCAACGCCATCTACAACGACAAACAGACCGAGCACTACGTCAACATTCCACATCATGGACATGTTGATAACATTCCTGCGGACTGGGCGGTTGAGATGACCTGCACGCTCGGACGTAACGGTGCTACGCCGCACCCACGTATTACCCATTTTGATGAGAAAGTGCTTGGCCTTATCTACACCATTAAAGGCTTTGAGGTAGCGGCGAGCAATGCGGCATTGAGCGGCGAGCTGAATGATGTGCTGCTGGCGTTAAACCTGAGTCCGCTGGTGCATTCTGACAGCGATGCCGAGATTCTGGCGCGTGAGCTAATCCTGGCGCATGAAAAATGGTTGCCAAACTTCGCCGGGTGCATTGAGAAACTCAAAAGCGAACAACACTAACTGAGGTCGGCTATGGAACGCATACTGATTGTGAATGCGGATGATTTTGGCCTGAGTAAAGGACAAAACTACGGCATTGTTGAAGCCTGTCGTAATGGCGTTGTCACCTCGACAACGGCACTGGTTAACGGTGCGGCGATTGACCATGCGGTACAGCTGAATCGCGACATACCTGCACTTGCCGTCGGGATGCATTTTGTTCTGACGCTTGGTAGGCCGTTGACGGCAATGCCGGGCCTTACCCATGACGGATTACTGGGGAAATGGATCTGGCAGATGGCAGAGGAGGACACTTTGCCGCTGGATGAAATATCTCAGGAACTGGCCGCGCAGTATCAGCGTTTTATTGACCTGTTCGGGCGGGAGCCGACGCATCTGGATAGCCATCACCATGTGCATATGTTCCCGCAAATTTTCCCTATCGTAGCCGGGTTTGCTGCCGAGAAGGGGATTGCATTGCGTATCGATCGTCAGACCGTGTTTCAGGCGTCTGATTTTCCGGAAACGTTACGTACCTCCCAGGGATTCAGCAGCGAGTTTTACGGCGAAGCGATTTCCGAGGCTCTGTTTTTACAGACGCTGGATGCGTCAGCCGACCGGGGAGAGTCTTCGCTGGAAGTGATGTGTCATCCGGCCTTTATCGATGACATTATTCGTCAAAGTGCCTACTGTTACCCCCGCTTAACTGAGCTCGACGTGCTGACGTCTTCGTCACTGAAATATGCAATTGCGGAGCGCGGTTATCGTCTTGGCAGTTTTCTGAACGTGTAATTCCTGAGTTTGCGGCGCTTAATGCGCCGCATTTTTTTAGGCGGGAATCGTTTCTATTTTTCTGGCACGTGACCAGACGCGGTGTGCGGTCATCAGCGTCAGCAGGGTATCCATAAACTGTGCGTCTGCATAGTCCGCTTCCACAACGCCTTCTTCTCCTTCATTTTTGATATTCAACGTTGCTTTAAACTGACGAGCATCGCCGGACAAGGCGATAGGTTTTAAGTGCTTATACGCTTCGAGTAAATAATATCGGGCATCACCGTTCTTAATGATGTCCGCGAGATTACCGCATGGAACGATAACCGCATCGACCGTCAGGGATGGCGAACCCGCAAAAGTACCGGCGATCGTCAGAGCAGATCCATCATCGGCAACTACCTTACCCATTCGGGAATAGAGCAATTTGGCATGAACGCCTTTGGCCTGTAGGGCTTGCATGATGGCGAGCAGGTCGCTCGATTTCACCTGGTCATTAAGTAGGATGGCGACCACGCGGCTCTTAATCTCACCTTGCGCACCTGCATATAAACTGAGTGACGGTGCATTTTTCAAACCGTTGACGTTGGGCGGTGGCGCAATGCTGGCCTGTTCCTTGGTTAGCTTAAAACCGAGATTATCGGCAACCGCCTCGGCGAGGGCAGTATCAATATGAGCTAACTGTTCGACCACTCTTTCCCGAATATAGGGGCGCGTAACCTTACTGAGTTCGAAACTGAATCCGTCGATAATATGCTGCTGTTCAATTGGCGTCTGACTTAGCCAGAACAGGCGAGGGTGCGCATAGTATTCGCCAAAAGAGGGGCTACGTTCGCGGATTTTGTTTCCTTCAATCCGTTCCTGATACGACTCAAATCCACCGCGTTTTGGCCCCGGCGGCGTTTCACGCGGCCAGTTATCATTGATGGAATTCGGTTCATAGTTGGCTGGATTGGTATCGATGTCCATACGATGCATGCCGTCACGCTGGAAATTATGGTACGGACAGGTCGGGCGATTAATCGGGATTTCATGGAAATTGGGCCCGCCCAGGCGACTAATTTGGGTATCGGTATAGGAGAACAAGCGACCCTGCAGCAGGGGATCGTTAGTAAAATCGATGCCAGGGACGATATGTCCGGGATGAAAAGCGACTTGTTCATTTTCGGCGAAGAAATTATCAGGATTGCGGTTCAGCACCATTTTACCGACGCGTTGCACCGGAACCAGCTCTTCCGGGATCAGCTTGGTCGGGTCGAGCAGGTCAAAATCGAACTTAAATTCATCTTCTTCGGGAATCAGCTGTAGTCCCAGTTCATATTCCGGATAATCGCCCGCTTCGATAGCTTCCCACAGATCGCGGCGATGAAAGTCGGGATCCCGACCGGTAAGTTTTTGCGCTTCATCCCATACCAGCGAGGCTTTGCCTGCCAGCGGTTTCCAGTGGAAACGGACAAAGGTGGCTTTCCCTTGCGCATTAATCAACCGAAATGTGTGAATACCGAAGCCTTCCATCGTGCGATAGCTGCGCGGAATACCCCGATCGGACATTGCCCATATGACGTTGTGCAACGTTTCAGGCTGTAATGAGACATAATCCCAGAAGGTGTCATGGGCGCTTTGGCCCTGCGGGATAGCCCAATGCGGCTCCGGTTTAACCGCATGGACGAAATCCGGGAATTTATGGGCATCCTGAATAAAGAAGATGGGAGTATTGTTTCCCACCAGGTCGAAAATGCCCTCTTCAGTGTAAAACTTGGTCGCAAATCCCCGTATATCTCTGACCGTATCCGCAGAGCCTGCGCCGCCCTGAACGGTAGAGAATCGGACAAAAACCGGGGTGATTTTATTTTCATCACTTAGAAAGTCCGCTTTCGTCGTCGCACTCAGGTTGGCATAGGACTGAAAGTAACCATGAGCGGCAGAACCTCGGGCATGTACAATCCGCTCCGGGATGCGTTCATGATCAAAATGGGTAATCTTTTCCCGCAGGATAAAGTCTTCCAGTAGGGTTGGCCCGCGATTACCTGCGCGCAGAGAGTTTTGATCGTCTGCGATTCGCACACCCTGATTAGTTGTCAGAGCAAAATCTTCGCTTCCTTTACGAAAACTGTCCAGTGCAATGAGTTTGTCACTTTTGATATCCGGCGCTTTTAAACTGCCGGACGTAGTGGGCTGCATACCTGGTGGCGTGGGTTCAGGTGTTGACCGATGTGAACCGTCTGTGGGTGCCAGTGAGTCAAGTCCTGGCTGGGATTCGCTGGCATCATGAACCGGCGCTGAGTGATGGAGTGGATGCTTATCATTCTGTGACATTAAACTCGTCTCCTGGTTTCATTGCTGAAAGGGTCGTTGTTGCTGTCAAAAGCTTTAACTATAGACCACTCACTCAGTGGCGCAGGTACAGGTCGATGACGTAAAGCGCGATGAACCAGGCAAACAGCGCACGCAAGGCAGGACGCAAGGCGGCAAAATCGGCTAAGATAGCGGTTTTCTGATTTTTAGAATTTGTCTTTAGTGAAGCAACTGATTATGAAACCTCTTCGCCAACAAAATCGTCCGGTTATCAGCTATGTTCCTCGCGTGGAGCCCGCGCCACCAGAGCATGCGATTAAAATGGATGCGTTTCGTGACGTATGGATACTACGCGGAAAATATGTCGCTTTTGTCTTAATGGGGGAGGCGTTTCAACGTTCGCCTGCATTTACGGTCCCGGAATCAGCACAGCGCTGGGCTAATCAGGTTCGCCAGGAAAATGAACTAAGGGATTAATGGATATAAAAAAACCGCCGGAGCATGATACTCCGGCGGTTTTTTGTTTTTTAGCTGACAG
Source organism: Citrobacter freundii complex sp. 2024EL-00216 (assembly GCF_043945515.1). NCBI lineage: Bacteria > Pseudomonadati > Pseudomonadota > Gammaproteobacteria > Enterobacterales > Enterobacteriaceae > Citrobacter > Citrobacter freundii complex sp. 2024EL-00216. The sequence continues at coordinate 46,268 of NZ_JBIMRA010000005.1, read as the reverse complement.
ACTTAGCGATGCGCCAGTTCGGCGTTATCGTCGCTGTCCAGAATCGTTTTATCAGTCTGCTTGAGCCATTGGCTGGTCAGCGTACCGGCAGTCATGGAACCGCTTACGTTCAGCGCGGTACGCCCCATATCGATCAGCGGCTCAACGGAGATCAGCAGCGCAACCAGCGTGACCGGCAAACCCATAGCGGGCAGGACGATCAGCGCGGCAAATGTTGCACCGCCACCCACACCCGCAACCCCTGCGGAGCTCACGGTCACGATACCAACCAGCGTGGCAATCCACATTGGGTCCAGTGGGTTGATACCGACGGTCGGTGCAACCATTACTGCCAGCATTGCCGGGTACAGGCCCGCACAACCGTTCTGACCAATCGTGGCACCAAACGAGGCGGCAAATGAGGCGATGGATTCAGGCACGCCCAGACGACGGGTCTGCGCTTCAACGTTCAGCGGAATTGAGGCTGCGCTGGAACGGCTGGTGAAGGCGAACGTCAGCACTGGCCATACCTTGCGGAAGTATTTTAACGGGCTAACGCCGTTCACACCCAGCAAGATCCCGTGAACCACGAACATAATGCCCAGACCGAGATAAGAGGCCACGACGAAGCTACCCAGCTTGATGATGTCCTGCAGGTTGGAACCCGCAACCACTTTGGTCATCAGCGCCAGAACACCGTACGGCGTCAACTGCATCACCAGACGAACCAGTTTCATCACCCAGCTTTGCAGGGTATCGATAGCGACCAGAACGCGCTCGCCTTTTGGTGCATCATCTTTCAGCAGTTTCAGTGCGGCTACACCCAGGAATGCGGCGAAGATAACCACGCTGATAATCGACGTCGGGTTCGCGCCAGTCAGATCGGCAAACGGGTTTTTCGGAATAAACGACAGCACCAGTTGCGGAACGCTGAGGTCAGCCACTTTGCCAACATAGTTGGTTTCAATCGCGTTCAGACGGGCGGTTTCAGCACCACCTTGCACCAGACCTTCGGCGGTCAGGCCGAACAGGTTGGTCACCAGAACCCCTACCAGCGCGGCAATCAGTGTGGTAAACAGCAGCGTTCCGATGGTCAGGAAGCTGATTTTACCTAACTGAGAGGCGTTATGCAGACGTGCAACGGCGCTGAGAATAGACGCAAATACCAGCGGCATAACAATCATCTGCAGTAGTTGGACATAGCCGTTGCCGACAATGTTGAACCACTGTACTGAGTCCTTAAGAACCTGGCTGTCGGAGCCATAAATGGTGTGCAGGGCAAGGCCGAACACGACACCCATGACCAGACCGACCAGTACTTTTTTGGCCAGACTCCACTGTTTGTGACGGGCTTGCGCCAGCACGAACAGCAGCACTACGAACACGATAATGTTCGCGATTAATGGAAAGTTCATCCCCGTTCTCCTGATCTTATTATGCGTATCACCGTTTAAAGGTGATTCTGTTGGCGCAAGATTAGCAGAACTGTGACTTGCCTCTTATATTCAAATGGAATTGTTTATACCTAAAATGATTTTTTGGCTGATTTATTAGTCAATCTGATGCGTTATGAAACGATTGAACTGCATTTGTAGCGTATTAATCATCTGCGAAGACCAGCGTACCGCGCTGTTCTCTTGTACGGTTTGCGGCATCCAGATTGCCCACGCGAACAGTGCCATGCACAGAAACCGCTCCAGTTGATTGCCTTTTTGCGGCACGAGGATGGGCAGACGAAAACGCCAGCGGCAGGGCCAAAGCAGGGGAACGCCTGCTGGGGTCAGCATGTCGGCCAGAATGTGACTAAGATAGCCGAGTACCATACCTTGTAAGGCATCGGCAGGTATTATCCAGGTATCCGGGACTTTCAGGTAGAACGTGGCCAGCAGGGCAAAAACCGCCAGCAGGCTATGTGTAAACCCGCGATGACCAAATGCCCGGGCAATGGGTTTTGATATCCACTTCAGACGCTGCCCCAGCAGAGACTTGGGATGATCAATATCCGGCAGCAGGCACGTTAAAATGGCTGAAGGAACAATATGCCACCAGTCACCCTGCGCAAGAACGGGCGTTAGCTCGGCATTCTTGGCAAATACCGCACAGGCAATAGAAAAAAGAAGGTGGCCTTCCGCCGTCATGATAAAACCCAATAAACTGTCGATTCATACAGTATAGGGGTTTTATACAGTAGGCGGAAGAGGTGACGTTGTAACCCTATGTCACAAGTGCGCCTTTACCGCGCCAGCCAACCGCCATCCACCGCCAGCGTATAACCATGAATATAGTCAGAGGCGGGACTTGCAAGGAAAACAACCGGGCCTTTTAGATCATCCGGCGTTCCCCAGCGCCCTGCGGGAATACGATCGATAATCTCCTGATTGCGCTCGCTGTCTGCGCGCAGTTGCTGAGTGTTGTTGGTCGCCATATAGCCGGGCGCGATGGCGTTGACATTAATTCCTTTGGCCGCCCATTCATTGGCGAGCAGGCGAGTGATGCCCAGAACGCCGCTTTTTGATGCGGTATAGGAAGGTACACGGATACCCCCCTGAAAAGAGAGCATCGAGGCAATGTTAATGATTTTTCCACCATTGCCCTGCGCCACAAACTGGCGCGCCACGGCCTGCGACAGAAAGAAAACGGATTTGAGATTCAGATTCATCACGTCATCCCAATCTTTTTCACTGAAGTCCAGCGCATCCTGACGGCGTATAGTTCCTGCATTGTTGACCAGAATATCGACCCGGCCAAACGACGACACCGTTTGTGTCACGATGCTGGTGAGAGCATCTTGTTGACTGAGGTCGGCCTGAATGGCCATAAAGCGTCGACCGAGGGCGTTAATTTTCTCTGCGGTTTCATGCGGTATTTTACGATTCACGCCGACTACATCGCAGCCCGCTTCAGCCAGCGCCACTGCCATACCCTGCCCGAGGCCGGTGTCACATCCAGTGACGATGGCGACTTTACCCTCGAGACGAAAAGCTTCCTGAATCATGTTTACCTCAACTATTTATGTCATTAACGCTTGCGCTATAGGGCAAGGATAGGAGAGGTTAAACAGAAATACAATTTAAAATGAAACGGTGTTTTAAAAATTCAAAGATGAAAAATGAAAAAGCGGGCAATACGATCATTGCCCGTTACAGGATTAGCCGCGCAGATGAGCGGCTGTGAGTTCGGTGAGCGAGGTTAGTTTGACGTCGGCAAGAACGAAGCGAGGATCGTCCTGATTCTCATGCGCTGGTACGACGATGGAACGCATACGGGCAGCTTTCGAGGCAATCATGCCGTTCACTGAGTCTTCCAGTGCTACGCAGTTTAACGGGGCAATGCCCAGTTTCGCCGCACAATCGAGGTAAACTTGTGGGTGCGGTTTGCTGTAAGGCAGTTTTTCTGCAGAAGCCAGCGCGTCGAAGTCATCGCGCAGATCAAACATGGTCAGCACTTTTTCCAGCATATGTAGCGGCGAGGCGGATGCCAGTCCTACTTTGATTCCCTGAGATTTGCACAGTGCCACAGCTTCACGAACGCCTGGCAGCAGCGGTTTTGTCTCTTCAACCAACGCAATGGCCCGGGTAATGATGCGCTCGGTGACTTCCTGACGTGAGGGGCCGTTCCAGGGTTGCTGCGCAAACCACAAATCAACCACCATGTCGATGCGTAAGCCAAGGGTATCGGGAAGTTCATGGCGGCGGGAGATATCAACGCCTAAACTTGCTATCACATCCAGTTCAGCCTGATCCCAAAGCGGTTCAGAATCGACCAGTAACCCATCCATATCGAAAATTGCAGCAAGAATTTGACGCGGGGTTGACATTACAACCTCTCCTTTACGGTGATAAAAGGGATTAGAGCCAGCCTGGACGGACTCTGAGCGTTCATTATGGCTAATTCAGAAGTATACCGCCTTTAAAGATCAGGCGAAAACGGTAATCAACGGGTAAACTTAGGCCAAAATGACACGTCTTAATCAAGGGGAACTCATGACGTATCAACAAGCTGGACGCATTGCCATCTTGAAAAGGCTGGTGGGATGGGTGGTTTTCATTCCCGCGCTGATTTCAACGCTGGTTTCAGTACTGAAGTTTATGTACGCGCACAGCGAAAAGCAGGAAGGGATTAACGCGGTCATGCTCGATTTTGCCCATGTGATGATCGACATGATGCGGGTGAACACACCTTTTCTTAACGTGTTCTGGTATAACTCGCCAACGCCCGATTTTCAAAGTGGACTGAATCTCGTTTTTTGGCTGATATTCATCCTGATTTTTATCGGCCTGGCGTTGCAGGACTCAGGCGCCAGAATGAGCCGCCAGGCGCGTTTCTTACGCGAAGGCGTTGAGGATCAGCTAATTCTGGAACAGGCAAAGGGCAGTGAAGGATTATCCCGCGAGCAACTTGAGTCGCGAATTGTGGTACCGCACCATACGATCTTCTTACAAATTTTCCCGCTTTATATTCTGCCGGTGATCGTTATCGTGATCGGCTACTTTTTCTTCTCATTGCTGGGCTTTTTGTAAGTGCCACTCTATCGGGCCTGCCACGTTGCGAAACGGCAGGCCTGATAAGCAACACGGTACGTCGTTAGGCCGCCAGTAATCTATCCAGCGCTTTCTGCGCCACAACCAAATGCTGTCCCCCGAACAGAATTGCCCGATTCAGCAGCGTATAGAGCTGGTAGATTGGCTGCCTGTCGAGAAAGTCCAGCGGCAGTGGCGAGACAGACTGGTAACCGTCATAAATTTGCGGCGGCTGATCGGTATGTAACGGCAGCATTGCCAGGTCACACTCTCTGTCCCCCCAGTAGCAGGCAGGGTCAAAGATATACGGACCGTTAGGACCGAGGGCGCAGTTCCCGGACCACAAATCACCGTGCAGGAGAGACGGCTGCGGCTGATGAGAAGAGAGACGTTGCTGAACGTGTTCGACGATGGCGTCAATATTGCCAAACGCTATGCCTTTTTCAGCGGCGAGTTCCAGCTGCCAGCCTATACGCTGCTCGGCGAAAAAGGTTGACCAGCGACGTTGCCAGGTATTTGGCTGCGGCGTGGTAGAGAGCGCGTTATCGAAGTCGAGACCAAACTGAGGCTGGTCGCTCCATTCGTGCAAATGCGCAAGCTGTTGACCGAGGATAAACGCGTTATGCGCATCAAGCGGACGGGGAGGGAGGAAATCCATCACCAGAAAGCTGTAATCTCTGTCTGCGCCTACTGCCCAGACTTTCGGTACAGATACAGTTTGACTGCGGGAAAGTAGCTCCAGCTGATCGGCTTCTGCCGTAAAGCCGGTTAACAGCTCTCTTTCATCGCATTTGACGAAAAAATCTCGCCCCGCATAGCGTAAATGCCATGCGGCGTGGATCTCTCCGCCGGGCAGTTCATTACGCAGTTCGATTTCGCCTTCACCTAATTGCTCGCTTAAAAGACGACTGATAGCCTGCCACATGATGTCTCTCCCCATGTTGTCTGCCAGATCATAAGGTTAGCGCAAGAATGCGGTTAAAAAACACGAACTGACGCACACCACGGACGCGTCATCGCTGGAAAGGCACTTAATGTTTGTCGTTCTTCTTCACCCCGTACCGCTGTGGAGACGTCTGACTGCACATGATTCACTTCTTTGTAATCACGTGATTTTTTATCATAGTCGCATAACACCCATGCTGACAGTTTTACGCGAGAATCCCCCTTTTTCTTCAAAAGAGGGACGGTGTCGTTACTGAGCGAGATACGAATATATTTTTTGCGTGTCGTCCAAAGAGCACAGGCGAGTACCCTGATTCAGCGTTGCTGCGCTGCCCGCGGCGACACCGTAACGGACAATATCCTCAAAAGGCGCGTTCTCTGCCAGTTTAAGCGTCATGGCCCCGACCATACTGTCGCCTGCACCTACGGTACTTTGACTTTTCACCGGTGGCGGAACCACCTGAACGCAGGTATCGCGATCTACACCCAGCGCCCCTTGCGGCCCAAGCGATACCACAACGCGGTGCGCTTTTCCGCTTTGCACGATTTCCTGTGCGGCTTTGCGCACATCATCGGGCTGTGTCAGTTCGCGGTTAACCAGCGCACTCAGTTCTTTGAGGTTGGGTTTGACCAGTTCGATATTGCCGATGGCTAACGCCGCCGTCAGTGCTTCGCCTGAACTGTCGACAATACAGCGGATCCCCTGTTTTTGTGCGGTGGTAATGAGTCGGGTCAATTTCTCAAGCTGTACGCCGGGCGGCAAACTGCCGCTGATGACCAGCAGCGCGCCAGATTCAATTTCCAGCACCTGATCCTGAAGTTGGTAGAACTCTTCATCGGTCAGCGCAGCGCCTGGCATGACAAAACGATATTGTTCGCCGCTGGACTCCACGTGGACATGAAGATTTTGTCGGGTCCAGTCTTTGGCTTCGACGGTAGATACGGGAACATTTTCGTCGGCGAGCAATGCAACAAGATGTTCTCCGGTTGCTCCCCCCGCGGGGAAAATCGCTGTTGCGGTTCCGCCAAGATGGGCTATTGCGCGAGCGACGTTGATACCGCCGCCGCCGGGTTCAAAAACCGGCGAGTTACAACGAAGCTTACCTTCCGGGTAAATTTGCGGGGTGATTGTTGCGCTATCGAGAGAGGGCGCAAGTGTTAACGTATAGATACGTACCATCTTTACCTCCTGTTAGGCTGAACTCAGTCTGGCACTTAACCTCCCGAAAGTGAAGTAATTAACAACATGATTTTTCATATCTTTATTTAAAATTATCGTCATAAAGATATATAAATAAAATAAAGGTTTAGGAACGCTCTTATTCAAAAAATGAAATAAGAATTTATTGCTATGTTATTCGAGTCTTTTTATAATTTGTTACCTTTCAAGGGTCTTTTGTCATTGATCCATATGAAAGTTTCCGAGACCGTAATGGTCTCTTTTTTTGTTGTACGGACTCTTAATAAATGAAGCTTTTGAAGACAGTGCCCGCAGCATTACTGCTGACGGGAGGCCTGCTTGCGTCAATGCATGCTGTAGCCGATGACTCCGTTTTTACTGTCATGGATGACCCTTCCAGCGCGAAAAAACCCTTTGAAGGTAACCTGAACGCGGGATATCTCGCCCAGTCAGGCAACACAAAAAGTTCTTCTTTAACCGCAGATACCACCATGACCTGGTACGGCCAAACGACCGCATGGTCTCTGTGGGGAAATGCCAGCAATACCTCCTCAAATGATGAGCGTTCATCGGAGAAATATGCCGTAGGTGGCCGTAGTCGTTATAACATGACCGACTATGACTATCTCTTTGGGCAGGCAAGCTGGTTGACCGACCGTTACAACGGTTATCGCGAGCGTGACGTACTGACCGCAGGTTACGGTCGTCAGTTCCTCAACGGACCTGTGCACAGCTTCCGTTTCGAATTCGGTCCTGGCGTGCGCTATGACGAGCACACGGATGGCACCACCGAAACACAGCCGTTGGGCTATGCGTCCGGCGCTTATGCATGGCAGATGACGGACAATACCAAGTTTACTCAGGGTGTGTCGGTATTCGGCGCTGACGATACCACGCTCAACTCTGAAACTGCCCTGAACGTTGCCATCAACGAGCACTTTGGGTTAAAGCTGGCTTACAACGTGACCTGGAACTCTGAACCGCCGGCAACAGCGCCGGAGCATACCGATCGTCGCACGACAGTTTCCCTCGGCTATCGGATGTAATGACAAGCCGGGTCAAATAAATGACCTGGCTTTCCTAAATTAAAGTTAAGTTTATTTAATATTTAATTTGCGTTTTATTTTTTTATCTGGTCATAACGCGCTATTTTCAGACAAATTCGATTAATCGATAAATAAACGAAAGCGGAACAGTGGGTGAGCGTCATTTAGCCCCAGATCATCGCAGCCCAGCGCAGCATCAACATGGCCGCACAAATAACGAGCAGAACCACAACCATCTTCCAGTGTTTCTTCGCAAAGCGATTTGTGGGCATTGTTTTTTTCCTGCTCAGGTTAGATGACTTTGTGCAAGTGTAACAAAGACGGTTGGGTGTCAGTGAATTGATTTACATCATAGAGCGCGCGTTGATTGTTGCTTTGATCGACCCGTAATGCCGTGTACACTGTCAAACGGTGTTATCAAAAAGCGGGTGTAGGTCCAGTGTGGTCTCTAAGGCGACCAGTGACATATTTCGCAGAGTGAAGCGGGAATCAGCCCAGACCTTTTTGATAATTTTAAATATTGAATCTTTGTATGTGCTCTTACGTGTGGGGCACCACTGCAAATAAGGATATAACATGCCTGTTATTACTCTTCCTGATGGCAGCCAACGCCATTACGACCACGCTGTAAGCCCCATGGATGTTGCGCTGGACATCGGTCCAGGTCTGGCGAAAGCCACTATTGCTGGCCGTGTTGACGGTGAGCTGGTAGATGCTTCCGATCTGATTGAGCATGATGCGAAGCTCTCCATCATCACCGCGAAGGATGAAGAAGGTCTGGAGATCATTCGTCACTCCTGTGCGCACCTGTTAGGGCACGCGATCAAACAACTCTGGCCGCACACCAAAATGGCGATCGGACCGGTTGTTGATAACGGTTTTTACTACGATATCGATCTTGACCGTACGTTAACCCAGGAAGACGTCGACGCGCTCGAGAAGCGGATGCACGAGCTCGCTGAGAAAAACTACGATGTCATTAAGAAGAAAGTCAGCTGGTACGAAGCGCGTGAAACCTTCGTGAAGCGTGGCGAGACCTATAAAGTCTCCATTCTTGATGAAAACATTGCCCATGATGACAAGCCTGGCTTGTACCATCATGAAGAATATGTCGATATGTGCCGTGGCCCGCACGTGCCGAACATGCGTTTCTGCCATCACTTCAAACTGATGAAGACCGCAGGGGCATACTGGCGTGGCGACAGCAATAACAAGATGCTGCAGCGTATTTATGGTACTGCATGGGCAGATAAAAAAGCCCTGAATGCCTACCTGCAACGTCTGGAAGAAGCAGCCAAACGCGATCACCGTAAAATCGGTAAACAGCTTGACCTGTATCATATGCAGGAAGAAGCACCTGGTATGGTGTTCTGGCACAACGATGGCTGGACTATCTTCCGTGAACTGGAAGTATTCGTTCGTTCAAAACTGAAAGAATACCAGTATCAGGAAGTGAAAGGCCCGTTCATGATGGACCGTGTGCTGTGGGAAAAAACAGGTCACTGGGACAACTACAAAGATGCAATGTTCACCACCTCTTCTGAGAACCGTGAATACTGCATTAAGCCAATGAACTGCCCAGGCCACGTGCAGATCTTTAATCAGGGTCTGAAATCCTATCGCGATCTGCCGCTGCGTATGGCTGAGTTTGGTAGCTGCCACCGTAATGAACCGTCAGGTGCGCTGCATGGCCTGATGCGTGTTCGTGGCTTCACTCAAGATGATGCACATATCTTCTGTACTGAAGAGCAGATTCGTGATGAAGTTAACGCGTGCATTCGTATGGTCTACGATATGTACAGCACCTTTGGCTTCGAGAAAATCGTCGTCAAACTGTCCACTCGCCCCGAAAAACGTATCGGTAGCGATGAAATGTGGGACCGTGCTGAAGCTGACCTGGCCGTTGCGCTGGAAGAAAACAACATCCCGTTTGAGTTCCAACTGGGTGAGGGCGCGTTCTACGGTCCGAAAATTGAATTTACCCTGTATGACTGCCTCGATCGTGCATGGCAGTGCGGTACTGTACAGCTGGACTTCTCCCTGCCGTCCCGTTTAAGCGCCTCTTACGTTGGCGAAAACAACGAGCGTCAGGTTCCGGTTATGATTCACCGTGCAATTCTTGGGTCGATGGAACGTTTCATCGGTATCCTGACCGAAGAGTTCGCGGGCTTCTTCCCGACCTGGCTCGCGCCGGTTCAGGTTGTGGTCATGAACATCACCGATTCTCAGTCTGAATACGTTAACGAATTAACGCAGAAACTACAAAATGCGGGTATTCGTGTAAAAGCAGACTTGAGAAATGAGAAGATTGGCTTTAAAATCCGCGAGCACACTTTACGTCGTGTCCCTTACATGTTGGTCTGTGGCGACAAAGAGGTAGAAGCAGGCAAAGTTGCCGTGCGCACCCGTCGTGGCAAAGACTTGGGCAGCCTGGACGTAAATGAAGTGATTGAGAAGCTGCAACAAGAGATTCGCAGCCGCAGTCTTCAACAACTGGAGGAATAAGGTATTAAAGGCGGAAAACGAGTTCAAACGGCACGTCCGAATCGTATCAATGGCGAGATTCGCGCCCTGGAAGTTCGCTTAACAGGTCTGGAAGGCGAAGCTTTGGGTATTGTGAGTCTGAGAGAAGCGATCGAAAAAGCTGAAGAAGCTGGAGTAGATTTAGTTGAAATCAGCCCTAACGCCGAACCGCCAGTTTGTCGTATTATGGACTACGGCAAGTTCCTTTATGAAAAGAGTAAGTCTTCTAAGGAACAGAAGAAAAAGCAAAAAGTTATCCAGGTTAAGGAAATTAAATTCCGTCCTGGCACCGACGATGGCGATTACCAGGTAAAACTCCGCAGCCTGGTACGCTTTCTGGAAGATGGCGATAAGGCTAAGATCACGCTGCGTTTTCGCGGTCGTGAGATGGCCCACCAACAGATCGGTATGGAAGTGCTCAACCGCGTCCGTGACGATCTGAGTGAACTGGCAGTAGTCGAATCCTTCCCTACGAAGATCGAAGGCCGCCAGATGATCATGGTGCTCGCTCCTAAGAAGAAACAGTAAGGCCTTCAAGTAGCAATGTCTGTGGAGCCTACGGGTTCCACAGCCGTTGTTCGCCTACGTTTCGTTTATTAACAATGCGAAGTGGAAGTTATTAAAATGCCAAAAATTAAGACCGTACGCGGTGCTGCTAAGCGTTTCAAAAAAACCGGTGGTGGTGGATTTAAGCGTAAGCACGCAAACCTGCGTCATATTCTGACCAAAAAATCTACTAAGCGTAAACGTCACCTGCGTCCAAAAGGCCTCGTGTCTAAAGGCGATCTGGGTCTGGTTATCGCGTGCCTGCCGTACGCATAAGCCGTTAACGTTTAATTCATTTTTTTACTAAGAATATAGATACAGGAGAGCACATATGGCTCGCGTAAAACGTGGTGTAGTTGCCCGTGCACGTCACAAGAAAATTTTGAAACAAGCTAAAGGCTACTACGGTGCGCGTTCTCGCGTATACCGCGTTGCCTTCCAGGCTGTTATCAAAGCTGGTCAGTACGCTTATCGTGACCGTCGTCAGAAAAAGCGTCAGTTCCGTCAACTGTGGATTGCGCGTATCAACGCAGCAGCACGTCAGAACGGTATTTCTTACAGCAAATTCATCAACGGCCTGAAAAAAGCCTCTGTTGAAATCGACCGTAAGATCCTGGCTGACATCGCAGTATTCGACAAAGTAGCGTTCACCGCTCTGGTCGAAAAAGCGAAAGCAGCTCTGGCATAAGCCGGTGAAAAGAGGGAGCCTGGCTCCCTCTCTTTTATTTGTAGTGCAATCAATTAGTTGACAATTTATCCGTAAGCCTTTTCAATAAAGGTTGTCCGGTTTTTACCACACAAGGTAACGCAAGCATGAATGCTGCTATTTTCCGCTTCTTCTTTTACTTTAGCACCTGAACTCAGGAGGCTTGCGCGTGAAAGAAGAAACGGAAAACAGCGCCTAAAAGCCTCCCTGGTGGAGGCTTTTTTTATACGCGTCATCCTTCAAGTTGTCTCTGTATTGGCTGCATTCGCTCTTTGGCCGCGTTGATACAACTTGAATGATTTTGCGTATATACGAGCGACTAGTGAATATCGCAACATAACGAGGAAAACCATGTCACATCTCGCAGAGCTGGTTGCCAGTGCAACGGCCGCCATTAACCAGGCTTCAGATGTTGCCGCGTTAGACAATGTCCGCGTCGAATATTTGGGCAAGAAAGGGCACTTGACCCTTCAGATGACAACCCTGCGCGAACTGCCGCCAGAAGAGCGCCCGGCAGCAGGTGCGGTGATTAACGAAGCCAAAGAGCAGGTACAGCAAGCGCTGAACGCGCGTAAGGCCGAATTAGAAAGTGCTGCGCTGAATGCTCGTCTGGCTGAAGAAACGATCGATATCTCACTCCCTGGGCGTCGTATCGAAAACGGCGGTCTGCACCCGGTGACGCGTACAATCGACAGGATTGAAAGTTTCTTCGGTGAGCTGGGCTTTACCGTGGCGACTGGTCCGGAAATCGAAGATGACTATCATAACTTCGATGCGCTCAACATTCCTGGCCATCACCCGGCGCGCGCTGACCACGACACTTTCTGGTTTGACGCGACGCGTCTGCTGCGCACACAGACTTCCGGCGTGCAGATCCGCACCATGAAAGAAAAACAGCCGCCGATCCGTATTATCGCCCCGGGCCGTGTATATCGTAACGATTACGATCAGACACACACACCAATGTTCCACCAGATGGAAGGGCTGATTGTTGATACCAACATCAACTTCACCAACCTGAAAGGCACGCTGCACGATTTCCTGCGCAACTTCTTTGAAGAAGACCTGCAGGTTCGTTTTCGTCCTTCCTACTTCCCGTTCACTGAACCATCTGCGGAAGTTGACGTGATGGGCAAAAACGGCAAATGGCTGGAAGTGCTGGGCTGCGGGATGGTTCACCCGAACGTGTTGCGTAATGTTGGCATCGATCCGGAAATCTATTCCGGCTTTGCATTCGGTATGGGTATGGAGCGTCTGACCATGCTGCGTTACGGCGTTACCGATCTGCGTTCTTTCTTCGAAAACGATCTGCGTTTCCTCAAACAGTTTAAATAAAGGCAGGATAAAACAATGAAATTCAGTGAACTGTGGTTACGCGAATGGGTAAATCCGGCGATTGATAGCGATGCGCTGTCAAACCAAATCACGATGGCGGGTCTTGAAGTTGACGGTGTGGAACCTGTTTCCGGCGCGTTCAATGGCGTTGTGGTAGGTGAAGTGGTTGAATGTGGCCAGCACCCGAACGCTGACAAACTGCGCGTCACCAAAGTGAATGTAGGCGGCGACCGCCTGCTGGATATCGTCTGCGGTGCGCCAAACTGCCGTCAGGGGCTGAAAGTGGCTGTGGCAACCGTTGGTGCCGTTCTGCCGGGCGATTTCAAAATTAAAGCCGCGAAACTGCGCGGTGAGCCATCTGAAGGCATGCTGTGCTCGTTCTCCGAGCTGGGTATTTCCGACGATCATAACGGGATTATCGAACTGCCTGCTGATGCGCCAATTGGCACTGATATCCGTGAATACCTGAAGCTTGACGACAACACCATCGAAATCAGCGTCACGCCGAACCGCGCCGACTGCTTAGGCATCATCGGTGTGGCGCGTGATGTTGCTGTACTGAACAAAGCCCCGCTGGTTGAGCCGGAAATCGCGCCAGTAGCCGCGACCATTAGCGACGTCCTGCCGATTCAGGTCGAAGCCGTGGAAGCCTGCCCACGCTATCTGGGCCGCGTGGTGAAAGGCATCAATGTTAAAGCGCCGACCCCGCTGTGGATGAAAGAAAAACTGCGCCGTTGCGGTATTCGTTCTATCGATGCCGTGGTTGACGTGACTAACTATGTGCTGCTCGAACTGGGTCAGCCGATGCACGCATTCGACAAAGACCGCATTGAAGGCGGAATTGTTGTCCGTATGGCAAAAGAGGGTGAGACCCTGGTATTGCTGGACGGCAGCGAAGCGAAGCTGAATGCAGATACGCTGGTGATTGCGGACCACAACAAAGCGCTGGCGATGGGCGGCATCTTTGGTGGCGAACATTCCGGTGTGAACGATGAAACACAAAACGTCCTGCTGGAATGTGCATTCTTCAGCCCGCTGTCTATTACCGGTCGCGCGCGTCGTCACGGCCTGCACACCGATGCATCTCACCGCTATGAGCGTGGTGTCGATCCTGCGCTGCAACATAAGGCCATGGAACGTGCAACGCGCCTGCTGATTGATATCTGCGGCGGTGAAGCGGGCCCAGTCATTGACGTGACGAACGAAGCCACGCTGCCAAAACGCGCAACCATTACGCTTCGTCGTAGCAAACTGGATCGTCTGATCGGACACCATATTGCCGATGAGCAGGTGAGCGACATTTTGCGTCGTCTGGGTTGTGACGTGACGGAAGGGCAGGATGAGTGGAAAGCGGTCGCGCCGAGCTGGCGTTTCGATATGGAAATCGAAGAAGACTTGGTCGAAGAAGTCGCCCGCGTATACGGGTATGACAATATCCCGAACACGCCGATTCAGGCGGGTCTTATCATGGGTACGCATCGTGAAGCGGATTTGTCGCTGAAACGTGTAAAAACCATGCTGAATGACAAAGGCTACCAGGAAGTCATTACCTATAGCTTCGTCGACCCGAAAGTCCAGTCGCTGCTGCATCCGGGTGAAGAAGCGCTGCTGCTGCCAAGCCCAATCTCTATTGATATGTCGGCAATGCGTTTGTCCCTGTGGACTGGCTTGCTGTCTACGGTAGTGTATAACCAGAATCGTCAGCAGAACCGCGTACGTATTTTCGAAACGGGTTTACGTTTCGTGCCAGATACGCAGGCCAACCTCGGGATCCGTCAGGATCTGATGCTGGCTGGCGTGATCTGCGGTAACCGTCATGATGAACACTGGAATCTGGCAAAAGAGACCGTTGATTTCTATGATCTGAAAGGCGATCTGGAAGCGGTTCTCGACCTGACAGGCAAACTGGCAGACATTCAGTTCAAAGCTGAAGCGAATCCAGCACTGCATCCGGGTCAGTCTGCGGCGATTTATCTGAAAGGTGAACGTATTGGTTTCATTGGGGTTGTTCATCCTGAACTGGAACGTAAACTGGATCTGAACGGTCGCACTCTGGTGTTTGAACTGGAGTGGAATAAGCTCGCAGACCGCGTGGTGCCTCAGGCGCGTGAAGTTTCTCGCTTCCCAGCGAACCGTCGCGATATCGCAGTCGTTGTGGCAGAAAACGTTCCCGCTGCGGATATTTTATCCGAGTGTAAGAAAGTTGGCGTAAATCAGGTAGTTGGCGTAAACTTATTTGACGTGTACCGCGGTAAGGGTGTTGCGGAGGGCTATAAGAGCCTCGCTATCAGCCTGATCCTTCAGGATACCAGCCGTACACTTGAAGAAGAGGAGATTGCCGCTACCGTCGCCAAATGTGTAGAGGCATTAAAAGAGCGATTCCAGGCATCATTGAGGGATTGAACCTATGGCGCTTACAAAAGCTGAAATGTCAGAATATCTGTTTGATAAGCTTGGGCTTAGCAAGCGGGATGCCAAAGAACTGGTCGAGCTGTTTTTCGAAGAGATCCGTCGTGCTCTGGAAAATGGTGAGCAGGTAAAACTCTCTGGTTTTGGTAACTTCGATCTGCGTGATAAGAATCAACGTCCGGGCCGTAACCCGAAAACGGGCGAAGATATTCCCATTACAGCACGGCGCGTGGTGACCTTCAGACCCGGACAGAAGTTAAAAAGCCGGGTTGAAAACGCAACGCCCAAAGAAGAGTGATTTAACGATACGCAGAGTATGACGCGTATAACTAAAAAGGCCGCTATGCGGCCTTTTTCCTTTTCACTACCGAATCAGCACCGTAGAATCACCTCCATCTCTTTTCAGCAGAATGGAAAACATGCTGACTTTCGCCCATCAACAACAGCGCCGAAATGTGCGCTGGATACTGTCACTGTCAGTACTGATGCTACTGGCAACGATTCTAAGCTTGTGCGCAGGAGAACAATGGATCGCTCCCGGCGACTGGTTCAGCGCCCGCGGCGATCTGTTCGTCTGGCAAATTCGACTTCCCCGTACCCTTGCCGTTTTGCTGGTAGGCGCTGCATTGGCCTTATCTGGCGCAGTGATGCAAGCTCTGTTTGAAAACCCGCTCGCAGAGCCTGGATTACTGGGCGTATCTAACGGCGCGGGAGTCGGGCTTATCGCGGCGGTGCTGCTGGGGCAGGGGCAACTCCCCGGCTGGGCGTTGGGCCTTTGCGCCATTGCCGGGGCGCTGATTATCACGCTTATTCTGCTACGTTTCGCCCGTCGACATCTGTCTACCAGCCGCCTGCTGCTGGCGGGGGTGGCGCTGGGGATAATCTGTAGCGCGCTGATGACATGGGCTATCTACTTCTCTACCTCTTTTGACTTACGACAGCTGATGTACTGGATGATGGGGGGGTTCGGTGGCGTAGACTGGCATCAGGCCTGGCTCATGGTGGCGTTGATTCCGGTGTTGGTGTGGATTTGCTGTCAGTCGCAGCCGATGAATATGCTGGCGTTAGGAGAGACTTCTGCACGTCAGTTGGGACTGCCATTATGGTTCTGGCGCAACCTGCTGGTGGTTGCCACAGGCTGGATGGTTGGCGTGAGCGTGGCTCTGGCAGGGGCGATTGGTTTTATTGGGCTTGTGATCCCGCATATTTTGCGACTGTGCGGCCTCACCGATCACCGTGTTTTACTGCCAGGTTGTGCGTTGGCTGGCGCAATCGCATTATTGTTTGCTGATGTTGTCGCGCGTTTGGTGCTGGCCTCGGCTGAATTACCTATCGGCGTGGTAACGGCCACCATGGGCGCACCGGTATTTATCTGGCTATTGTTAAAAGCCGCGCGCTAGAACGCGTTGGTTCGGTCTATGATTAAAAACTGAAAATCCACCTGTTGTTCTGGAGATGCTATGCAAAACACTATCCTCGATACAGAAGTGACGACCATCGACGGCGAGGTTACCTCACTGCAGCCGTATTCCGGGAATGTGCTGTTAATCGTCAACGTTGCTTCAAAATGTGGACTGACGCCGCAGTACGAGCAACTGGAAAATCTGCAGAAAGCCTGGCACCAACAGGGCTTCAGCGTTCTTGGTTTCCCTTGCAATCAGTTTCTGGGCCAGGAGCCGGGCAGCGAAGAGGAAATAAAAACGTACTGCAGCACCACATGGGGCGTAACTTTCCCGATGTTCAGCAAAATTGACGTCAACGGCGAGGGACGCCATCCGCTGTATCAGAAGCTGATTGATGCCGCGCCAACGGCCGTTGCGCCTGCGGATAGTGGGTTCTACGAGCGAATGGCGAGCAAAGGTCGTGCGCCGCTCTACCCGGACGATATCCTGTGGAATTTCGAGAAGTTTTTAGTGGGTCGCGATGGAAAAGTGCTGCAACGATTCTCACCGGATATGACACCTGAGGATCCCATCCTGGTGCAAACCATCAAGCAGGCGCTGGCAAACTAATGTCTCGATTGATGCAGCTACAGGACGTCGCGGAATCGACCCGTCTCGGCCCGCTTTCTGGTGAGATCAAAGCAGGAGAGATCTTGCATTTAGTGGGACCAAACGGTGCCGGAAAAAGTACGCTGTTGGCGCGTATGGCGGGTCTGACAAACGGAGAGGGCAGTATCACTTTTGGTGATATGCCGTTGGAGGAATGGCCGGCCGCCAGGCTGGCGCAATATCGCGCCTATCTTGCGCAACAGCAAAATCCGCCGTTTGCCATGCCGGTCTGGCATTTTCTGACGCTGCATCAACCCGACAAAGCACGTACCGATCTGTTACAGGAGATCGCCGATGCGCTCGGCCTGGGAGATAAACTGGGGCGCGGCGTGAACCAACTCTCCGGCGGTGAGTGGCAGCGTGTGCGCCTGGCTGCGGTTATCCTGCAGATTTGCCCGCAATCGAATCCATTAGGTCAGCTTTTACTGCTGGATGAGCCGATGAACAGTCTGGATGTCGCGCAACAAAACGCACTGGACCGCTTGTTGAGTCAGCTGTGTTTGCAGGGCATAGCGATTGTGATGAGTAGCCACGACCTTAATCACACCTTACGCCATGCGCATAAAGCCTGGCTACTCAAACGCGGGAAACTGCTTGCCAGTGGTTCACGAGATGCGGTGCTGACGCCGGCCAATCTGTCTGCGGCCTATGGCGTCAACTTCCGACGTTTGGATATTGAAGGGCACAGAATGCTCATATCAACCACTTAAGTGAAATGGGTTCTTGAAAATCATATAATTTCCACGCTAAATTGGTATAAAAATAAAATTCAGAGGATTCGTACTGAATGCGCTTTTGGCTCCTTTTCATCACAGCATTGTTTTTGGCGGGCTGCAGCAGCCATCGTGCGCCTGCGCCAAATGCCCGCTTGTCGGATTCTATTGCCGTTATCGCCGGTCTTAATGATCAGCTACAAACCTGGCATGGCACACCCTATCGTTATGGCGGTATGAGTCGTAGTGGGGTGGATTGTTCTGGATTTGTTTTGATGACGATGCGCGATAAATTCGACCTGCAACTTCCGCGCGATACGCGTACGCAATCAAAGATTGGTACCGAAATTGATAAAGACGATTTGCTGCCCGGCGATCTGGTTTTCTTTAAAACCGGGTCTGGGGAAAGCGGTCTGCATGTTGGTATTTACGATACCAATAATCAATTTATTCATGCTTCAACCAGCCGTGGCGTGATGCGCTCGTCTCTGGATAACGTTTACTGGCGTAAAAACTTTTGGCAGGCGCGACGTATTTAATCCCCCGCAACTCCGAGGCTGCCATCGAGTGCGCAGCCTCAACATCACCATTTGAAAGTTAACTTTTATTTCTGCTTTTGGTTAGACAATACCCCTGAACATTAAGAGCGTATCTTGCTAAAAATATGATTTATTCCGAGATATTAAAAAGTGCAAAGCTGGATATTCGCTTATAATCAGGATAAGCTAAAAAAAAGGATTCGATTTACCGGCTAAAAAGGGAAAAATGAAAGGGCCTCTACTTGCATCAGCAGTAACGTATTTCTCCATCCTTTGCTACAGGATGCCGGATAACACCCATGCAGCGGGGCTGGCACGATGATTGTTTCACTGGATAATCTTTACCATTCTGAGTTCTCTTTTCTTCCTGCGAGAAGCGAAAAAGGCGATCTTGAATTCGTCGATATCATCACCAGTTTCGCCAGTGCGCATGGGGATGTGCGTATACCTACCGAGCTGGTCCTACCTCGGATGTCAGACGACGAACAATGTCGTTTATTTGTAGAAAAACTAGAATTAATCGAAACGTGCCAACATTTTTTTATTCAGCGAAAAGTATCCGCCTGGATTAATTTAACGCCAGCAGTTGCTAATACTTTATTATCAGATACTGAACTTGCTTCACAAGTTGAACGATTTTCATTTCTGGAGCTGACTATTAATGAAAGCTATCCGGAGTTAAACAAAGGTAAAGATAATCCAATATTGGCCGCACTTGCTGCGCGATTTCCATTAGTCCTGACAAACTATGGTTCTGGCGGTATATCAACCCGGGCAATTTTTGACGGCCTGTTCAAACGCGTCGTGCTGGATAAAAACTTTGTTCAACAAAGGATTGCACATATTTCGTTTGAACCGTTTATGCGGGCTATTCTGGCGCAACTATCGCCCAGCTGTGAGTCAATAATCATTAGCGGAATTGATACACAAGAGATGCTGGAGCGCGTCTTGCCTGTGGGATTCAGTGCCATGCAGGGAGGGTTGTGGCCTGCGGTGCCTCCTGCGCAGATAATTTCGCTCGCTAAGATATAACCCTTTTATTTGCTGGTGTTTAACAGCCTATTAACAGTCTACACTAGAGGCAGGAGGCCCTATGACCCTGTCTTTTACCACTCGCTGGCGTGATGAACTACCAGCAACCTATACCGCGCTTTCACCCACCCCTCTGAAAAACGCGCGCCTTATCTGGCATAACGATGCGCTGGCGGAGCAATTAGCAATTCCTGCGGCGCTATTTGATATTCCGACTGGTGCAGGCGTTTGGGGCGGCGAATCGTTGCTTCCCGGGATGTCGCCTTTAGCCCAGGTTTATAGTGGGCATCAGTTCGGCGTCTGGGCTGGTCAGCTTGGCGACGGACGAGGGATCCTGCTGGGCGAACAACAGCTCGCGGATGGTTCAACGTTTGACTGGCACCTGAAAGGCGCCGGACTCACGCCGTATTCCCGCATGGGTGATGGGCGTGCCGTGTTGCGCTCGACCATTCGTGAAAGCCTGGCCAGTGAAGCGATGCATTACCTGGGAATACCGACCACGCGGGCATTGTCGATTGTCACCAGTGACACGCCGGTTTATCGCGAAACGGTCGAAGCAGGGGCGATGCTCATTCGCGTGGCGCAAAGCCATATGCGGTTTGGCCACTTTGAGCATTTTTACTATCGCCGAGAGCCGGAAAAAGTGCGTGAGTTGGCTGACTTTGCGATTCGCCATTACTGGCCGCAATGGCAGGAAGAAGCCGATAAGTATCAGCTGTGGTTTAACGATGTTGTCACGCGTACTGCGACGTTAATCGCTGACTGGCAGGCGGTAGGATTTGCGCATGGTGTTATGAACACGGACAACATGTCGATTCTGGGTCTGACGATGGATTACGGTCCATTCGGTTTTCTTGATGATTACGTGCCTGATTATATCTGCAACCACTCTGACAACCAGGGGCGATACAGTTTCGATAACCAACCGGCTGCCGCGTTGTGGAACCTACAACGTCTGGCGCAAACCCTGTCGCCGTTTATCCAGGTCGAGGCGCTAAATGATGCGCTGGACAGTTACCAGCTGGCGCTGTTAACTCGCTATGGTCAGCGGATGCGGCAAAAGCTCGGCTTCTTTAGCGAGCAGAAAGACGATAACGAACTGCTTAGCGAACTGTTTAGCCTGATGGCGCGAGAAAGAAGCGACTATACGCGAACGTTTCGCATGCTCAGCGAAACGGAGCAGCACAGTGCGCAATCTCCGTTGCGCGATGAGTTTATCGACCGCGCAGCATTTGACGACTGGTTCACGCGGTATCGCTCGCGCCTTCAGCAAGACAATATTGCCGATGCAGTCAGACAAACACAGATGAAGGCGGTAAATCCGGCGATGGTATTACGTAACTGGCTGGCGCAACGGGCGATTAGCCAGGCAGAGCAGGGGGATTACGCCGAACTGCACCGGTTGCACCAGGCTTTGCGTACCCCGTTTGCCGATCGCGATGATGACTATGCCAGCCGTCCACCTGACTGGGGCAAACGGCTGGAAGTGAGTTGTTCAAGCTAAGGGGCCAGAAATACCTGCGGGGAGGCGTTGGCCGGATGCTGGCCAACGTGTACCTGAGCACCGTACCAGCGCTTCAGATCATCGGCCTGTAACACAGTTTCCGGTGTTCCCTGCGACACCAGCCTGCCGTTGTGCAGCAGCACTATTCTGTCTGCCCACAGTGCGGCGAGGTTCAGATCGTGAAGCACAATGCACACATGCAGCTCACCCGAAGCGGTTAGCGTTTTTAGCATGCGCAACAGATGCTGCTGGTGGTAAAGATCCAGCGCGGAGGTCGGTTCATCAAGGAATAACCAACCGCGAGGCGCACCGTCGTACCAGAGTTGCGCCAGCGCACGGGCTAACTGCACTCGCTGTTGCTCGCCGCCGGAAAGCGCGGCGTATTGCCGGCCTGCCAGAGGCGTACATCCGGTCATCTCCATTACCTGTGCAATAAGCCCAGGTTCCGGTCGTTGGGTCCAGGGCGCGCGACCCATCGCGATGACGGCCTCTACCTGCCAGTCAAATCCCAGTTGCGTTTGCTGACGCATTACCGCCCGGTGTCGCGACAACATTTGGGTAGGCCACTCCTCCAGCGGTTTGCCCGCCAGCACGCAGCGCCCGGTAGCCGGTTTCAGAAAACCGGTCAGCAAGCGTAGCAGAGTGGATTTCCCCGCACCGTTTGGGCCGATCAGCGCCACCAGTTCACCTTTTGTAAGGGCGAGCGATACGTCGTCGATCACCGCTCTACCAGCTACGTGATAGTGAAGCCCTTCAGCGATGAAATGTTCAGCCATGCGGTCCTCGCTGACGAAAAATAAGCCATAAAAACCACGGTGCGCCGAGAAGACTGGTCAACAGACCGACCGGCATCTCCGCAGGCGCAACCGCCGTACGGGCCAGTGTGTCGGCAATCAGCAATAAAAACGCGCCCGCCAGCACGGAACCCGGAATAACGGCCCGATGGTCTGAGCCGAGCCACATACGTATTAAATGTGGGATGACCAACCCGATAAAGCCAATCACGCCGCTTACCGCCACGGCTGAGGCAACCAGTAGTGCGCTACAAAGCAGCAAAATACGCTGGATTGTACGCACATCAACGCCGAGATAATGCGCCTCTTCCTCACCCAGTTGCAGAAGATTCAGCGCCGGAGCAAGTCGCCAGATGATCAGCACTGTCGGGATTGTCAGTGAAGTGACAGCCAACAGTGTGGACCACTGCGCGGCCCCCAGACTTCCCATTCCCCATAGCGACAGCTGGCGCAGTTGCGCATCATTACTGACCCACGACAAAACGCCAACCGCCGCCCCACAGAGCGCGTTAATGGCAATGCCGACCAGCAGCAGGCGTGAGAGTGAACCGTCGCGCTGTTGGCTAAGGATAAAAATCACTACGGTTGCCGCCAGCGCGCCGAAAAAAGCGGCCAGCATTGGAGCATACAACATCAGCAGCGCGGGCAAGGAGACAGGCAGCACCACCCACAGGGCCACAGCGCAGGCGGCGCCGCTGCTTATTCCCAGTAATCCAGGGTCTGCAAGTGGATTGCGAAACAGCCCCTGCATCACGCAGCCCGCGAGCGCCAGAGAGCCGCCAATCACCAGCGCCAGCAGGACGCGGGGCAGACGAATCGTGAGCCAGATTTGACGCAGTGCCTCATCGCCATCACGCCAGAGCAGACTTACCGGCAGGCGCAACGCGCCAAAACCGGTAGCCAGAACCGTCATTACAACCAGCATCAATGCCAACATCCACAACGAACAGGTGATCCGCCGGGACATCAGGGCAATTGCTCCGCTTTAGCACGAAGCTGCAAAATAGCCTGTGGCGTGCGAACGCTGAAGCCCAACAGCGCCATATCGTCAACCTGCAATACCTGTTTATTCCTTCCGGCAGGTGTTTGCGCAAGTCCAGGTAGCGCCCACAGGTTTGCCTCGCCACCCATCGCCTTAACACCTTCTTGTGAAATCACTACCAGATCGGGCTGGCTGGCAATGACGCCTTCTTGTGACAGCGGCTGATAGCGATTAACGCCCTGCATCGCGTTGCGTAGACCTGCGGCACGAATCGCCGCATCGGCTCCGGTTTGCTGGCCCGCCGCCATCGCGGTCATCCCGCCATGATTGAGAATAAACAGCACACGTTTATTAAGTTCAGATGACGGGAGCGTCGCCAGTTCCTGACGTAACGTTGCGCGCAGCGTTTCGCCGTCGGCATTCCTATGGGTAGCCTCGGCGATAACCCGAACTTTTTCATCAATCGCGTTAAGATCGTTGCTTGCTGGGATCGTGACAACCCTGACGTTGCTCTGCTCGAGCTGTTTTAACACCAGAGAAGGCTGCGCCTGCGCGCTGGCAAGGACCAGCGTAGGGCGTGTGGCAAGGATCCCTTCGGCGTTGAGCTGGCGCAAATAACCAACATCAGGTAACGCGGTTGCCGCAGCAGGCCATTGGCTGGTGCTGTCTCTCGCCACAAGGGAGGGTTGTGCTCCCAGTGCGTATACGATCTCGGTGACATCGCCACCGAGGGCAACAACTCGCTCCTCGGGCGCAGCCAGTGCGGCGAAGGGCAGCAGCACGATCAGGGCCAGCAGTTTTTTCATGCGGCCAGTCCTTTCGGCGTTAGCGCGTCAATCTGTGTGCGCCATTGCGTCTGTTCCGGCTCGCCTTCCGTACGTTGACCATACAGTTGTGCGATTTGCGTACCGTCGGCAGCAAACAGTTCCAGACTGGTGACGTGACCATCGGCGGTCGGTTTGCGCGTCACCCACGTTTCAGCCACGCTCTCTTCCAGCAGATGTAGGGTAAAGGTTGGGTTGAAGATGTTTAGCCAGCCTTTCATCGGTACCAGTTTTTCAATCACGCCGGTAAAAATCTGTACACAGCCGCGATTACCCACAAAAACCATAATTTCGTTGCCATCCTGACGCGCGGTGTCGAGTAACTGCGCCAGTGCACTATTAGAAACCTTACAGGCCAGATCGTCGCCTACCAGATTAAACGCCTGTTGGCGGGTGAGTTCATGGCGTTTCAGCAGACCGAAGAACTGGTGGACATCGGTCATCGCTCGCCACTCTTGATCGACGGTCTGCGCATCGACCGTGACGGCGGCAGGCGCAGAATTGTTGGCGGGTTGCAGTGCCAGCGGCGGGTTTTCTGCAAAGATGAAACGGGTCAGCAATGCTGCCCATTCCTCAACGAGGGTATTTTGCGTGGTATAGACCTTCAGCAGCGCATCTCCCTGATGGTCGAAGAACTGAATGCTCTGACGCTCACCATGGGCGGTTGTTTCGCTGATATGAAAGGTACTGGCCCACTGATTCAGGAACAGACGCAGATCGAGGGCGCGCGGATTGAGAACCAGTCCGGCATGACCGTTGAGGTGCTGATTGGTAAAAGCACCCACCTGCTCATGTACTGCGTATTCATTGCGGCAAATACATTTGGTTTCGCCAACTGCTTCCAGTGCGCTGAGAATTTCACGCACTTCGCCACGTAAGCGCCAGGCATCGTGACCGACGCGTGCAAAGGTCAGTTCGGCTTCGCTAATATTCATCAACCCCGCAATATCACGTGCGTATTTGCCAGGATTTTCTTTCTTCAGTTCCAGCCAGCGTGTGTAATGATTCATTGTCTCTTCCTTCCAGATTGCGGCCCCGGCGAACCGGGGAAAAGTGATTACCACTGATAACTCACGAAAATTTTGCCATTACGACCATCCTGCGGAATGCCTTGCGGCGACCAGTACTCTTTGTCGAAGGCGTTGCCCAGTACCAGCGTGGTGGTCATGCCTTTCAGCGCTTGTTGGCCCTGATAGCTGACGTAGAAATCGTTTACCGCATAGCCGGGCTGTTTAGCGTAGGTGCTGCTGATATGCGTTGAACGGTCAGCAAATGTCCCTATCCAGCCGACAGAGAAACCGCTGTGCGCAACTGGCACATTCAGTTTGCTGGTGACGGTGTCCGGGTTAATGCTTGAAATGTATTCGCCGGTGTCAGTATCTTTTCCGCGTGTGCGGTTATAGGCCATGTCGAGGCTGAACAGATCGGTGGAATATTTCGCCATCACATCCCAGCCCCAGATTTTGGCGTTGGGTACGTTATAGGACATGGTTGTCGCAGCGGCGAAATCGACGCTGGTGGAGATGTAATCTTTCGCTTTGGTGTCGAAATAGCTGGCTTTAAATTCGAGCGCGTCGCTCGCCATCAGAAGATCATCAAAGCGCAGGCCAAATCCGTATTCCTGTGTTTCGTTGGTTTCCGGGCGCAGGTTAGGGTTCGGCACCCAGTAGTTGGTGTAAAAACGACCAATCGAGAAGTGTTTCGCATCGTTATACATCTCGCCCATAGTCGGGGCACGGAAAGCCTGAGCGTATGAACCGAACAGCATCAGCCAGTCAGTTGGCGCAACCGTTAATCCGGCGCGGGACGACCATTTATCGGCATCGACATCTTCATAACCGTCGCTGCTGCCGCGATAAGAGTCATAACGGGTACCGCCCAGCAGCGTAACCGGCAGGTCGCGCAGGGTGATTTCATCCTGGAGCCAGCCGGAGCTGAAATCGATCTTAGCCTCCGGGAAACCCGTTGTTGCTCCTCCCGGTTGTTGTTCCTGACGATAGTATTCACCGCCGTAGGTCAACAGGTGAGATGCAAAAGAGTCGGTAAACAGGCGGCTGCGGTTGTCGATCTTCCCGCCTTTGGTGGTTTGCTTGCGGAATTCGCCAGTGTTATCTGCGTTCTGAGCATTAATGCGCGCTTCGGACCAGTAGATACGGGCGTCAGCGTTCAGCCAGTCATTGTCCGCCGGAGCGAGCGAGTAGGTCAGTTGCGCATCACGCTGGATCGTTGAACGGTTGGTCATCGGATTGCTGGCATCCGCCGCGCTGGTCTGCGGGTTTTTAGGTTCCCGGGCGTCATTGTTGTAGTAACGCAGCGAACCGGCCAGCATCTGGGCGCTGTCAATTTTCCAGCTACCTTTCGCCAGCATATTGTTAATTGCTTCGTCATTCGGCGCAGTAGTACCGTCACTCTGGCGTAAATCACCGCGATCGCGGCTGGACCAGGCAAGCAGTCCGTCCAGCGTATCGGTACGGCCATACGTGCTGGCACCCATGCCGAGACTGTGATCGCCGGTCGCCGCGGTACCGAACACGCGATAACCGCTGTTTTGCCCGACGTCCAGTAGATCTTTGGCATCTGCAGTGTCATAGGCGATCACGCCGCCTAGCGCGCCGCTACCGTACAGTAGTGCGGAAGGGCCACGCACGACTTCGATGCGTTTGATAAGCGCCGGGTCGAGGAAGGTACTGTTCAGGTGTCCGGTGTCGGTTCCCTGACGAACACCGTCAACCAGTACCAGAACGCCGCGTCGATCGTAGCCGCGCAGATTCACGTCCTGGCCGTTGGTACGGCCCGTACCGTCAAGGGTCAGGCCTGGAACCTTACGTAACAGGTCGGCAGCGGAGCTGGCGGTTTGGTTTTCTGGGGCGGTGGCGTCAATGACGCTGACCATCATCGGTGCTTCAAAGGCGCTACGGGCATTGCCGGTGGCGGTAACGGTCATATCCTCGACCGCCGCCCAGGCGACGGCGGGCAGGTTACTAACAATCGCCAGCGCCAACAGCGATGGGCGCAGGGAAGCGGTGTGCAGGTAAGGCATAGCAACTCTCCATTAGGAAATCGAAAAGCGCTGGCTGCCTGGGTATGACCTGGGTGGCTGGCGAAATGTGTTGTTTATTTAGTCAGAATGAGTTTTCCGGCTTGTGTCTGGCGCAGCAGGTAGTGCTGACCATCATGTTCTATGATCACGCGTCCTTCGTTACCAAGCAGGGTTTTACTGTCAATTCGTCGCTCGTTTGGCGCGACGGAAGGCGGTGTTTTGTCTTTTGCAGGCGTTGCCGTTGTGTTATCCATACGTAACATAGTGTTTAAAAATAACAATCAATGTAACAATGATAATCATTATCATCAAACTACAAATTTGCGGCAAGCGTTTTTGTGAAATAATTGTGACGAGAACGTTTTTTGCGCAATAAGCAAGGGGAAAACAAGGGATTAGCGCCGGGCAAGGTGATATTGCCCGGCGAACAGCATTAAAAACGGCTATCAACCGCAGAGGCGAGTTTTTCAGCCAACAGTTCAGTATCTTCCCAGTTCAGGCACGGGTCGGTAATGGACTGACCGTAAACCAGCGGCTGGCCGCTAACGATTTTTTGCGTACCTTCACGCAAGAAACTCTCCGCCATAATCCCGGCAATCGCCGTCGAACCATTGCGAATTTGCTGGCATACATCATCACAAACGTCCAACTGACGGCGATGCTGCTTCTGGCAATTACCGTGGCTAAAATCGACCACCAGATGCTCAGGCAGAGAAAATTCGTGCAGGGTATCGCAGGCGGCAGCAATATCTTCAGCATAATAATTCGGCTTTTTACCGCCACGCATGATGATATGCCCGTAAGGGTTACCGCTGGTCTGATAAATGGTCATCTGGCCGGTTTTATCCGGCGAGAGGAACATGTGACTGGCGCGGGAGGCGCGAATCGCATCGACGGCAATGCGCGTGTTGCCATCCGTTCCGTTCTTAAAGCCAACCGGGCAGGAGAGCGCGGAGGCCATTTCACGATGGATCTGACTTTCGGTGGTGCGCGCGCCAATAGCTCCCCAACTGATTAAATCAGCAATAAACTGGCCGGTCACCATGTCGAGGAATTCAGTCGCCGTGGGGACGCCCAGTTCGTTGACCTGCAACAGCAGTTTTCGCGCCAGTTCAATACCGTGGTTCACACGATAACTGCCGTTCAAATCCGGGTCGGAAATCAGGCCTTTCCAGCCTACGACGGTGCGTGGTTTTTCAAAATAGGTACGCATCACGATTTCCAGACGCGCCTGGTGCTTAGTGCGCAGCGCCTGTAACCGCGTCGCGTATTCCATCGCGGCATCAAGATCGTGAATCGAGCAGGGACCTACGATCACCAGTAAACGGGGGTCTTCACCATTTAAAATTTTTTCTATCCGACGTCGGGAGTCCGTAACATGACGGGCGACGGAGGACGAAACAGGATGCCGTTGCGCAAGCTCTGCTGGAGTGACCAGGTTGTCAATACGCGCAGTACGGAGTTCATCGGTTCTGTTCATTACTTGTCTCAGAAATTTGTTGCTTCAACGGCAGGACTACCGGGAAGTGATGTACATCACAATATCACACTCATCCTGCCTGGTGGCGAGCATAATAACAAAAAATCGAACCAATGCACTAGCATTCTAGTACATGCGGCGATTCAGTCCCATGATATCGAGGATCTTGGTAGCAATCTCTTCTACCGAATAATTGGTACTGTTCAGCCAGGGGATCTGGTTTTTCCGATAAAGCGCTTCCACCTCAGCAACTTCCATACGGCACTGACGCAGCGAGGCGTAACGGCTGTTCTCACGGCGTTCTTCGCGGATGGCCGCCAGGCGCTCAGGGTCGATAGTCAGACCGAACAGCTTATGCTGCAACGGCTTCAGGGAAGTGGGCAGCACCAGATTATCCATATCATCGGCAATAAAGGGGTAGTTGGCCGCGCGGATACCAAACTGCATGGCCAGATACAAACTGGTCGGGGTTTTGCCGCAACGGGAAACGCCGAGCAGGATCACCTGCGCCTGATCGAGGTTGCGCAACGAAATACCGTCGTCGTGGGCGAGGGTGTAGTCAATGGCAGCGATGCGCGCGTCGTACTTGTTGAGGTTACCGGGATTCAGACCGTGCGTGCGGTGGGCGATAGGCGTAGGGTCGAGTTTCATCTCGTGCTGCAGTGGGGCAACCAACGCCTGCACGATATCCTGACAAAACCCTTCGCTTTGCAGAATGATCGAGCGAATTTCCGGCAGGACGATGGAGTAAAACACTAAAGGGCGCACGCCAGTTTGTTGGTAGATAGCGTCAATCTGGTCTTTAACCGCGCGCGCACGACTCTCATTTTCCACAAACGGCAGCGTAATACTGCTGATCGTGACCGGAAATTGCGACATCACCGCGTGACCCAATACCTCGGCGGTGATGGCCGTACCATCAGAAATATAAAATACGTGACGATCAACAGCATTATCCATTTTGCTCATCCTGGGGCAGATATAATTCTCTGAAAGCATAAATTAAAATTCGCCAGAAGCGAATATTGCGGCATCTATTTTATAAAATGAAACGGTATTTTTATATTTAATGAAAAGTACATTTCATTTTTCGGAACAAATGTTTATACCGGTCATTTTTGTGGTGATCCCGTGTGGCTCGCGGGTTTGCGCAAATGCGGAAACAATCTGAAAAAATAAAAAATAAAGTTGCTTGAACGATTCACCGTTTTTTTCGCCGGAGTAAATATGCCAAGATAATTACGCAAAATTGAGTTTCCTAACCTCGTTCATATATAAGGATTGTTCGATGTCCAACAATGGCTCGTCACCGCTGGTGCTTTGGTATAACCAACTCGGCATGAATGATGTAGACAGAGTTGGAGGCAAAAATGCCTCCCTGGGTGAAATGATTACTAACCTTTCAGGTATGGGTGTTTCCGTACCGAATGGTTTTGCAACGACCGCCGATGCGTTTAACCAGTTTCTGGACCAGAGCGGTGTAAACCAGCGCATTTATGAGCTGCTGGATAAAACGGATATCGACGATGTCACTGAGCTTGCGAAAGCCGGGGCACAGATCCGCCAGTGGATTATCGACACTCCTTTCCAGCCCGAACTGGAAAATGCCGTCCGCGATGCCTACGCGCAGCTGTCAGCGGACGATGCCAATGCCTCTTTTGCCGTGCGTTCTTCCGCTACCGCAGAAGATATGCCAGATGCGTCATTTGCCGGTCAGCAGGAAACCTTCCTCAACGTCCAGGGATTTGATGCCGTACTGGTTGCCATCAAACACGTATTTGCCTCGCTGTTTAACGACCGCGCGATCTCTTATCGTGTTCACCAGGGCTATGACCACCGTGGCGTCGCACTTTCTGCTGGCGTTCAGCGGATGGTGCGTTCTGACCTCGCGTCCTCAGGCGTAATGTTCTCCATCGATACCGAATCCGGTTTCGACCAGGTTGTCTTTATCACGTCCGCCTGGGGCTTGGGCGAAATGGTCGTGCAGGGCGCCGTTAACCCGGATGAATTCTACGTGCACAAACCGACCCTGGCGGCTAACCGTCCGGCGATCGTCCGTCGCACAATGGGATCGAAAAAAATCCGCATGATTTACGCGCCGACCCAGGAACACGGTAAGCAGGTGACCATTGAAGATGTCCCGCAGGAACAACGCGACATTTTCTCCCTGACTAACGAAGAAGTGCAGGAACTGGCCAAGCAAGCGGTGCAGATCGAGAAGCACTACGGTCGTCCAATGGACATCGAATGGGCGAAAGACGGTCATACCGGCAAGCTGTTCATTGTTCAGGCGCGTCCAGAAACCGTGCGCTCTCGCGGTCAGGTGATGGAGCGTTATACGCTGCATGCTCAGGGTAAAATTATTGCTGAAGGTCGCGCCATCGGCCACCGCATTGGCGCGGGTCCGGTCAAAGTCATTCATGACATCAGCGAAATGAACCGCATCGAACCAGGCGACGTACTGGTTACCGACATGACCGACCCGGACTGGGAACCGATCATGAAGAAAGCGGCAGCAATTGTCACTAACCGTGGCGGTCGTACCTGTCACGCGGCAATCATTGCCCGTGAACTGGGGATCCCGGCCGTGGTGGGCTGTGGCGATGCGACCGAGCGCATGAAAGATGGTGAGAAGGTAACCGTCTCCTGTGCCGAAGGTGACACCGGTTATGTTTACGCTGACATGCTCGACTTTAGCGTGAAGAGTTCCAGCGTGGAGACCATGCCGGATCTGCCGTTGAAGGTGATGATGAACGTCGGTAACCCGGACCGGGCTTTCGACTTCGCCTGTCTGCCAAACGAAGGCGTCGGCCTGGCGCGTCTGGAATTTATCATCAACCGCATGATTGGCGTACACCCGCGTGCGCTGCTGGAGTTCGATGACCAGACGCCTGAGCTGCAAAATGAAATCCGCGCCATGATGAAAGGTTTCGATTCTCCGCGTGAATTCTATGTCGGTCGTCTGACGGAAGGGATCGCGACGCTGGGTGCGGCGTTTTATCCAAAACGCGTCATCGTGCGTATGTCGGACTTTAAGTCCAACGAATATGCCAACCTGGTCGGCGGTGAGCGTTATGAACCGCATGAAGAGAACCCGATGCTGGGCTTCCGTGGGGCGGGCCGTTATGTTGCCGACAGCTTCCGCGACTGCTTCGCGCTGGAATGCGACGCAGTAAAACGTGTCCGTAACGACATGGGCCTGACTAACGTTGAAGTGATGGTACCGTTTGTACGTACCGTTGCCCAGGCGAAAGCGGTGGTGGAAGAGCTGGCACGCCAGGGGCTGAAACGCGGCGAGAA
This sequence comes from Citrobacter freundii complex sp. 2024EL-00216, assembly GCF_043945515.1. NCBI lineage: Bacteria > Pseudomonadati > Pseudomonadota > Gammaproteobacteria > Enterobacterales > Enterobacteriaceae > Citrobacter > Citrobacter freundii complex sp. 2024EL-00216. The sequence goes on along the minus strand of NZ_JBIMRA010000005.1, from coordinate 14,820 downwards.
CGGACTGAAGATCATCATGATGTGTGAGATCCCGTCTAACGCCTTGCTGGCCGAGCAGTTCCTCGAATACTTCGACGGCTTCTCCATCGGCTCAAACGACATGACGCAGCTGGCGCTGGGTCTGGATCGTGACTCTGGTGTGGTTTCTGAACTGTTTGATGAACGTAACGACGCGGTGAAAGCACTGCTGTCGATGGCGATTCGTGCAGCCAAGAAACAGGGTAAATACGTGGGTATTTGCGGCCAGGGACCTTCTGACCACGAAGACTTCGCAGCCTGGCTGATGGAAGAGGGGATCGACAGCCTGTCGCTGAACCCGGACACCGTCGTACAAACCTGGCTGAGTCTGGCTGAACTGAACAAGTAATATCATGCCTTATCCGGCCTATTCAACGTAGGCCGGATAAGATGCGTTAGCATCGCCATCCGGCGCTTTATCCTGTAATACTCTCCACGCTCAAACGCTGAATAATATCCTGACGAAGCTGGTATTTTTGTACTTTACCTGACGCCGTGCGCGGTAATTTCTCTACGATCACAATGTGCTCAGGGTATTTATACTTTGCCACCCGCTTGCGGCTAAAAAAGGCCACCACTGATTCCAGCGACAACGAATGATGCGGGGGTTTTAGGACTACGTAAGCACACGACCTTTCACCTAAGCGTTCGTCCGGCATCGCGACAACACAGGCATCGTGAATGCGAGGATGCTGCAATAAAATATCCTCAACTTCGCGGCTGCTGATGTTTTCTCCACCGCGGACAATGATATCTTTTTTCCGTCCGGTGATTTTGATGTACCCCGCATCGTCCATTCGGCATAAGTCGCCGCTGTAATACCAGCCGTCTTGATCCAGCGCGCGGGCGGTGAGTTCGGGTTCATCGAGGTAGCCCATAAACACATTGGGACCACGCGAAGCTTCTTCACCTTCTACCCCCGCGGGCAACGTATTGCGTGCTTCGTCGACCACTTTAATTTCGACGCCTGCAGCAGCATATCCGTCGGTATTCATCATGCGAGAAAGCGAATCATCGAGATTGACCAGCGCATGCGGTGAACTCTCTGTCGAGCCATAAATGCTTAATAATTTTATGCCGAGCAGCTGGCAGTCACGGGCAATCTTTTGTGGAATGGTTGTGCCCCCACATAAGAAAAAGCGTAGCGATGAGAGGTCGCGTGGTCGTTTTTCCATGCTACACAACATGTCGTAGACGAAGGGCGTTGCGCCGAGCACACAGGTACAGTGTTGTTGCTCCAGCAGTTCAAGACAGGCGATTGGGGTGAAAATGTCTAACAATACGCTGCGTGCGCCGATTAAAAACGGTGCGGTAACGCCATGCAGAAAACCGGTAGCGTGTCCCAGTGGTGCGGGCATCAAAAACACATCCTGCCAGGTGAGATTGAGGCGGGCACAATAGGCGCGCTCGCTGGCAAGGATGTTGTTGTGGGTCAGCATTACGCCTTTTGGCATTCCCTCGGTACCGGAGGTAAACAACACCGCCGCCAGTTCATCGGCGTGAACATTAATCGTCTGGGTTAAAGGCGGAGCTAAAAGCAGTTGACTGAGCGCCAGCGAGGTAGTTGCCGGAGCCAGTTTATCCACGGCAACGATCTGTTGCAGATGCGGCAACTGGTTTTGTAAGGGGAGGATCAGATCGACCGGTCGGGTCTGTTTAAACAGCGTCGGTGCGAAAAAAATCTTCGCTTTGCACTTATTTAGCACCCATACCAGCTCTGCTTCACGCCACGCTGGCAGCAGCGGTACGGAAACGGCCCCGGTTTTCAGGCAGGCCAGGTAGATAATCGTAAACTCGCACCAGCCCGGTAACTGGAAGGCAATGCGATCGCCGGGTTGAATACCGCAGGCTAAAAACCAGGTTGCCAGACTGCTGGCCGCGCTGTCGAGTGCAGCATAGGTGTATGAAGCGCCATGGTTATCAACCACGGCGATTTTATCTGGCATGGCTCTGGCAGTTTGGTTCCAGTAATCGCCAAGCGAAGCATCTCCCCATAAACCCTGTTGCCGCCAGACTTCGCGGCGTTCGGCGTTAAACGTTAGTGTGATACTCATGAAGTTATTCCCAGGATGATTTCGGCATACATCTGACCGGATGGCCGGCGTGGCCGATCCGGTGTACTACAGGCAAAATCCATTAGCCGTAGCGAAAATCAACGCCAAATGTTCCGACCGGATATTCCCATTGGTCGAGGATCGTGTCGCCGCAAAGTACTCGACACGTTCCGCACTCCAGGCAACCAGCAGAATCAAAATGAATGTTTCCACTCTCATCCTGCTTATACAGCCCGGCGGGGCAGGCTTTCAGCAGCTTGCGAAATTCATTAAGGTCTGGATGTTCGGCCAGGATAATGTGCGGGTGGCCTTCATCGACATTGAATTTATTGACGCCCAGTTTGACGTCAACGTTAACGGTATTGTCCTGATTCATAGTGCAGTTGCCCCCTTGATACCGTCTTTCAGTAAGTTCATCAGCCCGATTTGTTTTGCGTGGGACATAATCATCTTGCGAACCGGTTGATTTGGACGTCCGTCAACGGTGAACATATCGCTCATGATGTCGGCCACCATACGCGGATACTGAGTGAACAGCCGTGGGTTTTCCATTAACGCCGGGATCTTGCGAAAATGCTGTAAATCACGCATCACACAGCCCTGTTCGAGCGCGCGCTTGTAGTCCATCAGGCTGCTGGCAGAGAAATCCTGGCGTTCTTTTGCTGCAATAGCTGTTTGGGCAGCGGCTTCTGCGGAAGCGATGGCCAAATCCATACCTCGCACCGTGAAACCCAGGTTCAAACAGAAACCGGCGGCATCGCCCACGATCATCACACCGTCATCGACCAGCTTTGGAACCATTGCCAGACCGCCTTCCGGCACCATATGCGCGGAATATTCCAGTAGTTCTCCACCGGCAATCAATGGCCGAATAGTTGGATGTTGCTTAAAGTCTTCCAGCATTTGTGGAATGCTTTTTGTGGCATGGGCAATATCCCCCAGACCACACACCAGACCCAGAGAGATGGAGTCCTGGTTGGTATACAAAAATCCGCCGCCCATCAACCCATCAGACGGTGAGCCTGCAAACAGCCAGGCCGCGCCTTCATTAGCTGAAAGATTGAAGCGATCTGCAATGGCCGTTGGAGGTAAGCCGATCAGCTCTTTTACGCCAACGGCATAGTGATGTGCAGAAGAGGGCGGAACCATCCCCAGGGAACGCCCCAGCATAGAGTTGACGCCATCGGCAAGGATGACAATATTGGCTTCCAGGATATCGTCACCGGCCTGAACTCCGGTAACCTTATTACCTTCGCGGATCAGGGCATCGACGCGCACGCCGGGGATGAACTGCACGCCAGCTTGTTCCGCTTTTTCTATTAGCCATGGGTCAAGTCTGTTGCGCAAAACGGTATACGAATCCTGCGTTGGTGCGTCAGCTTTTTCACGATGGAAATCGAGAGTGACGGCGCTTTCTTCGGTCAGAAAGGAGATTTTTTCGCGGGTGACTTTACGCTCGAGCGGCGCTTCCTGCGCGAACCCCGGCATGATGCGCTCAAGACTATGTGCATAGAGTCTTCCGCCGGTCATATTTTTACTACCAGCACTGTTACCGCGCTCGATGACCAGTACGTCCAGTCCGGCCTGAGCCATCACGTAGCCTGCAACCGTACCCGCCACGCCAGCACCGACCACAATGGCATCAAATTTTTCATCTGACATGCTTTATGCTCCCTTCCCGCTGCGAGGGCAGCGGGATATGTGCGTTAAATGTGGGGGTTAGCGGCTGAGATGCTCGATAAGAGCCGGAACGACTTTGTAGATGTCGCCGACCAGTCCGTAATCGGCGTAATTGAAAATAGGGGCTTTCTTATCTTTGTTGATGGCAACAATGACTTTCGCGCCGTTACCGCCAACCATATGCTGAATTTGTCCTGAAATGCCGAGGGTGAGGTAAAGGTCCGATTTCAGTAACACGCCAGAAACGCCGATGTAGCGTTCGCGTTCCATCCAGTTTTCGCCTTCGGCAATCGGCCGTGAACAACCCACTTCTGCACCCAGTACAGATGCCAACTGGCGCACCATCTCCAGATCGTTTTGCGCAACCAGGCCGCGGCCCACACCCACCACACGTTTGGCTTTGCTGAGATCCACGCTGCTCACGGATTTGGCGCGACGTTCCTGGCACATAATTTCATGGTGTGGTGCTATGTAAGGTGCAGAGACAACAGGGCAGGTATGTGAAGCATTAGCCTCTACCGGTTCAAGTACGCCTGGGGCAAGGGTGATAATTGCCTGAGTTGTTTTGATTTTTTCTTTGCCGAATGCCAGGCCACCGTACATACGGTGTTCTGCGAACAGTGAGCCATCATCAAGCGTTACCGACGTGGCGTCATTTACCATCGCTGCATTGAGCTGAATACTTAACCGCGCACCAAGGGATTTAGCGCGTTTTGTAGCTGGCATCAGCAATAGCCCGGTATGTTCTTGTATCAGGGCGGCGATGGTCTCGGCAAAATTTTCAACACGCTGTAAACCAGACGTTGTTTCAAGCACGACAATCTCATCGGCACCCAGAGGTTTAACCTGATTGGCCTGTTCGTTGCCTTGTACAATAAGGTGTACCTTTTCACCCCACAGGCGTGCGCCGGCCATTAATTCTGCATAGCGTTCTACGTTATCGCTGAACACCCATACGTTAGCTAATTTACTCATGATAATTTCTCTCCGTTGGGCTTAGTTCAGGGCTTTTTTCAGATGCTCAGCCAGCTCGGCGATGGCTTCTGCTGAGTCATTTTCCAGAATGATGTGCTTACGTTCTGTTTGTGGCGGAACGGTGAGGCTCACCAGTTCTGCTAACGGTGAGGCAGGTGTCCAGCCAATATCGCTGGCTTGCCACGGTGTGACTGGTTTTTTACCTGCGCCCAGAATAGCTTTCATCGAGGGAATACGCGGCGTATTGATATCCGAGGTTACGCACAGCACGGCGGGGAGCGACAGTTCAATCACTTCAACTTCGTCTTCCAGCGTACGTTCAACCACAATGCGATCGCCGTTACGTTGGATGTTGCTGACGGCGTTAATTACCGGAAGTTGTAAGAGTTCGCCAACCAGTAAGCCAACCTGCTGGGCGTAGATGTCTCCAGACCCTTCGCCGAACAGCATCAGGTCGAATTCAATGTTTTTGGCCGCGCAGGCCAGCGCCTGAGCCGTGTCTCGCGGTAATGAATGCTCCAGTTGGGGATCCTGCACCATAAACAAACTGTCCGGCCCGCGGGACAGTACGTCTTTACGCACTTTGGAGTTTTGCAGTAGCGAGCCGCCAACCGTTAAGGCGACAATTTCATCACCTTCCGCACTAAGTTGCGTCGCGGCCTCTATTGCATTCAAATCAAACTGACTGATTTTGGCATCGGCCCGGTCAAAGTTAAGCGAACGTTCTGGGGTAACAACAATGTCCTGTTCTTCAGGCACCAACTTAAAGCAGGTTATTAGTTTCATGGCATCTCCAGTGATTCTCGTGTGGATGATGACGGGGAGTGACATCATCAACAGTAGGGAAAATTGACTGAAAATAGTGTGCGGCAGAGGGGGACTGTTTTCGACGGGGCAATCTGTTTTCATTCCCAACAATCTTGCAAAAAAAAGGACTTTAGGAATGCTGAGTTTATGAACGTAAAGACGACGTCGGGTGTTAAAGTGATAAAAATAGAAATAAAATCGAGGTGCTTTTTTGAGAAATGGATCATATTTTTATCCGTTTCTGCATGCACTTTGTTTCTGGTGTGTAAATTATTATTGCTGACTTAATAACATTTACACTTTCCTGTTATTCTAAAATAAAAACAATTTGCGTGAGCAGCGTGCTGAAGTTGGATGTGTCATCTTGCAGACGAGGCAAATAATTTTGTTTCGCCTGGACAGAATAACGTTGTATAACGTCTTCATCGTTTTTACTTTTCGATATTAATTATCCGCAAAATTACTGCCTTTCGGTGGAGGTTGTCATGTATCAACGCTGTTTTGATAATGCCATGGAGACCCTTTTTGAACAGGGAAAAACCCCGAGATTTTCGCGATTCGTCATCAGTGATGATCCTAACTGGGAGTCGGGCCATCATGTTCATGACAATGAAACAGAGCTTATCTATGTAAAAAAGGGTGTCGCAAGGCTAATTATCGACTCTTCGCTGTATGTCGCACATGCGGGTGACATCGTAGTGATAGAACAAGGGCGGTTACATGCGGTTGCTTCCGATAGCAGCGCACCTGCAACCACTTACACCTGTGCGCTCTACGGCTTTCGTTTTAACGACTGGCAGGAGAACCAACTCTTGCAGATGCACTCGTGTCCGGTTATTAACGTCAGCCAGGGCAAAGAGGTTATTAAAAGTATCTTTAATGAACTGAGTGTTATGATCCCGCAGAGCAAGAATAACCTGACGTCTTCCGCTTATGACGCCTTCGCTTATGCATTAACCGTTTTATATTACGAAAACTTTAAAAATGCTTATCGTTCTGAGCAGGGATATATTAAAAAAGACATCTTAATTAAAGATGTGTTGGTTTATTTAAATAACAACTTTCGAGAGAAAATTACGCTGGAACAGTTGTCTAAGAAATTTCGTGCCAGCGTGAGCTATATCTGTCACGAGTTTACTAAGGAGTATCGTATTTCGCCGATTAATTATGTGATTCAGCGGCGAATGACAGAGGCAAAATTTGCCCTGACGAATACGGAGTCCTCGTTGGCAGAAATTTCCTGGCGGGTAGGGTATGAAAATGTCGATCACTTTGCCAAACTCTTTCAGCGGCATGTGGGTTGTACCCCCAGCGATTATCGTAAGCAGTTTAAAAATAACCTTGTAGAACAGGAATGTTTGATGCCAGAAATATGATTAACCTGGCACGTGCCGGATAACGCATTTGCGCTATCCGGCAAGCATTACTGCTTACTTATTCTGATAATCTTTCAGGATTTGGCGACCCGCGACGTAAATCATGATTTCATCTGTACCACCGCCAATGCGTTCACAGCGGACATCACGCCAGAAGCGGGAAACGCGTGCTTCGTCGGTGTAACCCAGCCCACCCATAATCTGAATGGCGTCATCAATCACTTCCATTGCAGTACGTGCACAATACAGTTTTGCCAGCGCTGCACTGGTGCGCAGAGACTGTTCCTGATCGGCCTGCCAGGCGACTTTTAACACCATATTGCGCATGTTATCGATTTTAATCGCCATCAGCGCCAGTTTTTCCTGGATCATCTGATTGTGACCAATTGGCTTACCGAATGCGATGCGCTGGTTGGCGTAACGGGCGGCATCTTCGAAGGCGCATTCAGCAAAACCGGTACTGCGCGCAGCGTTGATCAAACGTTCCATCTCGAAGTTGTACATGACGTTGAGGAAACCCATGCCTTCCTCTCCGACCATATCACTTTCATCCACTTCAACGTCATCAAGATAGACTTCGCAGGTGCTGAGCATATGCCAGCCGATTTTGTGCAGCGGATTAACCTTAATGCCGGGTTTCTTCGAATCGACCCACCACAGCGTAAAGGCTCTTTTCGGATCTTTTGGCTCCGGATCGCGGGCCAGTACCAGCATATAGGGATACTCTTTCGCGCCGGTGATAAAGGTTTTCTGCCCGTTGAGATAGACCTTACCGTTTTTGCGAGTGTAGCTGGTGGTCGCGCTGTTGTTGTCAGAGCCAGCTCCCGGTTCGGTTAATGCCAGCGCATACGCTGGATCGCCCGTTTCCATGGTGCTTTCTGCGGTCTTACGCAGCTGTTCAGCGGATCCAAAACGACGCATACTGTGAATGCACTGACCGTTAGTGATCAAAAAAGCGGGTGCGCCGCATTTTGAAACTTCCATCAGCGCCAGCATCTGTGTGACGTAATCTGCCGGGATGCCACCAAACTCTTCCGGAACGCCCAGCATCGAAATACCGTTGTCCGCCAGGGCATGCATAAACTCTTTCGGGTAGGTCGCCGTCTGATCGCAGGTACGGAAATATTCTTCCGGGAAATTGCTGGTAATCAGTTCTCGAATACTGGCAAGCAGCAGTTCTTGTTCTTCAGTTAAAGAAAAGTCCATCAGGGTACTCCTTTTAATTGGCGGCGTCGGGTAATACAAAACCCATCGAGGCATCGATAAATAATCTTTCGTCCATCAGCTTCAGATTTGGCGAAATAATTGGCGTGAAATCCATCTTGTCCAGGATGTCTTCCTGTAAAGAGACTCCCGGTGCAATTTCGATTAAATGAAGACCATCTGCTTTTAACGTAAATACAGCGCGTTCAGTGATGTAACGCACATCAAGTCCACGTTCGAGAGCAATTTTTCCGCTGAAAGTCACTTCAGGTAATTCGTTGACGAATTTTTTCACCCGACCTTCCTGCACAATATTTAACTTGCCATCGGCAACTTCCGTTTTCAGACTTCCGGCAGTTAACGTGCCGCAGAAAATAATTTTTTTGGAGGTGGCGCTAATATCGATAAAACCGCCGGTACCCATGATTTTGCCATTGAATTTGTGTACGCCGACGTTGCCGTGGCGATCGACTTCGGCAAAACTTAAATAGCACACGTCCAGTCCACCACCGTGATAGAAGTCAAACTGGGAGGTCATATCCAGAATGGCGCGGGTGTTGACGTTGGCGCCGAAAGCAATACCTTGAGAGGTGATGCCGCCAATCGGACCCGTTTCGACTGTCAGAATAAAATCATCAGCACAGCCTTCTTCGCGCGCGACGAGGCCAATGCCATCGGCAATGCCTACGCCAACGTTGCCGACCGCACCTTTGCGCATTTCAAACAGGGCGCGTCTGGCCACCAGTTTACGCTGATTGAGCGGCAGGGCAGTCTGTTGGCTGTCATCGAGAACAAAATCGCCAGAGATAAAGCGGTTAACCGGCGCGCCACCATACAGTTGCGTTTGGTCGGGGTCGATGACCACAATATCGACCAGATAGCCGGGAATACGCACCGATTTCGGATGCAACGTGGCTTTCTTCACCATCTTTTGCACCTGCATCATAACGATGCCACCGTTATTGTGTACGGCCTGGGCAATCACCAGCGCATCAAGATACATCACTTCATCTTCAAAGGTGGCGTAGCCTTCACTGTCGCAAGTGGTGGCGCGAATAAAGGCGATGTTTGGCGCAATGGCTTTGTAATACAGGTACTCTTTGTTATCAATTTCCACCAATTTGATCAGATCTTCGGTGGTCACTTCATTCAGCTTACCGCCCTGTTGGCGAGGGTCAACAAATGTACCGATGCCGATATCACTAAGGATCCCTGGCTGGTGAGCCGCCGATGCACGCAGGGTTTGGGTTAATACGCCCTGAGGATAGTTATAGGCGGCAATTTTATTTTGTTCAGCCAGATCGGAGATTCGCGGTGATTGTCCCCAGTGTCCGCATAATGCCCATTTGACTAAACCTTCCTGTGCCAGTGGGCTAATTCCCCGGTCGGCACGGTCACCCAAACCTGTAGGACTAATCAACGCTAAATTTCGTGGTGACTGAGAGTTTTTATATTTTTCAGCCAGTGCATTAATTAATGTTGTTGCTTCGAGAATACCCCCGCCAGCACCTAATACACAAAGCGTTGCTTCATCAGGAATATAATTGACTGCATCTGCAGCGGATAATACGGGTACCCGACCATCTATACGATTTGGCCTTGAAAATTTCATGTGAACTCCAGATTATATGCGTGCGACTACCTGTCACTATATTCGACAATAATATTGTGAGTTATTTAATAAGGCTTAATTACCGGCCAGATATCCGTGGTTAGACGAATATCTGGGGTAGGGCATTACTGATATTTATATGGATATATCTGTAATTAAGCCTGATGCAATATTGTCAATACAGTACGCAGGTCGGTGACCGAAATTTGTCCTGGTGCGGAGGCTTTTTTTACTGCCCCAAAGGTTGCCGCTGAACCGAAAACCTCACCAGACAGACGTGAAATCACCCCTGTTTTAGCCATCGACATGGTGATTATCGGGCGATCGGCATAGCGTTCTTGCATTTCCAGCGTGGCACTAAGCAGCGTCAGAACATCCGTTTTATTTTGCGGCATCAAGGCAATCTTGGGGATATCTGCGCCCAGCTCCTGCATTTTACGCAGGCGCTGGACAATTTCTTCTGCGGCTGGTGTCTTATGAAAATCGTGATTAGACATAATCACAAAGACATTTTTCGCGTGCGCATGCTCGACGGTCGCTTTGACCAGTTCGTCTCCGGTAAACAGTTCCAGATCGATCATATCCACCAGACCGCTGTCTACCGCCGCGCGGTTAAGTGCAACATAGTGCTCGACAGACAGAGCCTGTTCACCGCCTTCTTTGGCGCTACGGAAGGTGAAAAGTAGTGGTTTGTCAGCCATCACATCGCGGATGGTGCGCGCAGCTTCCAACACAGCCTCAATGGAAGAGACATCAGTGAAATGGTCTACGCGCCATTCCAGAATGTCGAAATCCGCTTTGCGATAGGTCAGCGCTTCGCTTTTTACCGTTGCGATGTCTTTACCCATCAGCGAGACAATGATCTTCGGCGCACCCTCGCCAATAACGAGGTTTTTTACGGTTACGGTTTTCATTGATTACCCTTTAACTATTGTACAAATGCTTGCCTGTCAGGCGGCAAAACCCATAACCTGTTTCACATACTCCAGTGGGAAATCTTTCCCGGTCCAGAGCTTGAACTGTTCAGCCCCTTGCCACAACAACATGCCGTAACCATCAATTGTTTTGCAACCAGCACTTTGTGCCTGCTGCAATAATTTGGTCATATGCGGGTTGTAGACGCATTCGGTTACCAGCAGTTCCGGACGCAGCAGGGACGCGTCGGTCACGAGAGATTCATTTTCCAGCGGCTTCATGCCGACTTTAGTGCCGTTGGTCAAAATATCTGCGCTGGCAAGTGCGTCAGCAAAAGCCTGGCGATCGGCGAGATCGATAACGGTGACCACGCAGTCGGTGTTTTCATTGACGCGTTTGGCAAACTCCTGCGCTTTGGCAAAAAACTCATCCTGGCGGTTAAAGAGTTTAATTTCTTTGATGCCTTCAATCGCTGCCTGTGCACCAATGGCCGTCGACGCACCGCCTGCGCCCAACAGTACCATGGTTTTACCTTTGATATCGAAACCACTTTCCTTAATTGCACGAATATGGCCCGTGCCATCGGTATTGTAACCACGCAGGTAACCATCATCATTGACGATAGTGTTAATTGCGCCGACCAGCTTGGCTGCGGGTGTTAATTCATCAACATACTCACATGCCAGCTGCTTGTTGGGCATTGAGACCCCGGTACCCCGCATCTTTAAGGCCTTCAGCCCGGCAATTGCATTAGCAAACGTTGAGTTATCAACTTCAAATGCCATGTAAGTGAATGGCAATCCCGCTTTTTCTAATGCCTTATTTTGCATTTCAGGCGACAGACTGTGTCTGATAGGGTAGGCCATCAAACCAATCAGTTCATATTTAGCAGTTACGTCCATTTGATACTCCTTCTAAACAATTTATTGAAAATAACGCTCGCCCAACCGCACATCATTTTTGGGGATATCAAATACGCGGTAGTAACGAATAAAGACGATGATGGCGGTGACAAAAGCCAACAGAGCAAATGCAAGGTCCAGCAAAATAATGTATTGCAGACCAATGTTAGAGAGGTATCCGGTGATTAATGGGATAATAAAGTTGGCTACGCCACCCATCATCATATAAATACTGGTGACTTTGGCCTTGCTCTTGGGAAAGAACTCTGACATCACCGATACACCGAGCTGTAAAATACCGCCAGCGGCAGAGAATCCAATGAGAAATGAACCGGCGTTACAAACCAGCGGAGATGGGTATAAATAGATCACGGCTGCGGTGATGGTTGCCAGTCCGGCGTTAAATACGTTTGCCCAAATAGGTCGTACCCATTTTTTCAACAATGCGGCAAAGATAAATACGCAGACCAACGACCCCATACTGTAGTAAGAGATTGTTTTCAGTGCGTCGGATTCTGCCATACCGGCAAAGGCCATCGCATATTTCGGCATCCAGACCACGATGACGTAAAAAGTCGAAAAGGCAGCAACACCAAACATGACGGATGCCACACCTTCCAGCCAGACCAACGGTTTACTGTTCATCTGTGGCAGATCTTTCGCGATGCCGGCATCCACCATCTGGCTGGGGAAACGACTTTTTAGCAGCATCAGGGTAATGACTACAAACAACGCACCTGGGATAATGACCGCATAACCGTACCAGATATGGTTGAGCAGCATGGTGCTGACGACGATGGGGTAGATCATCTGCCCAAACGAGACCATAGCTTTCACCAGGATAACGGCTGAGCCAGAGGCTTTAGGGAAGCATTCCATTAACGCCGGGTACCCACCGGTATCCAGTGCCGAGTTTGCCACGCCAACGCAAACGGCCAGAATAAAGGCAATCATCAGATTAGGGCTGGCGGGAATACCGAAGAAGAACAGTATATAAAGAATAGCCCCTAACAGAATGATAGCCCGACGACCAAATTTATCTGAGAGCACGCCAAAGAATAAGATGCTCACCAGTCGTCCCAGACCAATGCCTGAAATCAAATAGGCAATTCCTGCATTGTCGGTGGAAAACTTTTCTGCAAGAGAGGTCATGTTTTGCGCCAGTGTAATGACGCTAATGCCGTGTAGGAAATAACTTAAATAAATACAGGTTATCGCCAAAAGAAATGGCGTATTAAAGGTCTTGCTTTGAGACATTTTCACAACTCCTTGCGGATTTTAAAATTGTTCTGTGCTCGTCGATATTGTTTAAATTGCGGCGACCTTGTAATTAATATACCGGGCGGCAGCCACAGAACCTACATAGCATGGCGTTTAAGTTACCAGGTATATTGCATAACACACTGTGAAATTGAACTCTGCCAGCCGGTGTTTTGTTGATGTTTTAAAACATATGCCAATTATTTTGCAGAAGGGGGGAACAATATTGCATCCACGCTATTCTACGGCTTGTATCATTTTCAGATGATGCTTTGACGCGATGTGGCTGCGATAACCAATAAACAACGCCAACAGGAACCCAACAGCGGCTATACCAGTATCAAACCACATGATGTGAGCAATACTGGTTTCTGAGAGTTTTGCTGTTATCAATGGAATGGTGAAGGTCGCAATGCTGCCCGCGCTATAGTAAATCCCGGTCGCTTTACCCTTCGCATGCGGAAAGCGTGCGGCCATGAGCGTTAAACCGATTTGCACAACGCCCCCGGCGGAAGAAAAACCGATGACAAACGCAAAAATAATGACCACGTAGGGTGTCGGATGCAGACAAACCATCAACAGTGCGACAAATGAGATAAACGTATACAGCATCAGCATCGATGTCGCGCGTTCTGCTTTTCGCGCCAGCGGGGCGGTGATCAGCACGCACAGTAGAGAGCCGCAGGTATAAATGCTTAACAGTTTGATAGATAACGTATAGGACATTCCTGCGACAAACTGTCCGTATTGCGCCAGCCACTGGCTTACCAGGTAAAATGTTGCCATTGCGATGTAGCCGTATAGGGTGTAACTGGCAAGGTCGAGCAGGGAGCAACGATGTTCAGGTTGTGCGGTTTCTCGTTCAGCAGGTTGTGCCCGGATGACGATATGAGTCCCGGGGTGTGGCGGAAACCGACAGCGAAACAAAAACACGCCGTTGAGTATCATAACGGCAGCCGCCAGCAGGAAGGACCAGCCAAACCAAAGTTCGCTCCACACCAGCAGGCTGATGATCATTGGCAGCAAGAACTGACCGCTGGAGACGAAGGCTTTTATCAAAATATTGGCTGTGCTGGGGGAGCGGGGGAATGCCTCCATCAGGCTGGGATAGGTTCCGGCATCGAGAAAACTGTTTGCCATTCCTGCTAAAAAACCAAAAGCATAGGCAAGAAAAATACTGTGAGTATTGATGATGCCAATAAAGAAAATCAGGTAGCAGGTCATACCAAGGATAATAAATGGTCTGCGACCGTAGCGATCGGAAAGCATCCCTGCCACTAATAAAACGCTTAAGCGGCCGATACCGAGTGAGGAAATAACAATCGAGACGCCCGCAGCATTGGTTTGCCACTGTTGTTCCAGCGAAGACATATTGAGGCTCATCAGAATGACCCCCATGCCGTGCACCAGGTAATTTAGGTACAGCCCTATCGCAGTGGAGAAATAGGTGTTTTTCATAATGTGTTACTCAGCGAAGAGGCTAAATAGGTATGGCGTTGCAATCTCTTAACACATACGCTCGAGATCGTGAGCATAGAGTTCAACAGCAGCCGACTGATAGATTTTCCAGTCGAGAAAACCATCGTGGTGATAAACCGCCTGAAAAGCGTTCAGATCGGGGAAAAAACGCATGGTGTTATTACCGATACGATTATTTATTTTGTCGATAATTGCATTAATTCTTAACTTCCTCCTGGCTTTCATTTCTGAACAAATGCGGATGATGTCTTCTGGAATTTCTCTTTCACCCTTTTCCCATTGCTGCCAGGCGGCAACATTGTTATCGCGCGCGATATACCTGGCGCTTTCTTCCACCGTCATAGCAAAAATATGGCGGATCGCCTGTAGTTCTAATGCGTTCATTATTTGGTCACTTCATAAAAGACGGTGGAGGTGATGCTGCCAACTTACTGATTTAGTGTATGATGGTGTTTTTGAGGTGCTCCAGTGGCTTCTGTTTCTATCAGCTGTCCCTCCTGTTCAGCTACTGACGGGGTGGTGCGTAACGGCAAAAGCAC
>NZ_JBIMRA010000059.1:0-1870 GCF_043945515.1 Citrobacter freundii complex sp. 2024EL-00216 | reverse complement strand
GTACCAGCGTACGGCCCACAGAATGATGTCACGCTGAAAATGCCGGCCTTTGAATGGGTTCATGTGCAGCTCCATCAGCAAAAGGGGATGATAAGTTTATCACCACCGACTATTTGCAACAGTGCCGTTAAAAGAAGTCTAGACAACCTTGTTTTATGCTTGGATATAAGGCTTATTTTAAAATAATAGTAGTGAAGATTTTCTAAAATTAACATAATACACCTTATACGAAATGCTTGATATTTCTCTTTAAATATCATTATATTAACGTAAGCCGTTCTGGAGTATAGGGCACCAGAACGGCTTTTTATTGATTATTCATGTTCCACGATCACTAATTGAGCGATGTTCCACGGTTTTATTCAGTTTTAATAAACATCATCCGGTTTTTTGAGGAGTCATTATTTCAAGTGCTTGCACTGAAATTGGCTCTTCAAAAAACTGGAGTCTTGGCTAACCATATGGAAGGAAAAAGCGGCTTAGGAAGCCTCTCTTCTTCTGTTCTGGTTCAACATGCTCCGGGATAGGAATACGCTTATTGTCTTGCTGAGGAGTAGTCAATTCGTCATAGTTCGTTGCTAGTTCCGACCGAGGATCCGTTGCTATATCCTGTTTAAAGCTCTGATCGGTAAAGGTAGTCATATTGGCTTTTGGTGCTTCTAGTAAGCGCTGCATAGCTTCAATCTGTTCTTGATAAAACGATTCACGTTCTAAAGATTGATTTTCTCTCTGTATTGCCTGATTTAATTGTTTTTCCAGTATGTCAACTTGACGTTTTAGTAAGTCAACTTCTGTCAAGTTTTGACTGTTAATTGATTGACTTTGATTGACTGTATCCTCTTTTTTTTGTGGTTCCCCAAAAACTCTTAGGGCCTCTGAAAAGTCAATTAATCCATCAGATCCTTTAGATAAATTTCCTTTGTTTATATGTGCATATATGGCTTGTCTTGAATATCCATAAAGCTTAGCTAACTCTGAAACTGACAGTTTTTTCATTATGTAAACCAGTTTTCAACTTGTGTTAATACCTGACTGTTAACTTAACAATTTCAATTAACAATGTCATTGAAATCCTAATTTTCTGAGTAAAGGAAGTAATTCCTTAAATTTCTCTGCATCTTGCAGCATGGCAGCTATACGTACAGCAAACTGCTGATAGCTTTCTGTGCCTTGTGAATATTTACTCATCTCAGGAAGCTCTGAGAGCTTGTTGGCGAATAGATGGCGTTGTTTATCTGTTATTTTTGAAAAGAGGTCTAATGTATTCGGATCTCTTTTAGATTCGACTGAATGCGTGGCTGATTTTTTCTGTTTAAAGCTAAATGAAAAACCAGTAATAGATCTACCTGTTTTATGCTGTTCAACTTTGACAATAATATCGGTATGTTCATTTACTTGTTTTAATGCAATGTCTAAAACATATTTTTTAAAATCATACATTCGTTTGTATTCAGTCTCGAGTACACCTATTTTTTGTCTAAAATCATACATAGTTATGAGAGGCGTTTTTCCAGTACTACGCCATGCAATCAATATTTCATATAAACGAACAGCATAAGCACTTGTTAAATTACTTATTTGTTGTATTTCATACTTTGTAAATTGTTCTTCTAACCTAGTAATTAAAGGCACAATAGCAGGGGCAAAAATAAGTCTAACGACAGCTTCATTATCAATATAAGCCACCTCGCTCACCCATCTTGATTTGTGATTAATAGTGTTACCTTTTTCACTAAGACTCTGATGGTAATGACTCCAACTTATTGATAGTGTTTTATGTTCAGATAATGCCCGATGACTTTGTCATGCAGCTCCACCGATTTTGAGAACGACAGCGACTTCCGTCCCAGCCGTGCCAGGTGCTGCCTCA
>NZ_JBIMRA010000058.1:0-2437 GCF_043945515.1 Citrobacter freundii complex sp. 2024EL-00216 | reverse complement strand
TCCTTTGCCCTTTGCCGCGAGAGAACTCACCAGGGAGATGGAAAACCATCACCACAGGAGAAAACCAGGATGCACACACGAAACGTCAACGTCAAAACCGCCGCTCAAGAATCTTCCGGAAGATGTGTAAGGACATGCCCGGAACCGATTGCTGCAAAGGTGCTGGCATTCCACGGACAGGATGCCAGTTATGCATTTAATGTCCTGGCTGACCTTAAAGCAGCCGGTGCGTCATACACCCGCCGGAACATTATTGCGGATATGTTTCGCCGTCTTGGTGTGAATTAACCAGCTAAAGGGAAACTGCTATGAACAGAATTTTACCTCCAGTACGCGGCCTGAATATTCGGGTTCAGTGGGGTATGGCGCGCGTAATGAGAGTTATCGACCCGGTTAAGGCCCGGGGGGAAGAGGCCGATGCTCTTTTTGAAGCTCACCAGGCTGGCTATCAGGATTTCGGTCTGGGGGAATTCACGCCTCCTCACATGTTTGCTGACGAGCCTCAACTGGTGAAAGCATGGAAAGCGGGCATGCAGTTCGCAAAATCATGCGATGAAACTGAAAACTGTGAATTCTGCCAGAGCGAAGAAAGCGAATGCTGCCCGTTACATGGCTGAATACAGAAACTTAACAAAAAAGGAAATTAAAAATGGGTACTCAAATCATCCAGACCATGTCCCCTTCATCCCTCATTATCCTGGTTGCAGAGAATGAAAATAACGCAACTGCGCCGGAAGAGTGGGATGTGATGGAATTCCGTACTCTTGCCGAGCTGAAGAAGCTGCGTAAACATTCTCCCGAGAAAATGAAAGGTCGCTACTTTTATGCACTCAGTAAGGGCGTGGATTCACAGTTTCGTCATATCCATTTAACTGAAGCCGGGCACTTAAAACAGTTCGTACGCAAGATAGAACGTCTGGGGCTGTCGATTTAAAGCGGGCATGTACGAACCATTCACTCCGGGCGGGAAACGTTCAGGTTCTCGCTCTGTTTTGAAAAATGGCCAGTTTTGGTGGCCATCGTTTCCGGTGGCCACGTTCTGGTACAACGATACGGCCAGCAGGCCACTTTAGAACCGTAGCGACAGAAAATTCAGTCGCAGTTAAGGAGAACGACAATGACAGAACACACTCTGTACGATGTCCCGGCGACCGCCCTGAAAGTGATGGCTCAAAATCTGGAGAACGCAAGCTACCCCGTTCGCATCAGAAATAATGACGATCACGCTTCACTTGCAGCAAGTGCACTGTGGACCTTTGCAAAACAAACAGGCCTGGATCGTGATAGTGAGTCGTTGGGAACGGTTTTGACTGATTTCCTGGGGGATCTGCTGCACCTGTGTGAGCAATTTTCTCCGGACTCGTCCGGAGAAAATCATCTGCGGGAATCACTGAAAACAGCTTTGATGCACTTTGAGCAGGAAAATGACGAACGGCTTTTCTGAATGTGACTGACAGAAAAGCAAGTCAATGAGATGGCAGAACTTTCTCTGCAGTCTTATTGTCTGGTGCGTGATATGAAGCAGGCGAAAGCGCAGCCCGACCTGAACTGCACCCCAAAAGTAGGATGCTCAACTGATTAAGGTGCAGTTTTTTTAGTCAATTCAGGAATAATACCTGGAACAATATCACCATATTCCACAAAAAAATCAGCGAGATAAAGGTAAGACGCCTGGTCAGTCTGGTATGGGGTGAGGTATAATAATGATGGCGCTTGAGGCTTTTTGCCTCATGACGTTCCAGATGTTGTGTGGCAGAAAGAAGAAAGCCCCGTAGAAAGTTAATTAAATTAACCAACACACGAGGCGATCTGCTTGACTAGACACCAACAGAATAGCCTCTTAGATGCCGTAAGGCAAGGAGAAGAAGGCTATGAAACTGCCACGAAGTACCCTGGTTTGGTGTGTATTGATAGTGTGTCTCACATTGTTAATATTCACTTACCTGACACGGAAATCGCTCTGCGAAATTCGCTACAGGGACACGAACAGGGAGGTGGCGGCTTTCATGGCCTACGAATCCGCTAAGTAGCTAACCCCGGCGGGGGGAAACCCCCGCCAATCAGGGGCAGTGGTGGTTTGGTCATGCCTGAAGCGCCTTTATAAAGGGGTTGCCGGTTCGCTGGCAGCCCCTTTTTCCTCTTCTGGTGCGATCGCAAGCATGAACAGCCAGGAAGGACGGTTCCCTCCGGGAACGGGGCAGGGCGGCAGCGCCTGCGGCGCAACCGCTCTCTTCCCGTCCTGTCCATTGTGATTTACTGATTGCGGATCATTTATCTACTGTCTGCATGGCTCTGTTCTATTCCTCTGGTCTCAGTAATAACAGACTGATGGCCCCCTTCGGCTCCTGACCAGCTGACGCTGTCCAGTCGTCGAGCCCCACTCCGCCAGGGCAGCTGCTGCGCACCTGCCAGTCTCCGCCGAACCCCTGCGGGTTTC
>NZ_JBIMRA010000057.1:0-2516 GCF_043945515.1 Citrobacter freundii complex sp. 2024EL-00216 | reverse complement strand
TGACGATGCGTGGAGACCGAAACCTTGCGCTCGTTCGCCAGCCAGGACAGAAATGCCTCGACTTCGCTGCTGCCCAAGGTTGCCGGGTGACGCACACCGTGGAAACGGATGAAGGCACGAACCCAGTGGACATAAGCCTGTTCGGTTCGTAAACTGTAATGCAAGTAGCGTATGCGCTCACGCAACTGGTCCAGAACCTTGACCGAACGCAGCGGTGGTAACGGCGCAGTGGCGGTTTTCATGGCTTGTTATGACTGTTTTTTTGTACAGTCTATGCCTCGGGCATCCAAGCAGCAAGCGCGTTACGCCGTGGGTCGATGTTTGATGTTATGGAGCAGCAACGATGTTACGCAGCAGGGCAGTCGCCCTAAAACAAAGTTAGCCATATGAACTCGGAATCAGTACGCATTTATCTCGTTGCTGCGATGGGAGCCAATCGGGTTATTGGCAATGGTCCTAATATCCCCTGGAAAATTCCGGGTGAGCAGAAGATTTTTCGCAGACTCACTGAGGGAAAAGTCGTTGTCATGGGGCGAAAGACCTTTGAGTCTATCGGCAAGCCTCTACCGAACCGTCACACATTGGTAATCTCACGCCAAGCTAACTACCGCGCCACTGGCTGCGTAGTTGTTTCAACGCTGTCGCACGCTATCGCTTTGGCATCCGAACTCGGCAATGAACTCTACGTCGCGGGCGGAGCTGAGATATACACTCTGGCACTACCTCACGCCCACGGCGTGTTTCTATCTGAGGTACATCAAACCTTCGAGGGTGACGCCTTCTTCCCAATGCTCAACGAAACAGAATTCGAGCTTGTCTCAACCGAAACCATTCAAGCTGTAATTCCGTACACCCACTCCGTTTATGCGCGTCGAAACGGCTAACCATTCCGTCAACGGGACGCCAAAATGCTGCGCATTTTGGTTCCCTCCGCTGCGCTCCGGCTCTCGTTACGTCCAACGTTAGCACCACTGAAACCCAGCTTTATTTAGCTCATGTTTATTCAAACGGCATTTAGCTTTTCAGGCGTTATTCAGTGCCTGTTTTGCCTTTTTTCCGGGCTTCGCCTGCATGGGCTGCGCAGGTTTTCAGTCTTTTTGGCCTCTAGCCCTTGCGTAGCAAGCGCAAGCAGCTATCGTTTTTGCAGTGCTGTGCCGCCTCGGTGGCGCAGCGTTTTTTCACGGTTAGCGCCCGTCGCCAAATTCAAGTTATCCGTTTTGGCTTCTGGTTCTAACATTTCGGTCAAGCCGACCCGCATTCTGCGGTCGGCTTACCTCGCCCGTTAGACATCATGAGGGAAGCGGTGACCATCGAAATTTCGAACCAACTATCAGAGGTGCTAAGCGTCATTGAGCGCCATCTGGAATCAACGTTGCTGGCCGTGCATTTGTACGGCTCCGCAGTGGATGGCGGCCTGAAGCCATACAGCGATATTGATTTGTTGGTTACTGTGGCCGTAAAGCTTGATGAAACGACGCGGCGAGCATTGCTCAATGATCTTATGGAGGCTTCGGCTTTCCCTGGCGAGAGCGAGACGCTCCGCGCTATAGAAGTCACCCTTGTCGTGCATGACGACATCATCCCGTGGCGTTATCCGGCTAAGCGCGAGCTGCAATTTGGAGAATGGCAGCGCAATGACATTCTTGCGGGTATCTTCGAGCCAGCCATGATCGACATTGATCTAGCTATCCTGCTTACAAAAGCAAGAGAACATAGCGTTGCCTTGGTAGGTCCGGCAGCGGAGGAATTCTTTGACCCGGTTCCTGAACAGGATCTATTCGAGGCGCTGAGGGAAACCTTGAAGCTATGGAACTCGCAGCCCGACTGGGCCGGCGATGAGCGAAATGTAGTGCTTACGTTGTCCCGCATTTGGTACAGCGCAATAACCGGCAAAATCGCGCCGAAGGATGTCGCTGCCGACTGGGCAATAAAACGCCTACCTGCCCAGTATCAGCCCGTCTTACTTGAAGCTAAGCAAGCTTATCTGGGACAAAAAGAAGATCACTTGGCCTCACGCGCAGATCACTTGGAAGAATTTATTCGCTTTGTGAAAGGCGAGATCATCAAGTCAGTTGGTAAATGATGTCTAACAATTCGTTCAAGCCGACCGCGCTACGCGCGGCGGCTTAACTCCGGCGTTAGATGCACTAAGCACATAATTGCTCACAGCCAAACTATCAGGTCAAGTCTGCTTTTATTATTTTTAAGCGTGCATAATAAGCCCTACACAAATTGGGAGATATATCATGAAAGGCTGGCTTTTTCTTGTTATCGCAATAGTTGGCGAAGTAATCGCAACATCCGCATTAAAATCTAGCGAGGGCTTTACTAAGCTTGCCCCTTCCGCCGTTGTCATAATCGGTTATGGCATCGCATTTTATTTTCTTTCTCTGGTTCTGAAATCCATCCCTGTCGGTGTTGCTTATGCAGTCTGGTCGGGACTCGGCGTCGTCATAATTACAGCCATTGCCTGGTTGCTTCATGGGCAAAAGCTTGATGCGTGGGGCTTTGTAGGT
>NZ_JBIMRA010000056.1:0-2816 GCF_043945515.1 Citrobacter freundii complex sp. 2024EL-00216 | reverse complement strand
TTCATACCTTTGGCGATTTCACCGCTGGTGGTATTCGGATGAGCCTGTAGATATTCAAATACAGTCATGGCGTTTTACCTTTACGTTCCTGTTCCAGTTGCACCAGAGACTCTTTTAATGCTGCGAACGTAGCGTCCAGTCTGGTGGCGACTTCACGCATAAGCGGCGCATGTTTTGGTGGCAATTCAGCAACGGAGGCAAACGCCTCCGCTACGAGTTCTTTTACCTTCATGCGGCGCATTGGCGCTGCTCCATCAACTCGTTAAAGCGATTGATGAACATGCCGTATGACTGGCCAGGACGAACTGGGTTGATAATGAATAAATCCGTTGGGACAACTCCCTCGAGGCATGGCCAAATGGAACCTTCGTCAATCTCAAAATCGCGGCGTTCGCTGGCGAGCATCACCAGGTCGGCATATTTCACAGTTGGGTGTTGTTCCGTCGGTAGGCCAAATTTCTGGCGAATAGCAGCGTCTACGCGAGCTTCGATCGCCTGGTAATCCGGTAGCAGGCGCTTAAGAGGCGAGGGGATATCCTGCAGGTAGGCTTCGGCGGCATCATGAAGCAGTGCTTCTAATGCAAACTCCTGCGGAACGAGGTGGCTGGTTAAAACGCTATGCTGGCCGACACTGTAAAATTCAGGAAGATGCCCTGCAAAGCGGCAGATATGAGACAACGCGGTGGCGATATCCTCGATCACGATATCGTCCTGTTGGATATCGAGGTAATTAAAATGTTTGCCGGATAATGTCTGAATGTAGCTCATGGTTTTCTCCATATTGGCGCGCTGCACCGCGCCATTAAATTAATGAATTGCTGAATTTAGCGTGCAGCAACCCAACCCATGCTTATGGGGGTAATTGTTGCCTGGTGTTTATCGCTTGGCTTCGCCGCCGAGAGAGGTTGTTAATCCGTTAATGAGAGAGATAAGCTCGCCGGTTATCAGAACAAAGTCAGCGTCGAACCGCTGAGCCGCATCCTCACGGTCGATATCGTCGTTTTGTTCTGTCAGCTCATCAGAGAACTTAAGGCGCTTGATGCTGCCGTCATCGCAAAGAACGAACTGAATGCGCTGTTGCCAGTCGATAGACAGCTTTGTAACTACTTTGCCAGCTTCCAGATGCACATGAATTTCGTCGCTGACCAGAGCCTGTTTTTTAAAGCGTCCGATACCGCCATTTTCAAGAATGGCTTTCAGTTCGGCTTCATCACCCAGGCCAAAGCCAGCAGGCGCACTACCAGAACGAACCCAGTCGGTCATAGTTAGTTCGATCGGCGCTTCCATAGTCAGCGGTACCACCGGGAGAGAACCGAGAGTTTTACGAAGCAGGGCCAGTGAGTCTTCGGCACGTTTGGCGCTGGCAGCATCAACCATGATCAGACCGTCGGTGATGTTGATCCACAAACTAACAGTCGAGTTTTTGGAGAACGCCCGAGGAAGCAGGGAGTGCAACACTTCATCACGCAGCGAATCTTTCTCAGTTTTTTTGAGGCGACGCCCCTGATCGGATTCCAGACGCGCCACACGCTGGCGTAGTTCTTCAGCAATGACAGGAGATGGCAGTATTTTTTCTTCCCGGCGAATAACCAACAACACTTGATTATTGACAGTGTGATGCAAGCAATCTGACCGCTGACCCAGTGGTGATACCCAACCGGTTTTTGCCATATCCTGGCTACCGCATGGAGTGAAGCGAAATAGTTCAAGCTGCTGTTCCAGCTCTTCCTGGTTGATGGTGAAATCGCGACTAAGGCGGTACACCAACATATTTTTGAAAAACGGATTATTCATTCTCGGTTCCTCAGCGCATCTGCACAGATGCTAAAAAGTTAGTTTCTCCATACACAACAGAGAAGGGCACCTGCATTGGTTGGCGGCTTGAGAGACCGCTTTCTTTTTGCCCGGGTGGATTGGGTTATGAGCCCGTCGCCCGGTGATGCCCTTTTCTGTTGTGTGTCGGGCTTCCACCGACTCCTATCTGTTTTTAAAGCCACTCAGATATCGTCTGGGCTTGCTCGTCTTTCCGAGCCGTCAGTGGTCTACTTCCCACCGTCACTGCCGTCGAGGGAGCTGGCATCTCTCCGTTTTCACAGTTGGACGTCTGCCGCTGTTGTCGGTGCTGGTACCGCCACTGTCCAGGACATTTATAAGGACCGTCTCCAAGTGGTAACTCTTCCAGTCCCGGTAAGCACTCTGCGAAATACTTACCGTGACCGGCTGTTATTCCCTGAAAAAGGCTGGCGGTTACCGGACAAGTGGGAAAACACCGGGCCGCCAGAACAGGGAGTTACTTGTTATTGCTTTGGCCTGCTTTTAACCACATCAGGCGCGGTGGTATCTTGGTGTTCTCACACAACCAAGAGGGATGTTTATGGGCGCTTTTGATAACCAGGAAATTACGTTACCCGCATGCCCTAAGTGCGGCGCTAAGACGAAGAAGAAAATCGCTTGGCTCAAGTCGAACAAAAGTTTCACTTGTCGATGTGGAGCCACTATCAATGTCAACAGCAGCCAGCTTACTTCCGAAATCAGGAAGGTTGAGGACAAGCTGAAGAAGCTCTTTAAATAGTTTTTTATCGACTGATATTATTTCGTTATCAGGGGTTGGTTTTTCAGCCTCTGATTTTTTAGTCAGGATCATTTTTTCTACACATGTGACTACGCATTCCGAACAGATAGCAGGTTCGTCCTTACCACCTTTTGCGACGATCTTCATCGCTACCAGTTCGGTTGCTCCACAAAATGAGCATGTGAATAAATGATTCATGTAAACCTCTGCCCCTAACCTTAGTTTTCTGTCAGCGAATCATCCG
>NZ_JBIMRA010000055.1:0-3148 GCF_043945515.1 Citrobacter freundii complex sp. 2024EL-00216 | reverse complement strand
GCCAGGCCTCAGCATTTTATTATGGTGATCCCCTGGGCGAAATGCGCCTGGTAAGCAGAGTTTTTGAAATGTAAGGCCTTTGAATAAGACAAAAGGCTGCCTCATCGCTAACTTTGCAACAGTGCCCTTTTAACAGTAAAGTTATCATAAAACTGAATTTTATTTTTTAGGTAAGTTTATGCATTCTATCCGCATTCGTTAAGACACAACTATTTGCATAGTGACACTATTTTATAATGGTGGGCTTTTGTTGTGTCTTTAAGAATATATGCGGATATATAAAGTAAAAGTATGCTTAATTTATAAGTATGCTTTTAGTGCATAGTTTCCAGTTATAACTTAATTGACTAGCTATTTGTCCACCCTGTGGATGAATAGCTTTTTTTTTGGGAGGACACTGTGATGCTAGCTTTTGTTTTCACCTAAATCCTGTTTGCTGCATAAAAAATTTCAAGAGCTAAACAGGAGTAAATAAAAATGAGTTTAATTATTAAAGCGAGAAACATACGCTTGGATTATGCTGGGCGTGATGTTTTGGATATTGATGAATTGGAAATTCACTCTTATGACCGTATTGGTCTTGTGGGTGATAACGGAGCAGGAAAGAGTAGTTTACTCAAAGTACTTAATGGCGAAATTGTTTTAGCCGAAGCGACATTACAGCGTTTTGGTGATTTTGCACATATCAGCCAACTGGGCGGAATCGAAATAGAAACGGTCGAAGACCGGGCAATGTTATCTCGCCTTGGTGTTTCCAATGTACAAAACGACACAATGAGTGGCGGAGAGGAAACTCGTGCAAAAATTGCTGCCGCATTTTCCCAACAAGTACATGGCATTCTAGCGGATGAACCAACCAGCCACCTTGATCTCAATGGAATAGATCTACTTATTGGTCAACTTAAAGCATTTGATGGAGCATTACTTGTTATCAGTCATGACCGATATTTTCTTGATATGGTTGTAGACAAGATATGGGAGTTAAAAGACGGTAAAATTACGGAATATTGGGGTGGTTACTCGGATTACTTGCGTCAAAAAGAAGAAGAGCGACAACACCAAGCCGTAGAATATGAGCTGATGATGAAGGAACGGGAGCGATTAGAATCTGCTGTGCAAGAAAAACGCCAGCAAGCTAATCGATTAGACAATAAGAAAAAAGGAGAAAAATCCAAAAACTCTACCGAAAGTGCTGGACGACTTGGGCATGCAAAAATGACTGGCACCAAGCAAAGAAAACTGTATCAGGCAGCTAAGAGTATGGAAAAGCGTTTGGCTGCATTAGAAGATATTCAAGCACCAGAGCATTTGCGTTCTATTCGTTTTCGTCAAAGTTCAGCCCTAGAACTGCACAATAAGTTCCCGATTACGGCAGATGGTCTGAGCTTAAAATTTGGTAGCCGTACTATCTTTGATGACGCTAACTTTATAATACCGCTTGGCGCTAAAGTCGCTATAACTGGATCGAATGGAACAGGGAAAACGTCCTTGTTAAAAATGATATCAGAACGTGCTGATGGATTAACCATATCTCCAAAAGCTGAAATTGGCTACTTTACACAAACAGGATATAAATTTAACACGCATAAATCTGTGCTCTCCTTTATGCAGGAAGAGTGCGAGTACACAGTTGCGGAAATTCGTGCAGTATTGGCTTCAATGGGGATCGGAGCGAATGATATTCAAAAAAACTTATCCGACTTATCGGGAGGTGAAATCATCAAACTGCTTTTATCCAAAATGCTTTTAGGAAAATATAATATTTTGCTTATGGATGAACCAGGAAACTATCTTGACCTAAAAAGTATTGCCGCATTAGAAACAATGATGAAGTCCTATGCAGGAACTATTATCTTCGTATCTCATGACAAGCAATTGGTCGATAATATTGCTGACATTATCTACGAGATCAAAGACCACAAAATCATCAAGACTTTTGAGAGAGATTGTTAATGATAGCCAATCTAATCCGAACATTAATTATTGAACTCTTTAAAGGAAATTAAAAATGACAATTCAAGATATTCAATCACTTGCTGAAGCACACGGCTTGTTGCTTACGGACAAAATGAATTTCAATGAAATGGGCATTGATTTTAAGGTCGTTTTTGCTCTTGATACAAAGGGGCAACAATGGTTGCTGCGTATTCCTCGTCGTGATGGCATGAGGGAACAAATCAAGAAAGAAAAACGCATTTTAGAATTGGTAAAAAAACATCTTTCTGTAGAGGTTCCTGATTGGAGAATTTCATCTACAGAATTAGTGGCTTATCCCATACTTAAAGATAATCCTGTTTTAAATTTGGATGCTGAAACCTATGAAATAATTTGGAATATGGACAAAGATAGCCCGAAATACATAACATCTTTGGCAAAAACCTTATTTGAAATCCATAGTATTCCTGAAAAAGAAGTTCGGGAAAATGATTTGAAAATTATGAAACCTTCAGATTTAAGACCTGAAATAGCAAACAATTTGCAGTTAGTAAAATCTGAAATTGGTATAAGTGAGCAATTGGAAACCCGCTACAGAAAATGGTTGGATAATGATGTTCTATGGGCAGATTTCACCCAATTTATACATGGCGATTTATATGCTGGGCATGTACTAGCTTCAAAGGATGGAGCTGTTTCAGGCGTTATTGATTGGTCAACAGCCCATATAGATGACCCAGCGATTGATTTTGCTGGGCATGTAACTTTGTTTGGAGAAGAAAGCCTCAAAACTCTAATCATCGAGTATGAAAAACTAGGGGGTAAAGTTTGGAATAAACTATATGAACAGACTTTAGAAAGAGCAGCGGCCTCTCCTTTGATGTATGGTTTATTTGCCTTAGAAACTCAAAATGAAAGCCTTATCGTTGGAGCAAAAGCTCAGTTGGGAGTTATATAATTTAAAAATATGATTGCTGAGAACTGCCTTGTTTTGAAACTTGGTTGGCTTTAATTAGTTTTTAGTATTCTTTATAGAAAATGCCTCGATCAAGGGGCATTTCTAACAATCATTTAACATAAAATTTCTGGCACTGTTGCAAAGTTAGCGATGAGGCAGCCTTTTGTCTTATTCAAAGGCCTTACATTTCAAAAACTCTGCTTACCAGGCGCATTTCGCCCAGGGGATCACCATAATAAAATGCTGAGGCCTGGC
>NZ_JBIMRA010000054.1:0-3340 GCF_043945515.1 Citrobacter freundii complex sp. 2024EL-00216 | reverse complement strand
GTGCCAACAGCGGAAGTTGCTAACCGGATTTTTACTGAAGCTTGAGCAGCGATGCCACTTACTGATGCCTATCAGTAATGGGGCTCTTGATGATTCAAATAAAAAAGATTAAATTGATTGAGATTATTCCTATTTTATTGATCGTTTTCGCATGAGCTTGGAAAACCATGAATCAGATCTTCACTATATAAAACAACGAACTATGGAGGAAGCGTGGGCGGCGAAACTAAGAATATTGATGAGATTGCAGGTATCATTTCCAGTAGAATTTTTGATGAATTAGGCTGGAAAACCCAAAAAACAACGGATATAAGTTGGGACTGTTGTTTGAGATCTCATCTAAACGCTAAACAACTTTTATCTGAAAATCCAAAAAAAACTCACCCTACGGATGTAGTCTTCAAATATAGAGATCCTTATTCAGATATAACTCAGTATATACAAACAGATTTAAAATCTTATTGTGCCAGCACGCTTGACGGTACAAAATCAATATTGAGCGCTCTACGAAGTTTATCACAACAGGTAGCTTGCGCGCCAAGAAGTCCTGAGTGGCGGCGTCTATTTGTTGACAGTACAAATGAGAAATATCAAGTTAACGGCCTACTTTTTATATATAATCATGACAATAAATATGACTCTGATTTAATTGAGAAATTAAATGGAGCCGCCACAGCAAGTTATGATTTTCCAGAGAACTCTTTGATTGCAGTTTTTGACCCAACTATGATCAGATTTTTACTAGATGTTACAGAACACATTGAGACTAGAAGGGGGATTACTGACAAAGTAACACAAGAAACAAATATGTTATGGCAAAAAATTCCTGAGATAGAGAACTGCACATATTTTTACCCTGACAAGCATAATAAAATAGCAACGAAAGGGAAAATCCTTCCAGCCACAATTGAAATGATAACATCTGGCATGATTTTTTACTCATATGAACACGAATATATTAGAAATGATGATGGCGATAGAATAAGAAATAAAATATTGAATATTTTCTGGAAAGAAAAGGTTGATTCCAGTAATCACTTTATATTTCTTTTAGAGTATATATTTAACTATCAATTACTCAATCAATTTGACAAAATATTTGTTATAACTCCGTTCTCATCACACTCAAGCGTTCATTTGCAATCCGCCATTAATGATTACATAGGCATATATTCTTTCACTCAATCTCATATCGAAACGTTAAGGGAAAAAATAGTATCCATTCCTTTTGTTAATCAAAAGCTATCTATATTTGAGTACCAAGTTGCCAGCAAGCAGGTGAATAGAAAATGTCACTTTTCATAAGGAGTATGACATGAATAAATATCAAGCCACGTTGTTTTCAAACGAAAGTGACATTTATACTGCCCTCCACTCTAACAGTGCAAAAATCACAGATGTTACATTAAGGAAGATCGCCTTCAATCGAGGGATAATTTTCCCATCTGACTTATCAAAAGAGGTATTGATAGAAAAAATATCAGACCTGCCATTTTCATATAATCACATCAGAGAAGTACAAGATAAACTGGCAACCAAACCCAGCCAAGACGTCTTCTCAGTAAAACGTATATATGAAGAATTTGATATAGAGAAACTCTATGACGTTGTAAACAAAGTGAAAGAAAATAGACCCAAGTTGCTAGGGCATGAGAAAATTGATCATTACTCAGGGTTGCAAACCTACCATATATCTATTGATTACACTGAATTTGATTTTAGAAGGGGTAAATTTCAGCAGAAAAAATTGTACAGTGGGAGTATAATTTTCATAGTAAAAAAAGGATATGTTTCAGTGAGATATAACTATACACCACGCATTTCAGAAATTCTCAAGCAAATAATTGATACATATTCATCAACGGTTTGTAACAACATAATTGTCAACGAAATAGATTTATCAAGCATCGTTGATACTGATCTTAGGAACATTTTCGCTGTTCATCTTTATGATTTTGATGGAAATTATAAAAAAACAGGACTTGAATATGCTGGTCTTGAAAAGGTTAGAGTAAGCAGAATAAAAACATCTCTGGATATTAATGGAGATAATCTTGAAGGAAATGCTAACGAAGAAACACAAGAATTATTAAACAAGATTTCACCTTCTACAGATAACGAAAATGATGATGACATTAATAATCAGGAAATGGCATCTGACGATGATGAAAACCTAACTTTTAACATTAATAATGCCGCGTATGATGGCCTATCATTAGTGAACGCTCCTCAAATTAAGGAGCTGTGCAGTGATGGGTTTTATAGAAGCTTAATTCGATGGAAGTCATTTTCCTCAGTTGTTAAGAACCATACTATAACTTTTGAACTTAGTTTTGATGATAAATATCTTGGAAAAAATATAAAATTCAGAGCGTTATACAAAGAAAGCAACTCTGCATCCGCAGAGAGAGAAAAACTCAGTGACGCAGACTTTGATCAAGTCATGAAACAATTAGAAGAAAAAATATTTTTGATTAATGACTTTATTATCGAAGAGCATACCAAGCGATACCCAGTAACGAAAGCTATGTCTTGCGAGACTTTGAATCAGGAGGCTGGATGATGATAAAGGTAAAAATTTATAAAGCAGAAAAAGATATAACTAAAAGTGAGTTATTACACAAAGTAAATGACAACCTCTATGATGAAGATAAAGGATATGGTTTTCAAATCATTAATAACTCTGAAGTGCTTGAACTAAGATTTACCATGAGAAGCATTAGTAAGCAAAGCTTAGAATATGCTAATGGCGAGCATTCAGAGGTTGAAATAGCAACTTACTTAAATGTGGACTTTGGCGTCAGACAAGGGAAAAAAATTATACTATATGCCACTAACCCTCCATTAAGTATGAAAATGCCTTATACTATGGTGCAAAAACTATTTGGTGAAGATAGTGGATTGAGACCAGTAGAATTTGATCTGAGGAAAGTTGTAAATGGTCTTTCTGAGGGCTTTGACCTCAAGATAAAATCCATGTCTCTATCTAATATCTCTGTTGATCCTTTTACTTTAGCAAAGACAAAAATAGTAAGCTCAAAGAATCTCCAAGAAATTTATCAGAATAAATATATGAATAGCTCGGCCGTTTTTGATTCCGTACATTTCTTCGTTAACGGAATTGAAACGGAATTATCTAGGACGGGTAGATTCCGTGTGAGAGAGAGTCAACTTCCAACACTTTTATCCATCTTAGAAACTCTCTGAATTTTGTGAAATATATAAGGAACTCAGGCCTACTTCGTCAGTAGGCCTCTTTTCAGGTTTGTGCTTATCTAGTCATTGATTTGATCGTAATGATTCACATAGGATGCTGTTAGCAATGTCCGCTCTTCGCTCA
>NZ_JBIMRA010000053.1:0-3463 GCF_043945515.1 Citrobacter freundii complex sp. 2024EL-00216 | reverse complement strand
GATCGAACCCAATGCGCCCGCGAATGAATACAATGTGATCGGCATCTTCGGGCCACCACTTTTCACTCGGCGCGGCTTTTATCAGGAATACATAGCGACCGCCCTCCTCGCGCTGGGCTGCTGCGTAGTTCATGATGTGCGTCATACCAGTGATCGCCTGTTTCTCGTGGTACTGCGAACGGCTATACGGTGGGTTGCCATAACCAGCGCCGCCCAGTTCTGCAAGACGTTCAGACCAGTCCTGAGTCAGCGCGTTATCTTCGGCGGTGTACCATGCCGGGCACTTCGCATTGTCGTCGTCAGCAAACAGATCCAGAACTAATGGACCAAATAGCGCGTTGATACCCCAGAAAAGCAGATCCGGTGTTCGCCACTGATCGCCAACTTCTTTCAATTCGTGGGCTGGTTGGCTACGTAGTGCCGCCAGCGCCTGGCAATATTTGTTTAACGTCATCCTCTGAACCCCTCTGGAATCGTTGTATCAACCGGACCAAAAGCCATCACATCGCGCTTTTTCGCCCCCCAGTCAGCGCGTTTAGGCCGTCCCTTCTGCTCCCAGCGGGTAGCGCTTTGCAGATAGCTCTCGAATTTCTTCGGGCCGAACAGCGTTTCCGGACGCATGTACTGGTACTGCTCGTCGTTCTCGT
Organism: Citrobacter freundii complex sp. 2024EL-00216; assembly: GCF_043945515.1. Taxonomy (NCBI): domain Bacteria; kingdom Pseudomonadati; phylum Pseudomonadota; class Gammaproteobacteria; order Enterobacterales; family Enterobacteriaceae; genus Citrobacter; species Citrobacter freundii complex sp. 2024EL-00216. The sequence goes on along the minus strand of NZ_JBIMRA010000053.1, from coordinate 2,816 downwards.
GCCAGTGTTCATGCTTCAGGTCGATAACAAGTTGCAGGTCTGCAACGCTGTACCCCTCACGCAGTCGGGCACGAATGTTCTCCAGGGATGTTTTTGATTTCTGATACCGGGATCCGCTGATCTGATTCAAATGGGACAGAACTAAAATCGCCTGGTCAGTAATCACGACTTCAGGGTCTGGTTGCGCCGCAACCGGACAAGAGGGTTTTGAAGTTACTTGTGGATCTTGTGTTGATTTTACTGACGGATCCCCGCCAGATTCTGACGGGTCAAAACCGCCTTTTTTGCCAGATTTCGACGGGTCAGTTTTTGAGGCGTCAAAATTTGATGCGTCAGATTTTGACGTGTCAGAATCTGACAGTTGAGAAAATGCGGCAGCCTGAAGTTTCGCCACATTCAGGCGGTACACGTTCGACGCATTACGGTTACCATTACGGCGCTGTGTACGCGTGAGCCAGCCATCTTTTTCAAGCTTTGCGATTGCCGTTCTGATAGTGCTCGGCCCTGCGCCAAGCTGGCGAGCAATAGTTTCAATTGACGGCCAGCACACGCCCTCATCGCTGCTGAAATCAGCAAGACGAGCCATGATCGCGACACTAGACAACTTCATGCCCGACGCCGCGCAACCATCCCATACGTAGCCGGTTAATTTAGTGCTCATGATCGTCCGTTATCTCCCTGAACTTTTGCCTGAAATGCTCAAGTGGGCTGAAGCATTCGTGTGGATAGCCATCGCGCAGGTAGATAACGCGCCGTGTTTCTGGCTCCCAGCGGATAACACGGACTGGCACTCCGCGGTGGTCTTTGAACCTTCGGTTAAGTTCACGCACAGGCGTTTTGCCCTCCGGTTGTAGACCCCCACAATTGAAACCGCCCTACTGTGGTTACACGGAACCCAGCGGTTTGATAATCTGCGTTCATACCGAAACAACGGAGTACCCGAAACCGGGATCATCCTTAGTTGCGGTAGACGGTTAAAAGCCGTTAAACTGCTCATGCGGATTATTTCTCCATACTCGAAGAGTTGTTCGCCAAGGCGCCCGGAGCTGCACACTCGCGGGCGTCACTCTTTTCAGCGACACAAAAGACTCGGTAAAGCAGCGCGACATGCTCCTGGAACTTCGCGATAACCTGATAGCTGTTTTCCTCAATCTGAGCGCGCTCATCTGCGTCAATTACCCCATCAGCCGTGGCTTTACGTACAAAATTAGAATGGCGACCAATCCACTCAATGGACTCCATCAGACGCTGGTTGATATCGGCGTTATCCAGATCATCAACATCTGCCAGCGGTACAAATACGCCCTGAGAATGACGTGCAACGGCATCAGCGATATGAGTTGAACCACCAGCACGTTGTAAAACCATTGCCCAGCCCAGTGGGAAGATCTGGTCGCCGTCAACACGAAGGCGGTTAAATAATGCGTTCTCTGTCACACCCAACCATTCCGCAGCCTCGGCATACCCACCAGGCAGATCGGTAATAGTCTTTTTAATCGCGGCCACCAGCCAGGCTGGCTGACGTTCGACTTTCCAAATAGGTTCGTTACCCACGGTTAACCCCTTAATTCTGTGGTTTTAATCACGCAGCCGAGTGGCTACGCTTTTCATAAAGTGATTGGTCAACTTTCAATACACCTTTGGTCAGCGCTTGGATCTCAAAAGCTCGTCCCTTTGGAATAATTTCATCCCATCCCGACACGGACGCATGAGAGATATTCAAAGCCTTAGCGGTTTTCCCTACGCCACCGAAGTAAGAAATAACGTCATTCTTTTTCATTTTTCCCTCTGGAGTTAAGTAATGCAGTGCACTGATAGTAGGATATCTTACATCAAATGGTCAAGCACTCCTACATCAGATAATGGTAGGATTACCTACATGAAAATGAATGATCGAATCCGAAGCAGACGAAAAGAGCTAAAGATGACGCAATCCGTCCTGGCAAAGCTCGTCGGGGTTAATCGCGTCACTATCACCGGTTGGGAATCCGGTGACTACAAACCGGGTGGTGAAAACCTCCAGGCGCTTGCGGCTGCATTGGAAAAGACACCGCAGTGGTTACTGGATGGAAAGGATGATGGAAGTCAGCAGCCACCAACTATGGACCCGGAACAAAGATTCGGAATTAGGTCAGTCCCCGTTCTCACATGGGTACAGGCCGGGGAATGGACGGCCAATTGCGTAGCGATCACAGAGCGGGACATTCATGACTGGGTCTATACTTCGGCTGCCGTTTCTGAAAGTGCATTTGCACTTATTGTTCGCGGCGACTCGATGACCAACCCTACAGGTGCACCAAGTATTCCCGAAGGTTCTATTGTTGTTGTAGAACCTGATTTTGGTGATGCCAGTCAAGCTAATGGTAAAATTGTTATTGCACAGCTTATGGGCAGTGATGAAGCCACTATTAAAAAGTTCGTCATCGATGGGCCGCTGAAATACCTAGTACCTCTTAACCCCAATTACAGGACTTTAGAAGTCAATGGTAACTGCCGATTGGTAGGATTAGTAAGACAAGTAATAATGGATTTATAAGAAAACCGGGAATACCCGGTTTTTTTTCGCCCCTCAATGTAAGTTATCCGACATTTCCACTTGACCTCAAATAGTAAGTTATCCTACATTACTCACATCAACAGCGAACAGGCAGGACGCCAACGAAGTAGCCGCCGGTGGCGTATGAATAATCGGATGATTCGCTGACAGAAAACTAAGGTTAGGGGCAGAGGTTTACATGAATCATTTATTCACATGCTCATTTTGTGGAGCAACCGAACTGGTAGCGATGAAGATCGTCGCAAAAGGTGGTAAGGAC
>NZ_JBIMRA010000052.1:0-3611 GCF_043945515.1 Citrobacter freundii complex sp. 2024EL-00216 | reverse complement strand
GCCAAAGATATTCGCCAGTCAGTAGAATGTGCGCCCAGCCCAATGGGGATATGTGGGGAAGAAATTCAGGGGGAACATCCAACCCTTCGTTCCGCCGCTCCGTGACGGCATGACCAAGATGGACGGTATTCCAGTAAATGATCACCGCAGTCAATAAATTGAGCCCAGCGATTCGGTAGTGCTGCCCCTCTGTCGTGCGATCGCGAATTTCCCCCTGCCTCCCGATACGGAGCGCATTTTTGAGCGCATGGTGGGCCTCTCCCTTGTTAAGACCGATCTGAGCACGCCGCTGCATGTCCGTATCCAGGATCCACTCAATAATGAAAAGGGTCCGTTCAATACGACCAACTTCACGAAGCGCAACTGCAAGGTTGTTTTGTCGTGGGTAAGAAGCGAGCTTGCGCAGGAGTTGGCTGGGCCTGATTTTGCCAGCGGTCATCGTCGCGGCACAACGGAAAATATCAGGCCAGTTCGCAACGATAAGATCCTCCCGGGCTTTTCCACCTACCAACTTGCGTAACTCCCTGGGGGTCGTATCGGGATTAAATACGTACAACCGCTTCGATGGCAGATCCCTGATTCGCAGAACGAGATTGTAGCCGAGCAGGCTACTGGCTCCGAACAAATGGTCGGTGAATCCTGCTGTATCGGCATACTGTTCGCGAACATGGCGACCGACCTCGTTCATCAGTAGTCCATCGAGAATATACGGTGCCTCGCTCACGGTCGCCGGGATCGACTGACAAGCGAATGGCGCGAACTGGTCGCTTACGTGAGTATACGCTTTGAGGCCGGGAACAGAACCATATTTGGCATTGACCATGTTCATGGCTTCGCCATGCCGCGCTGTCGGGAAAAACTGACCATCGCTCGATGCTGACGTGCCCATCCCCCAGACGCGTGACATCGGCAGTTTACCCTGCGCGGCCACCACAATTGCCAATGCCTGGTTCATGGCTTCGCTTTCAACATGCCAGCGGGCAAGGCGTGAGAGCTGCCAGTAATCATGCGTGTTTGTAGCTTCCGCCATCTTACGCAGGCCCAGATTGAGCCCTTCAGCGAGCAGGACGTTGAGCAGACCGATCCGGTCGCGACATGGAGCCCCGGTTCTCAGATGGGTAAACGCATCTGTGAAACCAAGGGCTGCATCAACTTCAAGCAGCATGTCGGTAATCCGAACGGACGGCATTCGGCGATACAGATCCAGTATGAGTGCCTCGGCACCATCCGGCACGTCTGCTGTCAACCTGTCGATCCGCAACGTTCCATCTTCTATGCTACCGTGCGGAATAGTGCCGTTACGGGCAGCCCGGGCCAGCCGCTTAAGAGCGATCGTGAGTCGCGCCTTTCTGTCTGCCAGCCAATCCTGTGGGTTGGAAGGCACGGCCAGTTTTGCATTTTCCTGCGCCGCGATCATCGGCACCAGTACCTGCTTGAGGTCACCATAGCGGCGCGAATGAGCGAGCCAGACATCTCCGGAACGAAAAGCATCCCGGAGGTGAAAGAGTACCGCCACTTCCCAAAGACGGGTATCTCCTTTTTCCTGAGCTCGTAAATGACGGTTCCATTTGGAGCTGGGCCGCAGGAAACGCCTTTCTGGCGATGCAACACCTTTCATCTCTCCGATCGACAAAGCTGCTGCTACCAATGGTCCGGCGACCGGCGCGGCTTCGAGCTTCAGACAGCGCAACATGCGGGGCGCATAACGACGAAAGCGATGGTATCCCTGCCCGACATATGCAAGAGGCTCATCGGCTAGCGTGTTGCTGAGTTGAGTCCCTGTCGCTACCAGTTGAGCGAGCCGGTCCCATGCAACCGAACTGGCGACAGCCATCTCCAGCGGGGTTCCGTCACTGCGGGCCTCAAGCAACGAAGCTCCCAGCGCGGTGAAGGTACGGATCGTATCCGTGAGTGTGGCTTTAGAGCCGGAAATTGTTTCGTCATGCTGGCGCTTCGCTTCCCGCCAGGTTTTTCCTACGATCCTGTCATGGGTTTCGACTATGGCATCAGCAATCGCCGCTTCCCACTCCACAACACAGACGGCAAGGATCGCCCAGCGGCGGTCCGAAGTGATGTCACGCAAACCGTCGGTGAAGTAGCGTTCACCCTGCCGACGCAGCCGGGCAATGCGATGGGCAGGTATGCTGGCCAAAGCACTATGATTGATATTCAGGGTACGCAGAAATTCGAGCCTGTCGAGCAAACGGTTAGCAGCAGCCGAGTTGTTACCAACCTCGAAGTTGCGAAGCCAGATGAAACGACTGATATTGCCGGCGAGCATTTCACTCAGAAGTTTGTCCAGGTGATCGCGAACATCCGCTGTTAAATTTTCCGCAATCCGCGTTTCAATCCGCCGCTCAGCGGCGACCAGAGCATCCGCGCACAAGCGCTCGATTGTCGATACTGCGGGCAGAATGGTGGAAGTTTCCCGACACCGCACAATAAAACGATGAGCAAGATCCTCGTTTGATCTGGCATCTTCGGCCTGGCCGAAAGTCCACTCCCGCAGATCACGGGCACCACGGCCCGTGAAGGTCTTGTAGCCGTAAATTTCGCGCAGCGTGTCCATGTGCTGCTGACGGGTTTGGCGCCGTGTGGCATAAGTGAGAAGCGCATCAGCCGGAACTCCAAGCTGAGCACCGACGAAGGAAAGGACTTCACGCGGGATCATCTCACCAGGAGCCAGTGCACGGCCCGGATATCGTAAGGCACAAAGTTGCAGGGCAAAGCCAATCCTGTTTTCCGGTCTGCGGCGCTGCCTAATGTTTTCCAGGTCATCATCGCCCAGCGTGTAGAACTTCAGTAGCGACAGTTCGTCCGTGGGCAGATCGAACAGCGCTGCTCGCTGCCGTTCGGTGAAAATATGGCGTCGTGACATACAAATTCGTCCCTTTTGAAGTATAGTCTGTTTTGGACAACAGCCAGCCCATATAAATCAGGGCGTTCCGATACAAAAATCCAGGAGGGTTCAATTGGGACATCGTGCCGCCATTTACTGCCGGGTTTCAACAGCGGATCAGTCTTGTGAACGCCAGGAATTTGATCTGCGAGCCTTCGCCGGCCGTGCCGGCTACGACGTGGTGGGAATATTTAAGGAAACAGGTTCAGGAACTAAACTCGACCGGGCCGAGCGAAAGAAAGTCCTGGCGCTTGCCCAGTCCAGACAAATTGATGCAATCCTGGTCACTGAGCTTTCCCGGTGGGGGCGCTCGACGCTCGATCTGCTCAATACGCTACGTGAACTGGAGAACTGGAAGGTTTCCGTGATAGCCATGAATGGAATGGCGTTCGATCTTTCGTCGCCGTATGGACGAATGCTGGCGACGTTTCTTTCCGGCATTGCGGAGTTTGAGCGGGATCTCATCAGCGAGCGGGTCAAGTCAGGCCTTGCTGTTGCGAAGGCACGTGGTAAGAGGCTTGGTCGTCAGGCCGGAGTGCGACCAAAATCAGACCGACTTTTGCCTAAGGTGGTTGCGATGAGGGCCGAGGGACGCAGCTATCGCTGGATCGCACGCGAGCTCGGTATCAGCAAGAATACCGTCGCTGACATCGTGCAACGACACAGAGCTAACGCTTAGGGTGTCATTTCGCCCTCAGCCGGAACCGACCCC
>NZ_JBIMRA010000051.1:0-3650 GCF_043945515.1 Citrobacter freundii complex sp. 2024EL-00216 | reverse complement strand
TCCCCCTGAATTTCTTCCCCACATATCCCCATTGGGCTGGGCGCACATTCTACTGACTGGCGAATATCTTTGGCACAAGGAACCGAAAGCTTAGGGTGTCATTTCGCCCTCAGCCGGAACCGACCCCTATAGGGTTCGAACCCGCCATCTTCGCTGCCCAGCATGGCATGCAGCCGTTCACGGAAGCTGGCGTTTGCGCTGACCAGTTCGGCATCCAGAAGAGTACGGATCAGTTGCACAAAAGCGAGGGATTTTAACTCGCCGGCAGACGTAAAGTGATGATGCACCTGGCCGGTTGACACCTGAGCTTCCGTGGCAATACGCCGCACCGTCATGGCGGTAAATCCTTCCTCAAGCGCGACGCGCATTGCCGCCTGCAGAATCACTTCCCGACGTTCATCCCGATTTAGATAGCTCATCGTTCCTCCCATATCCGTTTAGCACGCAGTCTAACAAAAAGTTGGACATACGTTCAAATTTCCGTAGGATCGCCGAACCTGGACGTGTGTCCAGTTTCAGTTTTGAAGGGAGTTTTATGTTTCGTCAGTGGTTAACGTTAGTGATTATTGTGCTGGTCTACATCCCTGTTGCGATTGATGCAACGGTGCTGCACGTTGCCGCGCCCACGCTGAGTATGACGCTGGGTGCCAGTGGTAACGAGCTGCTGTGGATCATTGATATTTATTCTCTGGTAATGGCCGGTATGGTGTTGCCCATGGGGGCGCTGGGCGATCGCATTGGCTTTAAACGCTTGCTGCTGTTAGGTGGAGGCTTGTTTGGTCTGGCATCGCTGGCGGCCGCTTTTGCTCATAGCGCCAGCTGGCTGATTGTCACCCGGGCCGTGTTGGCGATTGGCGCGGCGATGATTGTGCCGGCAACGCTTGCGGGGATTCGCGCCACTTTCGCTGAGCAACGGCATCGTAATATGGCGCTCGGCGTCTGGGCCGCGGTTGGCTCCGGCGGTGCGGCGTTTGGCCCACTGGTTGGCGGGATGCTACTGGAGCACTTCTACTGGGGATCAGTATTCTTAATTAATGTACCGATTGTCCTGGTGGTAATGGCCTTAACCGCACGCTTAGTGCCGCGCCAGGCTGGACGTCGCGATCAATCGTTAAATTTTGGTCATGCGATAATGCTGATTGTCGCCATTCTGCTGCTGGTATACAGCGCCAAAACCGCGCTGAAAGGGCATACGGCGACCGTTGCTATCGCTCTGACGCTGTTAACCGGCGCTTTGCTGTTGTGGCAGTTTGTCCGCATCCAGCTTGCGGCAGCCCGCCCGATGATTGATATGCGGTTGTTCACGCATCGCATCATTTTAAGTGGTGTCGTGATGGCGATGACCGCGATGATAACGCTGGTGGGTTTCGAGTTACTGATGGCTCAGGAGCTACAGTTTGTCCACGGCTTAACACCGTATCAGGCAGGGTTGTTCATGCTGCCGGTGATGCTGGCAAGTGGTTTCAGCGGACCGATTGCCGGTATGTTGGTTTCACGTCTGGGATTACGTTGTGTGGCAACGGCGGGCATGGCGCTGAGCGCTGTTAGCTTTTACGGCCTTGCGATGACGGATTTCAGTAGCCAACAGGTACAAGCCTGGATTTTGATGGCTTTGCTCGGCTTCAGCGCCGCCAGTGCGCTTCTGGCTTCAACAGCGGCTATCATGGCAGCAGCACCTGCGGAAAAAGCCGCGGCCGCGGGTGCCATCGAGACAATGGCTTATGAACTGGGAGCCGGACTTGGGATCGCTATCTTTGGTTTGCTGTTGAACCGTAGCTTTTCTGCATCGATTCTGCCGCCAGCCGGACTTAATCCGCAGGAAATGGAACGTGCCTCATCGTCAATGGGGGAGGCGGTACAACTGGCGCACTCGCTCCCGTCGTCACTGAGTGAGGCATTGCTGACGGCTGCCAGAGAAGCGTTCACCTGGTCACATAGCGTGGCCTTAAGCAGCGCCGGCAGCATGCTTATCGTATTAGCGATAGGAATGTGGTTCAGTCTGGCAAAGGTACAACGTTAATAACTAGTGAGCTAAATGACAGGGGTAATCCATCTCTTCGACTTCTTTCCCACTCAGTCGAGCGTATTGCCCCGTCAATCTCCAGAACGCAGGCTGTGTTTCCGTATAGATTTCTGCTGCTAATATCAGGCGGCGGCGATCTACCTCATTAAGCTCCAGAAGTGTCCACGGAATAAAGTAGCGATCGCTGTCCGTCAACGTAAACCACAGTGGGCATCCGCAGCCGGAACAGAAGAACCGTTCACCACGATTTGAGGAAGGAAAGTGCGAAGGTTCTACCGATTCTGGTGACATCAGCGGGTGAGCGCTGGCTTCCAGATACATGGCGATGCCGCCAGACCATTTCTGACACAGCGTACAATGGCAGGCATAGACATCCAGCATTTCGACGTCGACGGTAAAATGACTCTGTCCGCAAAGACAACGACCAGTGAATGTCTGCACGGCATACTCCTTATGACCGAGTCTACATCAAGAGAAAAAGCCAGCCCTTGAAGGACTGGCTTTGTATTCTGACTACAACAAAATTAGAACTGGTAGTTCAGACCAACAGCCACGATGTTGTCAGTTGACACTTTCGCTGCATTGGTGAAGTTGTTGTCATCCAGCAGGTTGATTTTGTAATCAACGAAGGTGGACATGTTTTTGTTGAAGTAGTAAGTAGCACCCAGGTCTACGTATTCAACCAGATCCTGGTCGCCGTAACCGTTGATGTCTTTACCTTTGGATTTCAGGTAAGCAACGGACGGACGCAGACCGAAGTCGAACTGGTACTGAGCAACTACTTCAAAGTTTTGTGCTTTATCTGCAATACCAGTAACACCGGAGCCACCATAGGTGGTCATGTTGCGGGTTTCAGAGTAGGTGGTTGCCAGGTAGATGTTGTTCGCATCATATTTCAGACCAGCGGCCCATACTTCAGCGTTTTTACCGGAAGCCATGAAACCGCCGTTACCGACAGACTGTTTGTCGGTACGGTCAGATTTCGCATAGGTAGCACCTACGCCAAAGCCTTCATACTCATAAGTGGTAGACAGACCGAAGCCGTCACCGTTAGCTTCTTTCAGGTTGTCACGGTCATTTTTGCCCTGGTACTGAGCAGCAAAGTTCAGACCTTCAACCAGACCGAAGAAGTCGGTGTTACGGTAGGTTGCAACGCCAGTAGTACGGCCAGTCATGAATACGTCAGTCTGGGTCCAGGTATCACCACCGAACTCAGGCAGGACGTCGGTCCATGCGCCGATGTCGTAGGCCACGCCGTAGTTACGACCGTAGTCGAAAGAACCGTATTCAGCGAATTTCAGACCAGCGAATGCCAGACGAGTTTTGTCTGCTTCAGAGCCCTGGGATTCAGAACGGTTGCCTTTGAATTCATATTCCCACTGACCAAAACCAACCAGCTGGTCATTGATCTGAGTTTCACCTTTGAAGCCCAGACGCGCGTAGGTTTTGTCGCCATCGCTGCCGTTGTCGTCAGAGAAGTAGTGCTGAGCGTGAACTTTTCCGTAGATATCCAGTTTGTTTGCGTCTTTGTTATATACCTCAGCTGCGTTTACCGCACCTGCCGCCAACAGGCTAGTCACTGCCACTGCAACTAATTTAAGTTTCATTCTAAATAATCCTTATAATT
>NZ_JBIMRA010000050.1:0-3890 GCF_043945515.1 Citrobacter freundii complex sp. 2024EL-00216 | reverse complement strand
CGGAAAGTCCTCCCTGCGTCCGCTGATGGCCGGCAGCAGCCCGTCGTTGCCTGATGGATCCAACCCCTCCGCTGCTATAGTGCAGTCGGCTTCTGACGTTCAGTGCAGCCGTCTTCTGAAAACGACACCATGTGCAAACGATGTCAGAATAGAGTTAAATTTCCTATTGATTGACATATTCCGTCAAAGGTAATAGATTTCATCCTGACACTTTTGCCTTTGGAGGCATCTTGCAAGGTCAACGCATCGGCTATGTCCGCGTCAGCAGCTTCGACCAGAACCCGGAACGGCAATTGGAGGGTGTTCAGGTGGCGCGGGTGTTCACCGACAAGGCTTCTGGCAAGGACACCCAGCGTCCCGAGCTGGAAAGGCTGCTGGCCTTCGTCCGCGAGGGCGACACCGTGGTGGTGCATAGCATGGACAGGCTGGCACGCAACCTTGATGACCTGCGCCGCATCGTCCAAGGGCTGACACAACGGGGCGTGCGCATGGAGTTCGTCAAAGAAGGGCTGAAGTTCACCGGCGAGGACTCACCGATGGCCAATCTGATGCTGTCGGTCATGGGAGCCTTCGCTGAGTTCGAGCGCGCCCTGATCCGCGAACGTCAGCGCGAGGGAATCGTGCTGGCCAAGCAGCGCGGTGCCTACCGGGGACGAAAGAAATCGCTGAACAGCGAACAAATTGCCGAGTTGAAACGGCGAGTTGCGGCAGGCGACCAAAAAACCTTGGTGGCCCGTGACTTCGGCATCAGCCGCGAAACCTTGTACCAGTACCTGCGGGAAGACTGACCATGCCACGCCGCTCAATCCTGTCCGCCACCGAGCGCGAAAGCCTGCTGGCACTGCCAGATGCCAAAGACGAACTGATACGGCACTACACGTTCAACGAAACCGACCTGTCGGTGATCCGTCAGCGTCGCGGCGCCGCGAATCGATTGGGCTTCGCTGTGCAGCTTTGCTACTTGCGATTCCCTGGCACCTTTTTGGGCGTCGATGAGCCTCCGTTTCCGCCCCTGTTGCGCATGGTGGCCGCGCAACTCAAGATGCCAGTGGAAAGTTGGAGCGAGTACGGCCAGCGCGAACAGACACGGCGGGAGCACTTGGTCGAGCTGCAAACGGTTTTTGGGTTCAAGCCCTTCACCATGAGCCACTATCGGCAAGCCGTGCATACATTGACCGAGCTGGCCTTGCAGACCGACAAAGGCATCGTGCTGGCGAGCGCACTTGTCGAGAATCTGCGGCGGCAGAGCATTATCCTGCCCGCCATGAATGCCATCGAGCGCGCAAGCGCCGAGGCCATCACCCGTGCCAACCGACGCATTTACGCGGCGCTGACCGATTCTTTGTTATCACCCCACCGTCAGCGCCTGGACGAACTTCTCAAGCGCAAGGACGGCAGTAAAGTGACGTGGCTGGCATGGCTGCGCCAGTCGCCTGCCAAACCGAACTCTCGCCACATGCTCGAACATATTGAGCGCCTGAAATCCTGGCAAGCACTTGATCTGCCCGCAGGCATCGAGCGGCAGGTTCACCAGAACCGCCTGCTCAAAATCGCTCGTGAAGGTGGCCAGATGACGCCTGCTGATCTGGCAAAGTTCGAGGTGCAACGACGCTATGCCACGCTGGTAGCGCTGGCCATCGAAGGCATGGCCACCGTCACCGATGAAATCATCGACCTTCACGATCGCATCATCGGCAAGCTGTTCAACGCGGCCAAGAACAAGCATCAGCAGCAGTTCCAGGCTTCCGGCAAGGCGATCAACGACAAGGTGCGGATGTATGGGCGCATCGGTCAAGCGTTGATTGAGGCCAAGCAAAGCGGCAGCGATCCGTTCGCCGCCATCGAGGCCGTTATGCCCTGGGACACCTTCGCCGCCAGCGTCACCGAAGCGCAAACATTGGCGCGGCCTGCCGACTTTGATTTCCTGCACCACATCGGTGAAAGCTATGCCACGCTACGCCGCTACGCGCCGCAGTTCCTGGGCGTGCTCAAATTGCGGGCTGCGCCCGCCGCCAAGGGTGTGCTCGATGCCATCGACATGCTGCGCGGCATGAACAGCGACAGCGCGCGCAAGGTGCCCGCCGATGCGCCAACCGCATTCATCAAGCCGCGCTGGGCAAAGCTGGTTCTGACCGACGACGGCATCGACCGGCGTTACTACGAGTTATGCGCCCTGTCGGAGCTGAAGAACGCGCTGCGCTCCGGTGATGTCTGGGTGCAGGGTTCTCGCCAGTTCAAGGACTTCGACGAATACCTGGTGCCGGTCGAGAAGTTCGCCACTTTGAAGCTGGCCAGCGAATTGCCGCTGGCAGTGGCCACCGACTGCGACCAATACCTGCATGACCGGTTGGAATTGTTGGAGGCGCAACTCGCCACAGTCAACCGCATGGCTGCGGCCAACGACTTACCGGATGCCATCATCACCACCGCGTCAGGCCTGAAGATCACGCCGCTGGACGCGGCAGTACCAGACGCCGCGCAAGCCATGATCGACCAGACAGCTATGCTGCTGCCGCACCTCAAAATCACCGAGTTGCTGATGGAGGTCGATGAATGGACGGGCTTCACCCGCCACTTCACACACCTGAAGACCAGCGACACGGCCAAGGACAAAACCTTGCTGTTGACGACGATCCTGGCCGACGCGATCAACCTGGGTCTGACCAAAATGGCCGAGTCCTGCCCTGGCACCACCTACGCCAAGCTGTCTTGGCTGCAAGCCTGGCACATCCGCGATGAAACCTATTCGACGGCGCTGGCCGAGCTGGTGAATGCGCAGTTTCGGCAACCCTTCGCCGGCAACTGGGGTGACGGCACCACGTCATCGTCGGACGGCCAGAACTTCAGAACCGGCAGCAAAGCAGAAAGCACTGGTCATATCAACCCGAAGTATGGAAGCAGTCCAGGACGGACTTTCTACACCCATATCTCCGACCAGTACGCGCCCTTCAGTGCCAAGGTGGTCAACGTGGGCATTCGTGATTCAACTTACGTGCTTGATGGCCTGCTGTACCACGAGTCGGACTTGCGCATCGAGGAACACTACACCGACACGGCAGGCTTCACCGATCACGTGTTTGGCTTGATGCATTTGCTGGGATTTCGCTTCGCGCCGCGTATCCGTGACTTGGGCGAAACCAAGCTATTCATCCCCAAGGGCGATGCCGCCTATGACGCGCTCAAGCCGATGATTAGCAGCGACAGGCTGAACATCAAGCAAATACGCGCCCATTGGGATGAAATTCTGCGGCTGGCCACCTCCATCAAGCAAGGCACGGTAACGGCTTCGCTGATGCTGCGCAAACTCGGCAGCTACCCGCGCCAGAACGGCTTGGCCGTGGCGTTGCGCGAGCTGGGGCGCATCGAGCGCACGCTGTTCATTTTGGATTGGCTGCAAAGCGTGGAGCTGCGCCGCCGCGTCCATGCGGGGCTGAATAAGGGCGAGGCGCGCAACGCGCTGGCCAGGGCGGTCTTCTTCTACCGATTGGGTGAAATCCGCGACCGCAGTTTTGAGCAGCAGCGCTACCGGGCCAGCGGCCTCAATCTGGTGACGGCGGCCATCGTGTTGTGGAACACGGTATATCTGGAGCGTGCCACCAGTGCTTTGCGTGGCAACGGCACGGCGCTGGACGACACATTGTTGCAATATCTGTCGCCGCTGGGGTGGGAGCACATCAACCTGACCGGCGATTACCTATGGCGCAGCAGCGCCAAGGTCGGTGCGGGGAAGTTTAGGCCATTGCGACCGCTGCCACCGGCTTAGCGTGCTTTATTTAATGAGATGGTCACTCCCTCCTTCCCGGTACTATGCTGAGGACAGGCTTTCATTCGGAGAACTATCATGGAAAACATTGCGCTCATTGGTATCGATCTGGGTAAAAACTCTTTCC